>NZ_JAOYTK010000082.1:0-515 GCF_025846885.2 Brucella sp. HL-2 | reverse complement strand
TCGTTTTAAATGGCTGCCGACATGCTGTCTTTTGTCCAATGGAATTCCGTGCCATCTCTCCACATACGATGCATGATCACGGCCATCCGGCGAGCGAGTGCAACGATTGCTTTTTGCCGGCCACGTCGTTTGGCGATATTCATCGCCCAGGCTTTCAGCCAAGACCATTTCTTCACCCGGCTCAACATGACCTGAGCTGCTTCATAAAGCAAAGCTCTCATTATGCTATCCCCACATAAGGAAACACGGCCGATACGATGACTTTCACCTGACTGGTTGAGGACAGGTGTCAGCCCCAACGCTGAACCGACTGCGCGTGATTTACTGAATCGCGCCGGGACATCGATGGTGCCAATGAAAGCAAGCGAGGTAACAGGGCCGACGCCAGGGATCGTCATTAGAGCGTGGGGCGATTATTTTGAATCGTTAAAGAGGGTGATATTTGTTGGCATTTCGCGCTTTTTAGATTGATGATTCATTGGGTCAGGAGGAAAAGCTATGTTCCAGCAAGCTTA
>NZ_JAOYTK010000081.1:0-532 GCF_025846885.2 Brucella sp. HL-2 | reverse complement strand
TGACTGGTTCAATTCGAACAATTGCCCTTGACCGCCCCTATGGCAATCACCCGTTCGTTGCCGTCGATCATTACGCAGGTGGAGAATTGGCAGCGCGCCACCTGCTTGGACTAGGACACCGAAAGATTGCCTATATTTCGGGTCCATCCAACCTCACAATTTCTGCTGAGCGACGGAAGGGGTTTCTGGATTACTGCCAGCGCGCCATTCAGTCTGGCGAGGCAGAGATGCCTATGCCTGAACTACTGGAAGCTGGTTTCGACTATAATTCCGGCGAGGCGCTGGCCGCACAACTCTTTATGCGAAAGCGCGAGGAGCTGCCGACAGCAATCGCGGCCTCGAGCGATCAGCAGGCAATTGGTATTATGCGCGGGGCGTCGGATTACGGCATCTCCATTCCCCGTGATGTTTCCATCATTGGCTTTGACGACATTCCGTTGGCTCGCCTTACCACACCGCGCCTATCAACGATCGTGCAACCTGTTAAGGCAATAGCCGAGAACGCAGTCGTCGCACTTCTGGGAACCGATGT
>NZ_JAOYTK010000080.1:0-607 GCF_025846885.2 Brucella sp. HL-2 | reverse complement strand
ACTAGAGCGTTTCCCTTTCATGTTGGATCGTATCCACACGAGTTGAAGTAATTCTGAGCCTCTTGCGGTTCGACCAGATCAATCAACTTGCCGATGCGGTCCCAAAGCCCAGTGACGGTTCTTTCAGCGACCTTTCGTAAGAGTGCCTTCAGTTTGGAGAATGCCTTCTCTATAGGGTTGAAGTCTGGGCTGTAGGGCGGAAGGAACATCATTGTCGCGCCAACCGCTTCGATCAATTCCCTTGCTGCCGGCCTTTTGTGGCTGGACAGATTATCGAGGATGACAACGTCGCCTGGTTTCAATGTAGGAACCAAAACCTGAGCGACATACGCCTCGAACCATTCACCGTTGATTGGTCCGTCTATGACAAGTGGCGCCACCATTCCCGTGTTGCGCAGGCCGGCAACCAATGTGGTCGTCTTGCGATGACCGTGAGGAAAACCCATCCGCAACCGCTCGCCTTTGCGGCATCGCCCATGAGTACGTGCCATATTGGTCGCAGTCCAAGTCTCGTCGATGAATACGAGCCGCTCTGGATCGAGATCGAGTTGCTCCTCGAACCAACATTGCCTCATTTCCAGAACGTCCGGGCGGCTTTGCTCTACCG
>NZ_JAOYTK010000079.1:0-730 GCF_025846885.2 Brucella sp. HL-2 | reverse complement strand
GTGCCAGAATTTATCACGCCGCTGGTCTATGCTCTGCCGATCCAGATGCTGGCTTATCACACCGCAATTCTTATGGGTACTGACGTCGATCAGCCGCGTAATCTCGCGAAGTCGGTGACGGTTGAATAGCAACCAATCTGATCGCATTAGTGATCGAACAGTTATGGAATACGCGGCATCGCTCAAGGGGCGGTGCCGGGTTTATCGTTCGAGCGGAAATAATTTCCGCCTGTGCATGTCCCTTGACGCCGTGCCCCACTGTAGCACAAACCTTTGATACATTTGCGAATGTGAAAAATAATTTAGTGAAATCATTGAGGAATTTGGCTCATCTGGGAATCCAGGCGTCCCCGAGCTTCATTGTGGGTTAGATCCCGCACTGATGGCGGGCATTACGCTACAAATCCATCTCAGCTATGTCAACCCCCTATAACTCATAGCCACTGACCGTTTGGCTGTAATACTGGCTAGTTCAGTGGCCAAACCTCGACGACACCATGCCCAACGGCGCATGCAACGCCTGCGACCTTTTTAACGGGCTTCAGCCAGACCGGCATCGATGTGAGCGATCGGTTGGATGCCGAATGGGTTTCGATAGTAAAAATCTTATAAGTTAGAGCGTGGGGCGATTATTTTGAATCGTTAAAGAGGGTGATATTTGTTGGCATTTCGCGCTTTTTAGATTGATGATTCATTGGGTCAGGAGGAAAAGCTATGTTCCAGCAAGCTT
>NZ_JAOYTK010000078.1:0-805 GCF_025846885.2 Brucella sp. HL-2 | reverse complement strand
GACATTGAGCGCACCAGCTTCGCATCACTGATCCTCGATAGCCAACCCGGCCAGCGATAATGTGCACCGCGATCAGAATGCACTATTGGCCGTTTATCTGCGTCGGTCACAGTTTCTATGGCGGCATCAAGCATCATATTGACCAATTCCGCATCTGGTCTCGTTCCGAGTGACCAGCTGATAACCAAACCATCGAAACAGTCGATGATGGGTGAGAGATACACCTTGCCAGCCGGGATATGGAATTCAGTGATATCAGTCAGCCATTTCTCATTCGGCGCTGTGGCCTGGAAGTTGCGATTAATAAGGTTCTCGGGTGCCGGACTGATTTCTCCCAGATAAGAGCGGTATCGCCGCCGCTTTGGCGTGGCAACGATCAGGTTCTCCTGTTTCATCAACCGCTGCACAACCTTCTCTGAGATTGTAACGCATTGTTTGGCCAATGACGCCTGTAGCCTGCGGTAGCCATAGCATCGACGGTTGGCTTCGAAGATTTCGGTGATGTTTTGACGTATAGGGAGGTACTTGTCGGTCATCCTCATGCGGGCTCGATGATAAAAATATGAGCTGCGCGCCAGTCCCAACTGAGCAAGCAGATCCGGGAGTTGATAAAGATCTTTTAGGGCGTCAACCAACAGCGTTTTCTCCCGATTACTCAGGAGTTGCAGATCGACGCCCAGTTCTTTTTTTATGAGTTCGGTCGCTTTCTTCAAAAGGTCGTGCTCAAGCTGCAGTTTCTGAATATCGTGCTGCAGTGTTTCGAGCTGGCGCTCTAATTCTTTTCGCTCTGGCACTGGCGGTGAGT
>NZ_JAOYTK010000077.1:0-817 GCF_025846885.2 Brucella sp. HL-2 | reverse complement strand
GGTGTTGTCACGTTAAGCTGTTTACGGTTGCCTGCGTGTCGGGCTTCACATAAATTTCGGTGATGCAAACACCAGATATCAACTACAAGCGCTACCGTTTTGCACCACAGATCATTGCTCATGCAGTTTGGCTTTACCTGCGGTTCAACCTTAGCCTGCGTGCAGTTGAGGAAATGCTGCTCGAACGCGGGATGGACGTTTCCTATGAGACTGTCCGTCGCTGGATCACTAAGTTTGGACCTCAGATCGCTCGCAATTTGCGGCGACGACAGGCGCGTCCCGGCGATGTTTGGTATCTGGACGAAGTCGTGGTGAAATGCGCTGGAACCAAATTCTGGCTTTGGCGTGCGGTCGATCAGCATGGCACCGTTCTCGAAGAAATTTTGCAAAAGCGGCGTGACAAAAAAGCGGCAAAGCGTCTGCTGGTGGCGTTGATGAAGCGATACGGCTTTGTTCCCAAACGGATCGTCACCGATAAACTTCGCTCCTATGGTGCGGCAAAGGCAGACGTAGCACCCAGCCTCGATCATTGGTCGCACAAGGGCCTCAATAATAGGGCTGAGAACAGCCACCTGCCGTTTCGAAAACGGGAGCGAACCATGCAAGGCCACCGATCGCCGGGAGCGTTGCAACGGTTCGTGTACATGCACTCCGCTACCCGCAACCGCTTTTCAGTTCCACCCCACCGCCGTGCCGCACAAACAATTCGCTATCATCGCCTCGAAGCGTTAGACGCGTGGAAAAGTGCGGCCTGCCTTGCCTGAAATCCGAGAGCATCAGCCCATTATCGGCTTGGGCAACTTAACGTGACAACACC
>NZ_JAOYTK010000076.1:0-842 GCF_025846885.2 Brucella sp. HL-2 | reverse complement strand
GCTCCAAACCCAATTAAACATTTGATCAAATTACTTCTTCATGATTCACTCTCCTGATAACGGGAGTTTTGGAGCATGGCAGGAGAATTCTGGCTTGATGATCGGCAATGGGCAGTGATCGCTCCTTTGCTTCCAACGAACCAACCCGGCGCGCATCGAACTGACGACCGCCGGGTGATTAGCGGCATCATCCATGTGCTGCGCACTGGCTGTCGGTGGCAGGATTGCCCCGCTTTCTACGGTCCCTCGACAACCATCTACAATCGTTTCCATCGTTGGTCTGCCAAAGGCATATGGCGGCAACTATTCGAAGCACTGGTGCAGACGACCAATCGCGACATTCACATGATCGACAGCACCACCGCAAAGGCGCACCGATCTGCTGCTGGCGGAAAAGGGGGGCGGAAGCTCAAGCCATCGGTCGATCGCGAGGCGGCAGATCGACAAAAATACATGCTGTTGTCGATGGTTGTGGCCGCCCAGTCGCACTGAGAATAACCCCTGGGCAGCGCGGTGACGCTCCCATTGCCATCCCACTGCTTGAGCCACTGCCGCCAAGCAACCTGTGCGCTGCCGATACGGCTTACGATAGCAACGCGTTACGCGATTTTCTCAAAGCTCGCGGCACTGAACCGGTCATTCCAAATAATCCGACCCGTAAGCGGATCAAACCTTTCAACCCAATTGCCTACCGCCGCCGAAACATCATCGAACGCACCTTTTGCCGCCTCAAGGACTGGAGGAGGGTCGCGACACGATATGACAAGCTCATGCTGAACTTTACAGCCACATGCTATATCGCTGCCATCGTCACATGGTGGCTCAATTGAGTCTGGACCCTA
>NZ_JAOYTK010000075.1:0-846 GCF_025846885.2 Brucella sp. HL-2 | reverse complement strand
CCAACCTGCCAGTCGTTTGGTGCATAGCCCGCATCAACTGCCGCACGGCTGGCACCAACCGCAGCACCAAGCTTGTCAGCAACAGGCAGGATCACTTCCTGGAATTTTTCCGATGAACCAAGTGCACGACCGCCCGAGATAATGATCTTGGCAGAGGTCAGCTCCGGACGATCACCACCCGAAAGCGCGTTCTCAACAAAGCTCGACAGTGCCGGATCGCTCGCAGCATTCACGCTTTCAACTGCAGCCGAGCCACCTTCGCCGGTAGCCTGGAACGAAGCCGTACGAACGGTGATGACCTTCTTGGCATCAGTTGACTGCACAGTCTGGATTGCATTGCCTGCATAGATCGGACGCTTGAACGTATCAGCGGACACCACTTCCATGATTTCAGAAAGCTGCATCACATCGAGAAGTGCTGCAACGCGTGGAAGCACGTTCTTGGCCGAAGTGGTTGCTGGTGCGATGATCGTGTCGTACTGGCCTGCAAGTTCAACAATGAGTGCTGCCAATGGCTCAGCCAGACGGTTTTCCAGCGCATCGCTTTCAGCCAGCAGAACCTTGCGCACACCGGAAAGCTTTGCAGCTGCGTCAGCTGCAGCTTTCGCACCCTTGCCTGCAACCAGCACGTCCACATCGCCACCGATTTTACCGGCAGCCGTCAGTGCCTTTGCGGTCTGATCGGAAAGGCTTGCATTGTCATGTTCGGCAATAAGAAGAATAGCCATTTATCTTGTCCCTTCCGATTTCTTACAATACGCCATCGGCCTTGAGCTTCTCGACCAGTTCGGAAACCGAACCGACCTTGACGCCCGCCTTGCGGCCACCCGGTTCTTCAGTCTTCAA
>NZ_JAOYTK010000074.1:0-1023 GCF_025846885.2 Brucella sp. HL-2 | reverse complement strand
GTGTCCTAGTCCAAGCAGGTGGCGCGCTGCCAATTCTCCACCTGCGTAATGATCGACGGCAACGAACGGGTGATTGCCATAGGGGCGGTCAAGGGCAATTGTTCGAATTGAACCAGTCAAAGAGCTGAGAGAGTGGGCATTGACGGGAATAATAAGAAAGCCTGCAGGCAGATGAGCTCGGAGCCCGAGTATCTGTTGTTCTTCACGTGCCGGGTCGCCATGGGTATCCGCCAAAACCACAAGGTGTTGATTGCAGCAACGCGTACAATCAAAGTGAACGAGGCAGGTCGGTGATACGCGCTTGGTATATTCGACGAAGCCATCAAAAGATCGGCTATGGTGTCACGCATTTTACCATGCGTTGTCGTTGCCCAGAAAAACTTGCAACGCTCCTCCAGACAGTCGTTCAATTCATTCAGCGAAGCGAATCGTGGAACGGGTTGAAAGAACCGATGCCGAGAATCCTGAACATTCTTCTCAATCTGTCCCTTCTCCCAACCCGATGCTGGATTGCAGAAGCCTGGTTCAAACAGATATTGGCTAGCCATCGCTTGAAAGCGAATATTGACGTCCTGTTCTTTGCCTCGACCGACCTTATCGATGGCTGTACGCATATTGTCATAAATGCCACGCCGTGAAACGCCACCAAGCACACGGAATGCATGGTTGCGAGCGTCAAACAGCATCTCATGAGACTGTGTGAGATAAGCACGAATGATAAAGGCTCTGGAATAACTTAGCTTCGTATGGGCGACTTGAAGCTCTGTCCGTTCATTGCCGATAATTGCCCAGTCTTCTGACCAGTCGAATTGAAATGCTTCGCCAGGTTCAAAGCTCAAAGGGACGAACGTACCCCGACCTGATGTCTGGTAGAAGATCGGCCTTTCACTCGCGGTTAATGAGGTTCTCAGGTGAAGGACTGATTTCTCCCAGATAAGAGCGGTATCGCCGCCGCTTTGGCGTGGCAACGATCAGGTTCTCCTGTTTCATCAACCGCTGCACAACCTTCTCTGAGATTGTAAC
>NZ_JAOYTK010000073.1:0-1024 GCF_025846885.2 Brucella sp. HL-2 | reverse complement strand
CCCATTGCCGATCATCAAGCCAGAATTCTCCTGCCATGCTCCAAAACTCCCGTTATCAGGAGAGTGAATCATGAAGAAGTAATTTGATCAAATGTTTAATTGGGTTTGGAGCCTAGAGCAGGCCTTCTTCTTTGAGGGCCTTTCGGGTGGCAGGGCGCGCCATGACGCGTTCGCGCAGAGCAAGGGCCTTCGGATAGGCCGTAAGATCGACCTTCATCATGAGGCCCCAACCGATGATGACGGATACATAGGCATCGGGTTGCGTAAAATCGGCCCCAAGCCAGAAGTCCTGGTCGCTTGAAAGCATCGTTTCAAGCTGCCCCATACGACGATTGATGGAGGCAACCACTGTGGCCTTTGCTTCTTCAGCCAAATTGGGCGCGAACAGACCGCCGAACGCTGTATGCAGATCGCCGCAGAAGCCGAGCGCTTCCTGCAAACAGGCACGTTCAATCGTGCCATAGGCAGGCTTGAAGGCTGCAACGTCAGAATGATCACCGATATACTGCAGAATTGCTGCATTCTGCGTAATCACGACACCGGATTCAACCTCGATAGCAGGTACTGCACCACGAGGATTGATTTTCAGGTAGTCGGCACCACTCGCTGTCTTCTTTTCCTTGAGATCGACCACTTCAAGGTCGTAGGAAAAGCCCGCTTCGCTGAGCACGATGTGGGGTGCCAATGAACATGCGCCGGGTTTGTAATAGAGCTTCATCACGGTCTCCGTTGAGATAGTTTCGCTTGAGCTTCTATCAGTTTGCCGCGGGGCGACAAAATTCTTTGCTATCACGATATTGGGATATGGATTTGCTGGCGTCGTGACTTTATTGGGATGACTTTGTCTTTCCCGGCTTTCACTGGCTTTAAACGCAAATAGCCCCGTCGGAGACGGGGCTATTTCTGATTTGGTTGCGGGGGCAGGATTTGAACCTGCGGCCTTCAGGTTATGAGCCTGACGAGCTACCGGGCTGCTCCACCCCGCGCCAGGGTGTTTATTTTGAACCGGTTGGGTATTTTTTGC
>NZ_JAOYTK010000072.1:0-1150 GCF_025846885.2 Brucella sp. HL-2 | reverse complement strand
TGGTGGTGGAACGAAGGGCCGCTGGATCATCGAAGGTGATTTGGCAAGTTACTTCGACACAGTTCATCATCGACTGCTTCTTCAATGTGTGCGGCGTCGGGTACAGGACGGACGGTTTGTTGATCTTCTCTGGCGGTTCCCGAAGGCAGGTCACATTGATCGTGGCCTGTTTACGGCTTCAAGCGAAGGTGTTCCGCAAGGTGGCGTTCTGTCACCACTCCTGTCCAACATCATGCTCCATGAGTTTGATATGTGGCTGGAGGCGAAATACCTGAACAAGAAAGTCCGAAAGGATCGCTGGGCATGGAACTTCCGCATCAAACAAGGAAGTCCGATTGCAGTTCGTGAGAACCGGCAATGGAAGCCCGCTGCTGCCTACTGTCGCTATGCCGATGACTTTGTGGTTATCGTCAAAGGGACGAAGGCTCAGGCAGAGGAAATCCGCGAAGAATGTCGTGCTTTTCTGGAAGACAAACTTAAGCTGACGCTGAATATGGATAAGAGCCATATCACCCACGTCAATGACGGGTTTGTCTTTCTGGGGCATCGGATTATTCGTAAGCGCGGGTCGAACGGACGCATGTGCGTCGTTACAACGATACCCAGAGAAAAGGCTGTGGCGTTTGCTCGCAAACTGTCCAAAATCCTTTCTGGCAATCATGATACTAGCAAAGTCGACATGGTAGGCCAACTCAACCGCCAATTGGCGGGATGGGCGGCATTCTATAAGTTCACGCACTTCACAGCGCGTACTTTCCAGCACATCGACACAGTCGTGTTCTGGAAAATGGCGCATTGGCTGGCGCGGAAATATCGTTCCCGCATCAAACCCTTGATGCAGAAATGGTATCGAGCGCCAGAGGCAGGCAAAGCAAAGACTTGGCTTGTCTATGAACCAAATGAACGCGGGAACCCTGTCGGCAAAGCGCTGCGCCGTCTGGTCTCAAGTCCAAAAGCGCAGTTCCGGTGGCGGAATCCGGAGATCAATCCATACATCTTCCGGATTGAGACTCGTAACACCATCACCTCACGCTATCATGACGTTGCTATGGCCATGGGCCAAGGCTGAATGGAGAGCCGTATGCGCTGAAAGGTGCACGTACGGTTCGGGGAGGAGAAGCGCAATTGCGCTTCTCACTCCACTCAAGGT
>NZ_JAOYTK010000071.1:0-1155 GCF_025846885.2 Brucella sp. HL-2 | reverse complement strand
CCGATTGAAATGATAGTCCATGGATCAGCAAGGAGCTTTCGCCAAGCCTGACAACAATGATCTACAACCTGGTCATAGGTTTCAAAGATACTGTTTGACAGCCAGTTATCGCGCAGGCGAGTAGCGGAACCTCATTGAGGCTCCGCTCTCTCAGAACCGTACGTGAGACTCTCGCCTCATACGGCTCCCATCAGGCAAACGCGTTGCTTGGACCGCCACGCCAGTGCACGAAGAGACCTACATTATTCCGGGCGACCCGTTTCAGGAATTTTCCTGCAAGCGTCTTTCGCCCTTTGAAGCGCTTGAACTTCCGCATCACCCACGCATGTAATGTCTGATTGACGTAAGCGTGTAGTTGGGTGAGCGCCGATGGTGTATAATGCCCATAGTACCCGATCCAGCCCCTGAGGATTGGATTGAGCTTGCGCGCGATAGTGACCATCGACACGTCGGTTCGACGACGTATGTTCAAGTCCCTGATTGTTTCCCGCATTGCCTTTAGCGCCGATGGGCTGACCGCTGGCGCGAAACTGCAGAACACGTTGCCGTGGCTGCTTTTCACCGTGCGCGGTCGAAAACAATATCCGAGGAAGTCGAAAGAAACATTCGGATATCGCCCCCTGCGGTTCGAGTCTCTGCAGTAGACAATCTTGGTTTTGGTGGGATGCATTTCGAGCTCGCATTCTGCGAACCGCTCCCGAAGCATTGCCTTTACGGCTACTGCTTCGTCTTCGGTCCGACAGTGCACCAGTCCATCATCCGCGTACCGGCACCATGGGAGGTCTGGGAGTGTCCTTTGCATCCAGAGGTCAAATGCATAATGCAGGAATAGGTTCGACAGAATCGGCGAGATCACGCCCCCTTGCGGAGTACCGCGATCCCGTTCGACCAGCTTGCCATCCCTGAGCATCGGTGCTTTCAGCCACCTTTCGATGTATAATAGCGCCCAATTACTCGACACATGCCTCTTTACTGCCCTTAGCAATAGCTCGTGGGAGATGTTGTCAAACAGTGCTTTAATATCAAATTCGAGCACCCAGTCATATTTCCAGCAACGCTTCCGCGTAACCCCCACGGCGTCCAACGCCGATTTACCCGGCCTGTACCCGTAAGAGTCTGCCAGAAATATGGCGTCGATTCCCGGCTCGATATACT
>NZ_JAOYTK010000070.1:0-1207 GCF_025846885.2 Brucella sp. HL-2 | reverse complement strand
GCGAATAGTCGCTTTCGGGCGTTTGCCCAGCTTGATGTAGAGCGCAACTGCTCGCATCCGGTCTTCGTAGGAATACATGAACTACCTCCCTGATAGTCCAAGTTTTCGTCCGCACCCCCAGCGGGTCAGTTCTCAGCGACAATCAACACCTTACAGTGCGCCGTTCCTGTTCGCTGCACTGAGCAGGTGTAAATATTCGTTTCTATCGTGCAAGCCCTGAAGGACACCTCGCGTAACGCATGAATAATGTTACCGCTTATGATGAACCATGCAAGTTTTAGGATTGTGGTTTTTCCGGATCCGTTTCTCCCAGTTATCAGGTTCAAATCGGGATTCAAATCATATATGATCTCGCCTGATTTGCCAAAGAGACCCGTCACGGAAATTCTTTTGATGATCATGTAAGCTACCCCCTAACAATTCATTTCTGTATAATCCATACTGGGACGCCGGATGCGCATCAAGACGATGCTGCTATATCACCGTCTATATTCTGCTAAGCGAGCCTTGCTATTATACGGAATGGTTGTATGTCCATCGGTGGCCATGGCGTGATCAAATAGGTTGTTGGCTGTCTGGCGGCGCTCCGCGGCAGCTATTGCTTCTGGAGCCGCCGAAACCGGACTGTCGTCTTCCGGCCCCATTCCGATCATTCAAAAATTAAGTGCGAATGGAGGAGGCGTCCAACCAAGTTCGGCGGTGCCGCCCACGTGCGTTTCAGTCGCACTGCTCACGACAATACTGAGGGGCTAATACATAACATCGTACATCCATGGGGGCTTTGATGCGTAAGGCCATCGTTTTGGGCGGATACGGGCTCATCGGCAGAGCATGCATGCGGGCTTTGGCTAATGCCGGATTTGAAGTTGTCGGTGTAGGACGGTCACGTCTTGCAGCCCTTGCTGCAGACGCTAATGCGGCATGGGTAATCCGAGACATTCCCACAATCTCAGTCGACGAATGGCGAGTGTTGCTGGGCAATGTCGACGTCGTTGTGAACGCTGCCGGGGCACTGCAAGAAGGCGCGCGAGACGATCTTGAAGCCATCCACGTGACGACCGTGGCGCGTCTGGTCGAGGCAACGAAGGACATTCCCTTACGCATTGTCCAGATTTCGGCGGCTGGAATTGGGCTGGAAGCGTCAACAGAATTCTTCCGCTCAAAGGCGCGCGGTGACGAGGTACTTGCGAGGAGCGGCCTGGATTGC
>NZ_JAOYTK010000069.1:0-1302 GCF_025846885.2 Brucella sp. HL-2 | reverse complement strand
ACCTATGACGAGCTATGGAGAGCCCTCGGCTCCGTCTGCGATCTGTTTTCGCCACAAGAGTGCCGAAACTTCTTCAAAGCAGCTCAATGTGTTGCATGATTAGCGCCCGACGCTCTAAGGCCGAAATTGCGTAACAATCCGCGGATGTCGTTCTCAATGGCAATGGCCTTCTCCTGAAGTAATTTGCGGGCTGTTAACAAAGCGCGACGCTTCTGGCTCGTCAATGTCTTCACATGCACAGGCTTGTACAGATTGACGCGCATCATCTGGGCAATGCCGCGCGCATCGTTGCGGTCGGTCTTGTTAACCTGCGCCTTGAGAAAGGCCTTTGTATGCCTGGTCTCTATGCAGACCACCGGCAAACCGGCGGTAGCCAAGCCTTCAAAAAGCCACTGCGACAATGGTCCAGCTTCAAGACCGATCCGCTCGATAGGCCACGCTGGCCTCCATCCAGCCAGCATCAATGAATCAGAACAAAACTGATTTGGGAAGCGCATTCGATTCAGACAAAAACGGAAACGCTCTAATCACCTTTACCTCGCGGCAAATCTTACCTGTTTCGTCAATAATACAAACGGATGTCTCTTTTACCGAGACGTCGAGGCCGCTATAATACTTCATGATGCGCTTCCTTTCCGATGCTTGTGGCTGTTGCAAGACATGACCACGTTTATCATCACTCGAAGCGCAGCACCTTCTATTATTCACTACCGTCAAAGGTGGGGCTCAAGCCGAATACCCCATCTGACTCATATTCGATGATTTTCTGGTTGAAAGTACTGTGGTTAACGAAAGGAACCGCAGTATGGCTTTCAGTTTTCGTTTGTAATCCCTCATCCCGGACGGATTAATTGCGCAACGTTTCGACGAAAGTGATGATATCATTACCATTTTCGCACAGGGGTCCGCAGATCGAGGTTGCTGCCCATCGTGCAACGAAGTGTCAGATCGTGTTCATAGCCGTTATGTTAGGAAAGTGGCGGATCTGCCCTGTTCAGGCGTAGAGGTCCAACTACGCATATCGACACGACGTTTCGTTTGTCAGACTACGTTCTGCCGTCGGAAAATCTTTGCCGAGCGGTTTGATGATTGTGTCTTACACGAGCGCAGTCGCCGTACTGCCCGACTGGATACTATTGTGCATCATCTTGGATTAGCTTTGGGCGGACGACCGGCGGCGAGTTTCGCCCGCAGGCTGATGGTGCCGGTGAGCAACGACACCTTGTTGCGTGTCGTGCGGCGGCACGGCAGCCCTCATTTCGTTCCGCCGACAATGATCGGAATCGACGATTGGGCGTGGCG
>NZ_JAOYTK010000068.1:0-1304 GCF_025846885.2 Brucella sp. HL-2 | reverse complement strand
GACGATTTCTTTCACATTGCGCCGATCAACCGTGCCTGAAGAAGATCCAGCTTGGCACGCCCATACATTTGCCTTTTAACGAGCTTCAGCTTGTTGATCTGCCCTTCGACCTGGCCGTTCGACCAAGGTTCGGTGATGGCGGCGGACACCGCTGCCTTGTCTTTCAGTATCCCGTTGGCGAAGGGGGCAAACAGACTGTCGCGTGCATCAGCGATCCACGGGTCGAGTTCTGTCTTGGCCTTCATTCGGATCATTGTCTGGAAACGATCAATTAGATTGCGAGCTTGGATCAAGGCGGGAACGCCGACTTCTATGGCCGCAATGGTGATTGTGTCAGCCTTACTCAGTTGATCACGAGCAGTTGTCATCAATCGGGCAATCGTTCTGGCAGATGGCACTTTTTGAAGTTGCTGTTCGCAGACCCGCTCAGACCGCCGTCGCCTTGCGGCCCACTCCCCAACGACACGAGAACAACCACGGAAACCTTTGTACTTTAGCTGTCGCCAGAGTTCAGCGCCGTTGTGCTGCCCAGATCCCCAGAGTTGATCCAACAGTGGCAGATAGGCCTCAAGGGAACTTTGTCTGACACGAAATACATCAGTTCTGTGACCGCGGACAATCTGGCGAACCGTTCCGCGGCTATAGCCGGTTTGTCGCACGATTTCCTTTATTGGCACGCCATCGGAAGCCAGCTTGGTGATTGTCGAATTCACGTCCTCACGCCGTAGATAGCTCTCATATTGCAGTCGTTCAGCGCAAGTGAGTAGCGCAGGATTGATCGTCGTAGCACCAATTGCGGTACGGATCGCCCGCATGGATTTGCGCACGACGTCGAGGAACGCTGCGCTGGCGTTCTCCATCAAATGCCAACGATCTGCGACCTGCATAGCATGGGGTAAAGCCTTGGCAGCAGCTTCACGATAGACGCCGCCTCTATCGCGTGAAACAATCGCTATTTCGGGGTGCTGAGCAAGGAACGTCGAAACTGTCGCGATCTCCCGGTCAGGCAGAAGTTTGATAATCCTTCGCTTCTCAAGATCACATACGACAGTTCCATAGCGGTGATTGCGGCGGAAAGCCCAATCGTCAATTCCGACGGCGTTTAGAGCATCATCCGGCACCATGGATTTTCTTCTCACCGCACGGATGAGTGTGTCATTGCTAACTGGGATCATCAAGCGCTTGGCAAAGGCTGCTGCGGGCCGCCCTCCCAGAGCCAACCCGAGATGATGTACGACGGTATCAAGTCGAGCGGTTCGACGGCTGCGCTCCGGAACGATAAGCTCTCCAAACCTTTCGACGAA
>NZ_JAOYTK010000067.1:0-1352 GCF_025846885.2 Brucella sp. HL-2 | reverse complement strand
CATATTGGTCGCAGTCCAAGTCTCGTCGATGAATACGAGCCGCTCTGGATCGAGATCGAGTTGCTCCTCGAACCAACATTGCCTCATTTCCAGAACGTCCGGGCGGCTTTGCTCTACCGCATGGCCAGTCTTTTTTTGCGCGTTTGCTCGTGCCGGACAAGAAAGCGATGCAACGCCGACTTGCTAATTGCTATGCCCTGGGCAGCCAAATCATCGCGAAGTTCGAAAAGAGTGCCATCCCGGTGCTCGCCGAGCCAGGTCATGATCAAATCGCCATGAGCTTCTGTCTTGTGGGAATTACGGTCGCCGCCGAGTGGACCGGGTCGAACATTTCCCTGCTGGATTTGCAGCCTACGCCAACGGCTAACGCTGGCTGCGCTCACACCGAAACGCTCGGCAGCCTCAGGCGTCGATGTGCGTGGTGACGGCGGTTAGCAGTGGCCTACGCGCTGCAATTGGACGCTGATGAAGAATCCGACAAGAAACGTGCCGGGGTCATAACCAAGGCGCTCTTTGCGGAGGGCTTTCTGAAGAAGGTGGAAGACCGAGACCCGATCCAACGACGTATGACGACATTTGTTAGAGCGGTGTAAAAAGGCGGCCTTCGGGCCGCTTTTTCTATTCTAGGCATGTCTTATCGGAGGGTGAGGTGGACAGGCGTAGGCGCTGAAAGCAGAAGCGCGTCAATGGGCATTGATAAGACGCAATGAGGCGAAGCCCGCCCTCACGTAAGAGCTGATAATTTTATGGCAATCGTCTAGCCGGGGGTAGCGTCCGGCCTGTTCTGATCTCAAGACCCTACCAAGGGCCATCCGGGTTGATCGCCAGATGTTGGGATTGAAACGAATGCCTGATTGGCAGAGCATAATTCCCCATTTGTAAAAATGAAGGACACTAAAATGCGTAAACTGTTTGTCTTGGCATCTATTGTTGGCGCACTTTGCGGTTCGTCAACACAGTTTGCATCTGCGAAGAGTGCTGTAGGACCTAATCTTGAACTTGGTATGGCGGCGTGTTTCATTTTTTCAGAGATGTGTGACATGTGCTACGACAAGCCACTGGCAGTTCAGGCATTATGTATGTGAGGCCGCATTGGATGTTGCGACCCGACTACCTCTGAGCAAAGTTAGAAAATTTAACATTGTATACAACCCCGACATCATGCGGGGTTTTTAATATGGTGTTTGAAAAGCAAGATAGACAATCCAGAGTAGTATCGCCAACAAAGCGAAGTGAACCGCACCGGGTTTGCCGGAGACCGTTTGGTTTAAGTTATGCGGCCATGGCTGGTTCGTCCAGCATGGCGTAGTAGCGTTGCTCGGCCTCGGCTGGAGGAATGTTTCCGATGGGCT
>NZ_JAOYTK010000066.1:0-1696 GCF_025846885.2 Brucella sp. HL-2 | reverse complement strand
ATAAGCTTGCTGGAACATAGCTTTTCCTCCTGACCCAATGAATCATCAATCTAAAAAGCGCGAAATGCAAACAAATATCACCCTCTTTAACGATTCAAAATAATCGCCCCACGCTCTAATCAATGGGCATTGGTCTTACTCGCCGCCAGGTAGCAACCGATTTGGGTGTTGGCCTTTCCACGCTATCGAAGTGGATACAGCGCTCTCGCCCCGAGGATATTCCTCCGGCTGGTGAAATCGATTTAGCGAAAGAGAATGAACGTCTGCGTAAAGAGAACCGCCTACTTTTGGAGGAGAGGGAAATTTTAAAAAACGATCCCGGGTCTCGGCCCGCCTGTGCGCGGTAGAAACAGACTGTGCTATCTTGTTGATCGGAGGGGAGTTGCCGTTGGCTTATTGGAGGCATTTGACCCCGTTAAAAAACGTGGCACATGGGTTGTTGCGGACTTGAGAGTGGTGACGCAGCTTCGGCGGCGATCCCGGTTAGGAAATTGAATAACTTGCACGGCCCAGCCCCTCCTTGATTCAGAGGAGGAGAGGTCTTGCCCAAGACAATACCATCTAACGCGCAGAATTTAAGGCGCATGAATCCGAGAGCCGCCGCCATCGATATCGGCGCGACTATGCATATGGCCGCCGTCAACCCTGATGCTGATGACATGCCAATCCGCGCCTTCGGGACTTTTACCCACAATCTGCACGATCTCGCTCACTGGTTCAAATCCTGCGGGGTCACCAGTGTCGCCATGGAGTCGACGGGTGTCTACTGGATACCGGCTTACGAGATTTTGGAGCAGCATGGGTTTGAGGTGATCCTCGTCAATGCGCGCTATGCGAAGAATGTTCCTGGTCGAAAGACCGATGTCAGCGATGCGGCATGGCTGCGCCAACTGCACTCCTATGGCCTGCTTCGAGGAAGCTTTCGGCCGAATGCGCAAATTGCCACCCTACGTGCATATTTGCGGCAACGAGAACGGTTGGTCGAATACGCGGCCGCTCATATCCAGCATATGCAAAAGGCGTTGATGGAGATGAATCTTCAGCTTCACCATGTCGTGTCAGACATCACCGGCGTCACAGGCATGAGGATCATACGGGCAATCGTTGCCGGCGAGCGAGACCCGGATGTGCTGGCATCCTTGCGCGATATCCGTTGTCACTCCTCGGTCGAAACGATACGGGCATCCCTGATTGGGAATGATCGGGATGAACACATCTTTGCGCTTTCCCAGTCGTTGGACCTGTACGACTTTTATCAGCAAAAGATGCTCGAATGCGATCGCAAGCTCGAGCAGGCGATCGCCACAATGGCGCATAATGTCGAGAAGCCACAATCGCCGTTGCCTAAGATCAGAACGAAGACGAAGCAGCCGAATACGCCATCGTTTGATGTCCGGGCCACATTATACGGCCTTGTAGGCACGGACTTGACGCAAATCCATGGCCTCGGTTCGTCACTTGCCCTGAAGTTGATTGGCGAGTGCGGCACAGATTTGCGGGCATGGCCAACCGCCAAACACTTTACATCGTGGCTCTGCCTGGCTCCGGGCAACAAGATATCTGGCGGCAGACTTCTTTCGTAAGCGTACGCTGATCCCCACCTTCCAATTACAGTTCTAATTGTCTCATTAGACTTTCGGGATGATCAGGACGGAGTTTCTCCATGGATGCTACATTGGAGGTTCTACCAGTTGGT
>NZ_JAOYTK010000065.1:0-2057 GCF_025846885.2 Brucella sp. HL-2 | reverse complement strand
CCACCAACTGGTAGAACCTCCAATGTAGCATCCATGGAGAAACTCCGTCCTGATCATCCCGAAAGTCTAATGAGACAATTAGAACTGTAATTGGAAGGTGGGGATCAGCGTACGCTTACTATTCGCCAATGGCTTTGATCACATCATTGAGTGTGTGGAACACAGTCCGCCAGATCAGTTCCGACTTGATCGTTTTGAATACTGTTTCCACCATTGCATTGAAGCTCCTATATTCGTCAAGTCGCGATTTCAGCATTTTTGGGCGTACAAAGATGCTTGAAGATTTCCCGAATAATGTAGCGCTTTAGGCATCGGATTATTTCACTTTTGCTCTTACCGTCGTTTGTGCGTTTTTTGACGTAAGCAAGCGTTGGCTCGTGGCTACGCATTCTTATGATGGCTACCCGATAGAGGGCTGCGTTGGCCTGACGATTGCCTCCGCGGTTCAACCGAAAGCGATTGGTTTTTCCACTGGATGCCGGGATCGGACAAACGCCGCACAATTTCGCCAATGCGGATTCGGACCGGATTCTTGTCGGATCGTCGCCGACAAGAATGAGCATTTCCGCAACCGTCATCGTAGAAATGCCGTGCGACGCCATCAACACTGGTGCACACGCCGCAGCGAGGCGCTCCAGCTCTTTGTCATGCGTCTGGATTTCGTCGTGAAGAGCTAACCATCGTCGAGCCAATGCACGTAATGCAACTTTTGCTGTTGCTAGCGTCGATGTGATCTCACCTGGCCGAAAGGCTGCGATATGCCGTATCAGGATGATCTTACCTTTGATCTGATCAAGGCTATCCCGTAATTCAGTCGGTGCATTGATGATAAGGGTTTTAAGCGTCACCATGGCCTGCGATCTACATTTAACTGCTGTATCACGCGCGATCTTAAGATGTCTGATCATCTCTGAAGACCCGGTGTGCGTTTTGGGCTTAGCTGTCGCCTGACCGCTTAGAACAGAGCGAGCCGCACCTTCTGCATCCAAGCTGTCGGACTTTCCGTGGCTATATCGCAATTGACGATGAGGACGCGTCACTTCCACCACCGTGTAACCACGTTCCAGAAGCAATCGAGACAACCCTGCACCGTAAGACCCGGTGCCTTCAATACCAAATGCTATGATGGTTCCGAGGCTAGTTGCCCATCGTTCAAGCTCAAGATAGCCTTTCGCGTTGGCTGGTATGGATAAAGTGGCTAATTTTGCACCATTTTTATCGATGGCCACAGCTAAATGTGTAGCTTTATGAGTGTCGATACCGATAATGATATTATTGGAATTGATAATATGCATTGATCCTCCTCTGGCTGATGATACCCGGGCAGCGATCAGAGAGGACGGGACTGTGAAGGGGCGTTCCCGTCATGCTCAAGCGTCCTTATTTCTGGGCGCCATTATGCTGCGAGTTCCGCAAAAACCTGGAATGGTGAGCAGTTGTCGTTCGCGAATTGGTCCTTGCGGATCATGTGTGCCACTTCAATACCCGCGATGGTAGCTGCGGCAGAATGGAACGCCTTGAAACCCATCATTGGTTTGGTGATCCGTTTGATAAAGCGGTGGTCCTGTTCAAGGATATTGTTGAGATACTTGACCTGGCGGATTTCAATGATCCTGCCGGTTCCGGTAAATTTCAGGATCGTGTTGACTGCTTGCAGGCCAGCCAAATTGGCTCCGCTCTTGTCGATGACAACCTTTTCGGGAACGCTGTTGGCTGCGATAGAGCGCCGGGCGTCCAATAGGACACCCAAAGGTCGCTCTAACACTTTAAAATCAGAGCATAATTTTACCTTAAACTGATCCAAGTTTAAGGAATTATGCTCTAGCCTTCTTGAAAAACCTGCGCACTGCGGCCAGATCACGGCGTTCAGACAGCATGAAATCGAGTGTTTGGCCATCACGGTCAACCGCTCGGTATAAGTAGACCCATTTGCCCCGTACCTTGAGTGGAGTGAGAAGCGCAATTGCGCTTCTCCTCCCCGAACCGTACGTGCACCTTTCAGCGCATACGGCTCTCCATTCAGCCTTGGCCCATGGCCATAGCAACGTCATGATAGC
>NZ_JAOYTK010000064.1:0-2180 GCF_025846885.2 Brucella sp. HL-2 | reverse complement strand
AGCAGAACTGCATCCTTCCCTCTGGCGGAAGCCGGATCGCCGTCTATGCCACCCGCACCGCCCGCACCATCTTGTGGAGCACCGGTCGAAATTCCACCGCCGCCACTTGCCGCCATTGCGGGCTGTGACAAGCTGATACTTGCTGCTAGAAGTGCAATGCCTGAGACCGCACTAAGCAGCGTCCTCGAAAGACGATATTTTTTATGTAGGACTAGAACTGTGTGATGAAAACTGCCGTCCGAGTCTGCATTGCGCCGGTTCATTTATTTGCCCCTGATATCCATAAAATGAAGTGATGCTGTTAAAGCATTTTATTAAACGAGAATGAAGGGTTAATTTATGTGAAATCGGAAAATACTGTAACATTTTCAATATTATAAAGTGCTTACATATTCTCTCGCGCTATTTCAAAGATAGGAAGCGCAAGTAAGGCTTGCATTAGACGATACGCATACAAGATTTTGATCATAAAGCTCGAAATTTGGGGACCCACGCCTTCTTCGGGGCAGCATCGATAGTGAACACGTTGCTTAAATTCACAGAACTTCGGCTGGATAGTTTCATGCGCAGGACTTCGAGTGCCCTGAAAATAGCGTACGTCACTTTTATTGAAATAGGGTTAAACCCTTGACCAACCGCTTTCTGCATCACGATGCAAACCGCGAATTATGCAGCGATCTACGCCCTACGCGATAACGTTCTTATGCGAGCATAAGCCAGAGAACCATTGTTTGTACCCTCGACACAACGGACATCCCCCGACGTGATTTCATCACCGCGCTTGGTGCATATTCCAGACAACAGCGTTCAGGCCATTAGCAACAAAACTGAACTCTATCGTTTAGAGCCTGTTCCAAAAAGGGTTGAGCGATTTCAGTCCAGATCATCGTGATCTCCATCGAAAGTAAACACCCGATTGAATCATACCCAACTGAAATCGCTCAACCCTTTTTGGAACAGGCTCTTACAGATCAAACAGGAGGAATATTCCGAAACATTTTGCCGTGGCACTTTACCGAGGTCGCGCACGTATCGAACAAATGATGGGAAAGCTCAAACGGTTCAAACGTGTCGCATTACGATGCGAGAAAACAGCAAGAAACTTCCGATCCATCGTCGCAATCGCAGCTGTTTTCATCTTAATTAAAGCCGTCCACTCGGCCTAAGAGTAGAGTATGGTAGGCGTTAACATACCCCCCAACGATGTTTTCATAACTAAGCCCTACGATATTAGGACTCTTTTATTTTCGAATAGGGAGCAAGAGCAGTGGTCTTGGGAGACTTGTCGCAATTGAGAATCGCGACAAGACTCTACCTTTATTTGGATTGCATCCACATATTTTCGAAGGTGGATGCGATAGCCCTGGCCCGGTCTTGGGTCTGGGCTTTACTTATCAATACTTTGTGATAACGTCAAAAGGCGCCGAGAGTGAACGATTATATTGCAATTTAGTAATTAATTGGCGTAGCTCTTACTAGGTACGGGGGTGCCGGTAGGAGCTTTTAGTTTTGTAATATGTATTAGTGATATGTTTTTTATTCCCCATAAAGTGCAATTGCTTTATAATAAAATTTACTGCTTCAATTGACCGACGAACACTCATCCCAGACGTACGCGTTGCCCCGGCATTGGCCTCCCTATTTTCTCAGTGCCGGGGCTTTTTAACTTCTTCTCTCGCGCCATCATTTCCATCAATTGTTGAGACGCTTGTATGTATTCTTATATTTTTGATTTACCTATCATTGCTCGAGAATTCTTGCTATTGTTGACTACTGCGAAAGATGTTTTGATGCCCCACGTTCTTCTTCCTTGGTAAGAACGCGTGACCGGGCGCACTAGTTGTCTTCACGAAGCCGCCCACCTTGCGTCCGGTTACTTTTTTATATAAAGCCAAATTTATTACGCCTTAAAATCACCCTCGTTCTAGCGATTACTCCTATCCTGGCAATATTATTTGTAAAATGCGGCGTTTGTTTCTGAGTGGTTTCGAGCGTAATCCCGGCGTCGAAATATGGCTCTGACGCAGTTTTGATGGCCATGTGCTTATCCTGCGCCAATGACGCGTGACTGACGGCTGCGCGATCTTTGACCACACCGTTGGCGAAAGAGACGACCAAGCTTGATCGGGCGCGTTCTAACCATGGCTCAAGCTCGGCGAGAGATTTCTTGCGTATCATGG
>NZ_JAOYTK010000063.1:0-2593 GCF_025846885.2 Brucella sp. HL-2 | reverse complement strand
GGATTTGCCCTGAGCGATGGCGCGGGTCACACGCTTGCGAAGATCAAGTGAATAAGCTTGCTGGAACATAGCTTTTCCTCCTGACCCAATGAATCATCAATCTAAAAAGCGCGAAATGCAAACAAATATCACCCTCTTTAACGATTCAAAATAATCGCCCCACGCTCTAAGCAACTGGTTTTAATCATGTCCTTATCCCGTCGATGCACAGTCAGAAATCAGTCCGCTGGACTGATTTCCCTGCGCAGGCGGCTCCCACTTTTGGGAAACATGCTTCGTCTGCGCTTGTCGGACAATGCCGTGCGCGAACGCCGGGGACTTGATCCTGGTGATTACTGTCCTGCCTGAGGCGGAGAATTACGCCTTGTCGGGGAGGATGTCAGCGAAATCCTCGACATGATCGCAGCAACGATGAAGGTCATCGGGATCGCCCGACCAAAGAAGTCGTGCCGTTGTTGCGAGAAGAAGGTACAGTTTCCTGCGCCCAGCCGTCCGGTACCGGGCAGTATGGCTGGTGCGGGTCTTCTGGCCTACATTCTGGTCTAGAAGTTTGATGATCATCTGCCGCTATACCGCTTCAACGAGATCTTCGCGCGGATGGGTGCCGATATACCTGACAGCACACTGGTGGACTGGTGCGGTCGTTGCGCGACAAGGGACTGGGGCAAAGGTGTGAAGAAAGGCAGGATCTGGACAGGTTCTGATGGTGTGGACGCCCCCCCCGACGGCCTTTATGTGGCAGAATGGCGGTGTTGAACACCATTTATACCAAGGCGCTAAGATGCTGACGCATCACGCCTTGAAAATGTTCAGTCGCCACACGGGCTTAACCAAAGTCCGATGAGTCTTACTCAATGAACTTTGGTATTAGAGGAGGCGTCCATGTAAGAGATTACCACTATTGGTCTGGATTTAGCGAAAAATGTGTTTCAGGTTCATGGTTGTGACGGGGCTGGAACGGTGCTTTTACGCAAGAAACTGCGGCGCGATCAATTGTTCGATTTTTTTAGCAAGCAGTCACCGTGTACCGTTGCAATGGAAGCATGCGCCAGCAGTCACTATTGGGGGCGGGAGATCGGCAGCTTTGGCCATAACGTCAGGCTGATCCCACCTGTTTATGTCAAGCCGTTTGTGAAGTAATACTCACCTGACCATTACTTCACTAATCATCAGGTGACCATAATGCGAAGGAACGCACGCGGATCGCCCGGTTGTTGGCCTTTTCGCGCATAATTCCTTCGCATTATTTCAGAGCGTGTCGAGCCAGGCGAGCAGGCTCGTATCATGTTTCCAGGATGGCTGATGACCTGCCGTTGTCGGAACATCGACCAGTTCCAGTGCCTTTCGCTTGGTTTCCAGATTGGCCTTCGCGTAGTGATTGGTGGGTGTCGAGGCTCACATGCCCAAGCCAACTGCGGATGACCGTGATGTCTACGCCCGCCGATACAAGGTGGACGGCGGTGGCGTGACGGAAGCTGTGCGGCGTTACATGCTTCGTTTGCAGCGACGGCATGGTTTCAGCCGCCGCCTTCACATAAGCGGCAAGCTTGAACCGGACGCCCGAGGTGCTGAGCGGCTCTCCGTAGCGGTTGACGAACAGCCGCTGGTCTGGTGCCTGCGGCTGCCGCTCAAGCAGCTTTTTCAACAACCTGTGTTTGAGAAGCCGTTGAGCAAAGCGCTGAAGCGTAGCGATGGTTCAAAGGGCGGACGTCCACCATTTCCAGCGGTCATGATGTTCAAGATCCTGGTGCTACAGGCGCTCTACAATCTCTCCGACGATCAGGCAGAGTTCGTGATCCAGGACCGCCTGTCTTTCATGCGTTTTCTGGGTTTATCGCTGTCGCAGAAAGTGCCAGATGCAAAGACGATCTGGCTGTTTCGCGAAAGCTTGGTGCGTGCCGGTGCCATCGAGAGCCTGTTCGCTCGTTTCGACAAGCAGCTTTCGAAGTCCGGTTATCTGGCCACAGGTGGTCAGATTGTCGATGCAACAATCATCCAGGCACCCAAGCAGCACAATAGCCAGGATGAGAAGGAAGCAATCAAGGCAGGCGAGATTCCCGAAGCCTGGAAGGACAAGCCCGCCAAGCTTGCGCAGAAGGATCGCGACGCGCGCTGGACGGTGAAGTATTCCAAAGCGAAGCACCCGACGCAAACGCCGATATCAACCGCAACCAGAACGCACTATATCGCTATTGCGATGTTCGGCTATAAGAACCACGCCGGTATAGATCGGGCACATGGCTTCATTCGGGGATGGGCGGTGACCAGTGCGGCAGCCCATGACGGAGCGCAACTGCGCAACGTCGTCGCCAAGGATAATACCGCATCTACCGTCTGGGCCGACAGTGCCTACCGCTCAAAGAGCAACGAGGAATGGCTGGAAAAGAACGGCCTGAAGTCGGATATTCATCAGCGAAAGCCGAAGGCTAATACCAATGCCCATTGATTAGAACCGATGTGCCCAATCGCGCAATCCGATTGAAATGATAGTCCATGGATCAGCAAGGAGCTTTCGCCAAGCCTGACAACAATGATCTACAACCTGGTCATAGGTTTCAAAGATACTGTTTGACAGCCAGTTATCGCGCAGGCG
>NZ_JAOYTK010000062.1:0-3224 GCF_025846885.2 Brucella sp. HL-2 | reverse complement strand
TCGCAAATCAGTGCTTAATGCTCGTCCCATCGAAAGCCTCCTTATCTGGAAACCTTGAATCAGACAGATTGCCGATTGTCACCTCAAAACTGATTCAGCCTTCAAAGGACACGCTCTAGGTCCGACGATGTATGCCGAAGTCGTTCATCCGGATTCCATGAAACCGGTGCCCATCGGTCAGCAAGGCGTTCTATTGCTCACATCCTTATTCCCGTTTCAGCGGGTAATGCCGCTTATTCGCTACGCGACAGGCGATGTCGCGAGAAATCTTGGTTATGGATGTGCCTGCGGCGACCCCGGCCTAAAAATTCGCCTTTCCGGTCGCACCAAACATTGCGTCAAATTGATATCGGAAACAGGTGAGGACCTATATTTCGGAACCCGGGAGATCGGGGAAGCCGTCTATGCTCACCACGCGCTCTCGCAATTTCCCTTTCCCCGGTTTTGCGCCACCACTCGGACAGTGGATGGCCGCAAAGAAATTTGCCTCCATGTCGAGGCAGTGAATCTTGAAGCCTTCGATCAAGAGGGCGTCACCAACGCGATACGAACAAGTTTGATGAATGACTGCCCCGAACTGAATAGGGCGATGCAGAACGTAGATTTCAAAGTGAAATATTACCAGCGGGGCGGCCTATCGGATCACTGGAAAATTTATCCTGAACGATAAAAGGACAGGAGAACACGATGATTTATTCCTTGGATCAATGGGTTAACATCGATATTCGACAGAAAGTCGAAGCTGAAATACTGGAATTGATTGAGATTCTGATGGCCTCTCAATCACCCTACCTCGAACAGTTCGAATTGCGGGGACAGCCGTGCGGACCAAAGAAAATCCGTTTAAGCATCCGAAACGGGGAGGAAGGCTCCGGCCGCGTGCCTGCCGACTATGGGAACCCTGACCTTTGGGATCGTTCCCCGCTTTACGAAACTCTTCCGGCGACTCGAGAACTCATCGAAAGCTTCCCCCTGGAGGACGTGGCGCGGATCCTCGTGCTGGTTGATCCCGCTGGGTGGGGGACGCCGCTTCATCGGGATCATCAGTTGCCCGATGTAGAGCAGGAATTCGTCTGGTTCCGCACGTCACCCGAAAAGCAGCTATATGTCGTCGACGATGCGGATGTCAGGGCAGATGCACCGGGATTTGCCGCATGGTTCGACAGCCGCCAGCGCCATGGCGTTGAAAAGTCGCCACGCCCGACGGTTTCGATAAGGGCCGACGGAAGATTCTAGGACTATGTTCGGGCGCTCTTCCCCTTGCGGCAGTCTCGTCAACACTTGAATTGGCCACCCAGCCAACCTAAACTTGTCACCTCTGTATGCCTAAAAATGGATCCGTGATGCCGAGAAAACCAATCTACCTATTCAATACGATGTCGCGTTCCGCGGAAACATTCGTTCCTTTGACCGGGCACCATGTGGGCGTTTATACATGTGGCCCGACGGTTTATAACAACGCTCATCTAGGGAACATGCGAACCTATATATTCTCTGACACACTTGTTCGGTTGTTGAGAGCAAATGAATTCACCGTCAATCATGTCATGAATATTACTGATGTTGGCCATCTTACCAGCGATGCCGACGAAGGTGAAGACAAGATGGAGCTAGGCGCTGCTCGGGAAGGGCAAACGGCATGGCAGATTGCAGAAACTTACGAGAAGGCCTTTATCGAGCAGTGTGAACTCCTCAATATTGTGAGCCCCAATACACTCTGCAGAGCGACAGAACATATTCCTCAGCAAATTAGGATGGTCGAGCAACTCGAAGCAAAAGGTTTCACGTATCGAACTGAGGACGGTATATACTTTGATACCTCCCTTGTTGGTGATTACGGTCGTCTGGCTCGGTTGGACAAAGAAGGATTGCGATCGGGAATACGTGTAGCGGCCGCGGAAAAGCGCAACAAAACGGACTTTGCGCTCTGGAAGTTTTCACGCGCAGACGAGAACCGGCAAATGGAATGGCCATCCCCTTGGGGCGTTGGCTTTCCAGGCTGGCACATTGAATGCAGCGCGATGTCAACCTTTTATCTGGGCGTTCAATTCGATATTCATACGGGAGGTATAGACCATATTCCTGTCCACCATAGCAACGAAATCGCTCAGAGTGAGAACGCCACTGGCTGCGTCCCTTTCGTGCGCTACTGGATGCACGGCAATTTCCTCCAGATGGAAAACGACGAGCGTATGGCAAAATCGAAAGGCACATTCGCCACTGCATTTAGCATTGTAGAGCGGGGTATGGACCCGCTGGCCTTTCGCTTTCTATGCATGAAATCGCATTATCGAAACACCATGAAGTTCTCGTGGGAGATACTGGAAAGCGCGAATGTTGCTTTCCGACGCCTTAAGCAAACGATCACCGAGATCCAAGTTCAAGCCGGTTCTCAAACGGGTGGCGGGTCTGAACCGCATGAAGGACATTCATATGAAGAGAAGATCTCAGATGCCTTCAACAATGACCTCGGAACCCCCGCCGCCCTGACGCTCCTACAATCTGCGCTGAACGACGAGCAACTGCATCCGCCAGCCAAGCTACGGATCGTCGAGATGTTCGACAACGTCGCAGGACTGAGGCTTCTGGTAGCGGCGAATATGTTCTCCGACACCCCCTTTTCAGCACCTCCTGAGATCCAGGACTTGGCGGAGCTCCGACAGACTGCCCGTCTCCGGCGTGATTGGAAAACCGCAGATGAACTTCGTAGCCGCATGAGCGATGAGGGATATGTCGTCGAAGACACACCTGAAGGATTCAAGCTTTCGGCCCGCGACAAGGCGCAATGACTCTAGGATGGAGAGCGAGACTGTAAATTAAAGTGTGTCCGAGCGTTTTTTCATAGTTCAGCGATAGGCATTCTGTCATCGCCGAACATGATGTGGAAGCTTTGCAAAGCAGGCTTCCAGAAGTGAATGGCCTTCCAGTTCCTCGCGGCGTGGTTGATGGCCAGATAGAGTGCTTTTAGCACGGAATCGTCATTTGGGAATATCCTTCGGTTGCGGGTGAGCTTGCGCATGGACATGTTCAGCGATTCAATAGCGTTCGTGGTATAAATCACCTTGCGGATCTCTGGCATGAACTGGAAGAACGGGATGATGTTGTGGGGGTGCGGATAAAAACTTGGACTGGTTTTACGTCACAATGCCAAGACTGTTTCGATATTCGATTGGGCTTCGAGCGCCAAGTGATATCTTGATCCGCTTCTCGTTGTACCATCGAAT
>NZ_JAOYTK010000061.1:0-3255 GCF_025846885.2 Brucella sp. HL-2 | reverse complement strand
GGTAAGATTTGCCGCGAGGTAAAGGTGATTAGAGCGTTTCCGTTTTTGTCTGAATCGAATGCGCTTCCCAAATCAGTTTTGTTCTGATTCATTGATGCTGGCTGGATGGAGGCCAGCGTCTGATGACCGCACCGATATCGAATGATCTTCGAGAGCGCGTTGTTGCCGCCGTGCTGAGTGGCGAAAGCATTCGTTCAGTGGCGACGAGGTTTGAAATTGCCGCGTCTTCAATCGTAAAATGGTCCCAGCGCCATCGTGCGACCGGATCGGTTCATCCGGGCAAGATGGGCGGCCACCGCAAGCGGATACTCGAACCGCATCGTGATATCATTGTGCAACGGCTCGCCGAGAACCCACACCTGACACTCCATGGCCTGAAGGCGGCGTTGACCGAGCGGGGTATTTCCGTCTCGCACAATACGATCTGGGAATTCATTCGCAGTGAAGGGCCGCGCTTCAAAAAAAACGCTGTTCGCCCTTGAGCAAGCTCGTGCCGACGTCGCTCGCAAAAGACAGCGGTGGAAGGCCCTGCAAAATAATCTCGATCCCGAACGGCTGGTCTTCATTGATGAGACCTGGATCAAGACCAACATGTCGCCGATCAGGGGCTGGGGCCCAAAAGGCAAGCGACTGCGGGCATTTGCACCGCATGGCCACTGGCACGCTGACATTCCTAGGCGCTTTGAGGAACGATCAGCTTACAGCACCCTGTGTCTTCGACGGACCGATTAACGGCCAGTGTTTTCGCGCCTATGTCGAGCAGCAGTTGGTCCCGGTGCTCAAGCCAGGCGACATCGTCGTCATGGACAATCTCGGCAGCCATAAGTCGGCAACCATCCGTCAATTGATCAAAGCCGCCGGTGCGCGGCTCTGGTTTCCTTATGTGGGGATAGCATGATGAGAGCTTTGCTTTATGAAGCAGCTCAGGTCATGTTGAGCCGGGTGAAGAAATGGTCTTGGCTGAAAGCCTGGGCGATGAATATCGCCAAACGACGTGGTCGGCAAAAAGCAATCGTTGCACTCGCTCGCCGGATGGCCGTGATCATGCATCGTATGTGGAGAGATGGCACGGAATTCCATTGGACAAAAGACAGCATGTCGGCAGCCATTTAAAACGAGAGCCAAACAATAAAGTTCCACTTGCCGGTGGAAGAACGTCCTTCGCAGGACGATGGATGAGGTGAGTTCGCTTAGGGTCTTGTGCCGGTCGCACTCACGATCAGGACGCGAGTCAGATTGGGCCGCTTCATTCTACTGATCCCATGCTGGGAGGGCCATAGAGCCGATCTCGAAGAGAAGCGCGGACCTGCGAAAAACGTCAGATGCTGGCAAAACGCAAGCTTTTTAGGCCTTGACTTCAACGCGCCGAATAGAGAAGACCCAAAACGTCAAATGCCTGTTGATATCAACCAATCGCCGCAAGTCGAGCGAATGGCGCAAGATCAGTCGGAACTCCTCAAGCAGCGTGAAGAGCTGCTGAACGCAGAAGACGAGAAGAGCAGCAGGCAGCGTCAAAAACAGTAGGCACAGTCGGCCCGAAGTTGCAAAAACGGCCCACTGCGGCTCGATCTTGATAATAGTTGATAAGTAGGCTAACTTGAACGTATTTTAAAGCGAAGGAGCGTACGACATGATCAGTGCCGAATTGGGTAAACAGCTCGAAGGCTATATCCAGCAGCTCGTCGATGCGGGCCGCTATGGCTCTAAAAGTGAAGTTTTGCGCGAAGGTGTGCGCCTCGTTCAGGATCGCGAAACGAAACTGGCCGCCCTTGATGCTGCGCTGGCTCGCGGGATGGCTGACATAGAAGCCGGGCGCACAAAGTCAGCAAGTGAAGTGTTTGATCGGCTAGAGGCAAAATATCTTGCTATGGCTGAAAAGGCCGAAAAATCAGCATGAGAGTTAAGTTTTCCGATGAGTCTGAAAACGACCTAGAGCAAATCGGTGATTTCATTGCCAAAGATAACCCCCGGCGCGCCTATTCGTTCATGCAGGAACTACGTCGCAAGTGCGAAGCTTTGGCTGACATGGCCGACAGTTTCCCTTTGGTGCCTCGTTATGAGCGACACGGCTACCGCCGCCGACTGCACGGAAATTACCTGATTTTTTACTGGGTAGATGATGATCAGGTATGGATTGTCCGTATCCTGCATGGGGCTATGGATTATGCCGCCATACTGTTTGAGGACTAAACCGGCGGTGGAAAATTTCAATCGCCAAGAATTCCTGGACTTGCTGCGCCCACTATACTTAACCGGGACGTAGGCGATATTCGTCTGAATAGCTGGTTCGCTATTTGTTTTATGAGTTGGCCATTTTAGCAGCTTCGAGCCGACTGGGCCGAGTAAGAAATTGTGTGATGAAGGGCTGACAAACCACCGTCAGCCCTCTTCTCAAAGCCATAAACACTTGTGTGAAAAGCCTGGATCTAGCTCAGTTTAGAGGCCTGCGGATGTTTCACGCCGTTCATTGAGCAAGAAGTTGCCATGAGGGGCGCCACTGACCACGGCTCACCGGACGCGGCAGTGGCAAGACTTTTACTCATGCGCGTGAGCGCCCAAGATAGCTTATGAACGTCTGAAACGCGCCCGTTTCCAACAGCCATGTTGGCCAGTGAAGTAACTACGGCAATGTGTGCTGCTGCATCCGACAAGCCAAAATTGATGCGTGTATCATCATCATTGTCGTCTTGGCCTTCCTCGTTTGGCGCTCAGTCGTTGCCGTTAAAAGTGGCAATGCGACCGGATCATCACTATCGACAAAAGACTGAACAGGATCTGCGAATGGATCGTCAGCGTCGACTACTAACGTCTTTGCATCTATGGCTTTAGGTTCTCCCGCGGTCGTCCGTGCGGTTTCTTCGCGTATCGTTATCGGCGCGGCCGTAGGGGTTATCCGCCCATTCACGACGTAGAGCCGCGCGCGTTCGTCAACGAGTGTACGTCGGGCTTGAACAATAGCTGATCTCAAGGCCGGGATTGCTGCCAATGCCCGCTTGCGGGCGAGCTTGCCTTTAATGTCGAACAACGCGGCATTGCCCAAAAGGGCAGTGTAACGTTAACTTTGGCGCAAACTGACGCGGGCAGTGTAACCTTATGCGGATTCCGATGATCGCGCGCAGTCATTCCAATCTGATGCCGCGCAGTCATTCCAATCTGATGCCGCGCATCATTCCGATTTGATCGCGCGCACTTTGGCTGGCGATCGTTGGATGTAGATTTCAGTATCAGTCTGCCGCGGTCAAGTTGCTGTCGTTG
>NZ_JAOYTK010000060.1:0-3960 GCF_025846885.2 Brucella sp. HL-2 | reverse complement strand
TCCGTCAGATGCCACCCCGCCTGATCGAGGATGAGAACGGCGTGGGCATTGCGCGCAACATGACGCGATATTTCAGCAAGATGCTCATTCATCGCATGCGTATCACACCACGGCATCACAAGGGCTGCTCCTTTGCCCCACTTGGGACAGATCGCTCCAAAAATATAGACGGACCGCGTTCTCTGATCCTGTGGCGCACTTGGTCTCGTGCCACGCTTCGCCCATCGCCGGGTGAGTTTGGTCTTCTGTCCGACACGGGCCTCGTCTTGGAACCATATCTCTATTTCTTTGCTCTTTGCCTGGCTTGTGCAGATTTCTGCCAGTGCGGCGGGGAAGCCTTTTTAAAAATGGCGATGGCCTCACTGTTCTGGGCATGATGCTTGGGGCGAGCGGATATTTTGCGATAGCCCATCATGCGCAGTTCACGCGCGACCGGCTGGCTGTGATGTCAAACTCATCTGCCATCCAGCGTATCAAATCGCATAGACGCCAGCGTACAGTTCCATCCACCTCAAACTGTGGGCCCTTATCAACCAAAGCAGCCAAAGCACGGCGTTGCCCATCATTGAGAAGCGGTTTGCGGCCTGGGGCTTTGCCGGTAATCAAGCCATCTACGCCGTGGGCGTTGAAACGCAATACCCAGTCTCGCACAATCTGCAGACCGACACCGCCGAAACGGGCCGCCGCGCTACGCCTACCACCGTCATAGATCAGCGATAACGCAAGAAGTCGACGCGTACAGGCCCCATCCTTATGCTGTTTTGCAAGCATACGAAGATCATCGCCGCAAAAGTCAGATCGTAATGCTACTGCTCGTCCCATCCAAAACCTCCAGTTTTGAATGGTGAATCACGAAATCCATCAAAGTGAAAGTCACAAATGAGTCAGCATCAGAAGACGTTGGTATAAGCCCATCCCGGAAGCTATGTCGCGGGCAAACGGGCGGCGGTCAAAAATCAGGTCCGCCGTCGAGCATGTCTTTGCCAGGCAGAAGGACAAGATGAAGCTCTTCATCAGGACGATCGGCATCAACAGAGCCAAGGTGAAAATTGGCATCGCAAATATCGCTTACAACATGCTCCGATATGTCTTTCATGAGCGTCGACGCGCAACTGCATGAAGCGCCAAGTCCCAAAAGGGGCCGTAACGACAAAAAACTGACCTGCACCTCTCGCAAAACCATCAGAAACCCATCGCTCTACACTGATCTCCGCAGATTCCAGGTATTTCGAGGTGTCCAATTGAACTCATCGAAGAAATGCGCACTGGAAACCGGCCGTTATGCAGCCGTCGCGTACAATCTGAGCCAACGTCTCACGATTGTGCGTCTGTCTCAATGATTGTGGACTGTGTCTCAACTAATCTGCGTCTGGCGGCGCTATCCGTCTCAATTAATGTGGTTTGAAAATCGCCTTTATTGCGCGTCCGACTGTTTTTGATTGCGCGCCGCTACAGATAGGTTGGCAGGTCATCACCGGCTATGGCGAACAACTTCGAAGAGCTGCTTGATATCAGTTGTCGCCATAGCTCAGGGTCTGTCGGGAGTTACGCTCATCTATAAGCGCGCGCTGTTGGCTTCCTCGCATTGCATTAATCACGCCAGCCGTAGCGCCTAGAACTTCGTTAAGAGACACTCCATTTTCAACAAGCACCTGCGTGTTCTGATCCACCGACCCTTTGAGGTCTTTTGCTTTTCCAACGTTTACACTAATCTGTTCATAGTCGGCTTTGCGCTTTGCTACCAAATCAAGCAAACCAGTCCCCAACGCCGTCAAATCGTTTGTATTCCTCACTGAGGTTTCGAATGATGGTATGATTTTATCCGGTTCAAATCTTAGTTTGAGTTCATTGATTGATTCCACTTTTACGATCCTCTTAAATAAATCATCAATTATCTTAGCGATTTCTTTTGATGCACTTGGAGCGGTCGCAGTGCTGAAGTGATCCCCATTAGTTCCCTTCTTCATCACCTTAGCATCAGTTGTGCGATCGTTTGTAATGGCTTTAAGTGCCTTTTTAGCAGTTCTAAGTATACTTTTCGTATCTTGATGTATTAAATTGGTGTTAACTTCGGTCGCTATATCAGTAACGACCTGTGCTGATGATGTATTAATACTAATGACAGTTATAAAAACACATAGTGATGAAAGTATTATAATCTTATTCACAATGAAACCCTTTTTGATTGAATCAGAATTATATTTATATATAAACGGTAATTACCCACCCCGTTTTATAGATCAACCGAGGGTGTTGGGGATTGTCTGGAATGGATTTTTGCCTTTGATCCTAGCCGTATCGACAGTTGTGCGCACATCCGCCTCGGCTTGTGCTGCCCACATAGCGCGATAGCCGTTGGTTACTTTTCGCTGGATAACGCTTGGTCTCAGTTTTCGCTCCGAGCCATTGTTGGTGGCTTCAAACTCGCCGGGATAATCGCAGAAGACCACGAGCTGCTTTTTCGCCCGGCCGATCTTGGCCTGCAATTTACCCACAAGCTCACACTTTGTTGTGGCGGCAAGAATATCGCCGAGTTGCTTTTTCAGATCGCGCTTTTTGACTGCAAGCGTTGATGCGGCGAAGCCTGAGATGTCGCGGGCCAGAGCAAATACCTTGGCAAACCACAATTTGAACCGCCATGGCAGATCATCCTCTCCATGTTCAAGCGCAAAGGCTGTATCGCGCGCCAGATGCGCCAGACAGGTTTGATGGTGTTCACCGTGATTTTGTTGCGCCGAATATCGGTCAGATATCCAGACCTCCGGCACATGTCCGCCCATCATTTGTTCTGCGACACGGCCAGCACGCGAATAATCGAGCTGATGAACAACAGCATCCTTGCAGTGAAACACCCAGTGGTAAGAATTAGTGCCCTCAATGCGAACCCCCGTCTCATCACTGGCAATGACCTTTGCTTGTCGAAGGATTGCACGGGCTTTGTCGGCTTCCTCCTTAATGAATGCGCGAGAGCGAATGAAGATGTTCATCAATGCGCCTTCGCTGATCGCAAGGCCAAACATATCAAGCAGCACGCCACGCAGGCGCTCATAAGAAAGCGCCTGAAACGCTTTCAAATAGATGGCCAGAGCATGAATGCGCTTGCCAAAGGGCGTTGCCGTGGCAACAGCCGGAACCCTTCCTTTAACCGGCGCGCCACAATGCATGCACGCACAGGAAAAACGGCGATGGCGGATGACATGAGGCCTGATCGGGGGAATATCGATCTCGTCATATTCGCTAATCAATTCCATTGCCCCATCGCAAGATTGTACCTTTCCGCATACCTCACAACGATCTGGCATGTGATCACGAAATTCATCAGGGTCTTCGTGTAGGGTTCGGTTATGTGGCTCATGGCCGGGCTTCGCACCACCGGGACGGGAATTCTCACGTAGCGCCTTCTTGTCGGTTGAAGGAGGCTTGGACGAGTTGCTCGAATTCTTCACCGGTCGCTGCAAGCGCAGAACCAGATCAATCAGTTCGTCCTTGCTCAATTGCTGCAATTCAGTGCGTTCCTTGATGCACAAGGATTCAGACTTTCAAACCCGTGACAACTCCCAGAATCTAGGGGTGGGTAATTACGTGTTGGACAATCCAGACCTCATGAAATACGCAGAGTGTGTAAATTAGAAATAAGTATAATAAACATCTGTTCATTCTTGTGATGCGCGTAGATTCTATCTAAATAAACCTAAATAATATTATTTGCTGTGAATAGCAAGTACTGTACGTACATCAACTATTAGTATATTATGATACATGATTGTTATGGATACAATACACAGAATACGTACTTGTATGCAGCGGATTTTTGGCCTCTGGCGAGAATGAATAAACGAGGTTAGAGCCTGAATCATAATGAATTTAACGATATCAGGCTCTTGCGATGCGCCGCGTGAGGAAGCGTATGTTTGCGATGTAGACCCACGCTTCGGAAGAAGCGATGGTTTTCTCGAAGTC
>NZ_JAOYTK010000059.1:0-3976 GCF_025846885.2 Brucella sp. HL-2 | reverse complement strand
GCGCCCGAAGCGGGCAACAAATCCTCCGGCAATAATTTGTTGCTGACCGCACTTGTTCCCCTGAACGTTGTTTTGCCTGCGGGACTTGGACTTGCCGCCGAGGGCAAGGATGTCGTTAAAATCCCTTATCGCAACTGCAATCAGGCTGGCTGTTGGGCACAACAGAAGCTCGACCGACAAATGCTGGCTGCGTTGCAAAAAGGGTCTGCCGGAGAGGCGCGCCTGCGCCTGATGAACGGGCAGAATATCAATCTCAGGTTCTCACTGAACGGCTTGTCCAGGGCCCTGAGCGCACTTCAAAAGTCATCCAGGGCCTAGTGGGAACAGACATGATGCATTCTGTTCGGTTGGGCCAGCTTTGGCTCGCGCTTAGTGCTGTGCTGCTTGCTTCAACAACGTCAGGTTTTACGCAGCAACCACCCAATGTGGCACCGAACCCGGATGCGTCACCTGCCGATGACTTCATGCGTCGTCAGGCCGAACAGGATTTGGAACAACGACTGCGTGCTTTGGGTGATGCAACCCCGCGTGCCGTGACACCGGGTGCGCCCGCACAAGCCGGACCGTTGGCGAAAGCTGCGAATGGTCCATGTTTCGCAATCAGCCACGTCGAGGTGGAAGGCGTCACTCTGCTTTCAAGTCAAACACTTGCGCCTGCGCTGGCTTCTTATCAAAACAAGTGTCTCGACCTTGCTGACATCAATGTGCTTCTGAAGGACATCACCAGCCTTTACATGGATGCGGGCTATATCACGTCGCGTATCTATGTGCCGGACCAGGATATTGCAAAGACCAGGGTCTTGCGCCTTGTGGCTACTGAGGGTTCACTTTCCGACATTTATCTCAACGGAGCGCCGGCAGAATATCCGGGATTGCTCGCAACAGCCTTTCCGGACCTGAAGGGTAAACCCGTTAATATCCGCGACGTGGAACAGGGCCTTGATCAGGTCAATCGGCTTTCTTCCAACAATGCCAAAACAGCGATGTTGCCGGGTAAAGAGCCGGGCGCTTCTATTCTCAATGTCGAGAACAAACCTGGTTTGCCATGGCATTTCTCGGTGGCCAACAACAATCTTGGCCAGAAATCGACCGGTTATTCGCGATCATCAGTGTCGTTTCGGATGGATAACTTGGCCAATCTGAATGATTTGGTGTCGCTCACCTATGAACACACTGGACCTGATTATCCCTGGCCCAACGACGGTACCGGGCAGAGCAACAGTATTTCCGGCTCTATCAGTGTGCCTTATGGCTACTGGAGCTTCACACTCAATGGCTCCTATTACAAATACAGCAGCTTAGTTCAGGGTACCTTCAATGAGATGAATACGTCTGGCGACTCCGCTCAGATTGGCTTCAACGTTGATCGCGTCATCCTGCGTGACAAGGACTCCATTACGACGCTTAATGCAGGTCTGGCATACAAGGAGACCAACAACTTCATGATGGGCGACCTCATTGAAGTGGGCAGTCGCCACTATTCGGTGGCAAATCTGGGTATTTCGCATTCGCGTCGTATGCTGGGCGGACTGTGGGTCTTTGACGTGAGTTACAATCAGGGGCTTGGCGTGTTTGGCGCGACGAAACGCGGGACCCCAGGTGCTGGTGATGCCGAACCGGAATTCTCCAGGTTTACTGGCACGATTAATGTCACCAAACCCTTCCAGCTGGCGAGCCAGAACTTCCAGTTCTCAACACTGATCAACGGGCAGTATTCGCCAGACAATCTCTACGGTGCTGAACAGGTTTCGTTGGGTGGCTATTCCAACGTGCGTGGCACGCGCAACAGCATTCTGTTTGGCAACAATGGTGCCTTCACGCGCAACGAGCTCGTATGGCGCACAGTTCCCTGGTCGGGCAATAAAGTACTCAGCAAACGCCTCGGCGAACTGCGGCCCTACGCGGCCATTGATTATGGCCATGTAGTTCAACAGACGCGATTTGGAATTGAAGGTGGTGATGTTTCTGGCTGGACCGTGGGGACGCGTCTCAGTGGCGGCAACATCAGTGCGGACATCGGCTATTCGCGCATCATCAAGAGCACGACTGAGACCAACGGCAAGGATTTGTTTTTCGTAAGCACATCGCTGCAGTGGTGATGAATTACGAGAACGCTATTATTTTAAAGAGATTTTACAATGATGAAGATATTGAATGTGACGATAGCACTGAGCCTCAGCCTTGCCCTCGCGGGTTGTGGAGGGCGTGACGCAAAGCCGATTGCAATAACCAATCCAACGGATAGCGCGTTTGATTGTGCGGGGATTTCGCGTGAGTTTGCTGCAAACGAGCGGCAGATTCTGGCGACGCTGAAAGAGCGCAGTCAGGCTCAGGGTAAAAACATCATCCTTGGAGCAACGGGCGCTATTTTATTCTTTCCGGCGCTTTTTTTCATGGACCCGAAGTCGCCTGAGAAGGTCGAAATCGTTGCACTGCGCAATCGCAACAAGGTTCTCGAAGACATCGCGCGCACCAGGAAGTGTGCGGCACCAAAATCTCAGCTGACCGAAGTTTACAAGAAGCTCGATCACCCGGGCAGCGGGAGCTCTGCCAAAGCCAGAGACTAAGATTGTTGCGGTGTTAGCGCCCGAGTTTTTGAATAATAATTTACGGCAGGATCGGCCATGAAGAATTTTGCATACCGCTATTTTTCGACTGCAGCCCGTGTTTTTTGCGAAACCAGGCGGCCACATCGCTGGTTTGATCCTGCCGCATTTGCCCGCAAAGGCGTTGCCAGTCTTCTAAGCGGGCTTCTGGTTCTCCAGCCTGTTTTATTGCAAGCGCAACAGCTGACACCCGATGTGAACGCGCCGATTGGCAATCAGCCTGGCATAGGGACGGCAAACAATGGCGTGCCGCTTGTCGATATCGTGACGCCGAACGGTCAGGGACTGTCGCATAATAAATATGGCGACTTCAATGTCGGCACACCCGGTCTGATCCTCAACAATCTGAACTCCGAGTTTGGTACCTCGAAACTCGGCGGCGTCACACCGGGCAATGCCAATCTGAAGAACAGCGGTCCTGCGAGCGTTATCCTCAATGAAGTGACAAGCGGTAGCCGGAGTTCACTGCTTGGGCCCACAGAAGTCTTTGGCGGCAGAGCCGATGTCATTATCGCCAATCCGAATGGCATTACTTGTGATGGCTGCGGCTTTATCAACACGCCACGGGCCACGCTGACCACAGGCACACCTGACATTGACGGTACAGGACGATTGTCTGGGTTTACCGTTCAGGGCGGTGATGTCACCTTTGGTTCAAAAGGCGGCAATTTTGCATCTGGCGCCAATTCTGGTGATGCTGCTGTTGATCTGTTCGATATCGTATCGCGCCGCATTCACATCGACGGTCCGGTCAATGGCAAGCATTTGCGCCTTTCTGCAGGTCGACAAAAGTTTGACTACGCTACCGGTGAAGCCACAGCTTTGAGTGGAACTGAGGATGCGGGCGAGTTCGCCATTGACGGCTCAGCCCTTGGTGCCATGCAGGCTGATCGCATCAGGATTGTCGTCACCGATAAAGGTGCTGGCGTGCGTATGCGCAATGATATGGCGGCCAATGCGGGCGAGCTCACGCTTTCTGCGGATGGCAAAATATCGCTTGGCAACGCTTCTGGTCGGGATGGTGTTACGATCCAATCTAAAGCCAAGTCTGTTGAGGCCAGGAACGTTACATCCAAAAAGCGCGTTGTTGTCAAAGCCGATAAAGGCATCACGCTTCAATCTGTAGCGGCTGATGAAGATATCATTCTTGCTAGCGCGACTGGATTGTTGTCGGTAACAAACGACATTGCCTCTCTGGGCAATATCGAACTGACATCGTCGGGCGCAATTCACCTCAACAAGGTTGGGGCTCAAAAGAACGCGGATATTCGCGCGGGAACAGGGATTTCGGCCACAGACATCATTGCAGACGGTGCAGCGAACCTGAACGCGTCATCCGGTGATATCTCGCTTTCCGGCACGGCAAAGGC
>NZ_JAOYTK010000058.1:0-4431 GCF_025846885.2 Brucella sp. HL-2 | reverse complement strand
GCAACGTCAGCCAAAGCAGCGCCAGAACCGCATCGTCGATCTTCTCTTCATCGATATCCATTCCGAAACTCTATCACGCGACGGCAAAAACGTCCCGCGGTCTACGCCGTATACGTACGGTAGAAAACCGCTTCGGGCGCATCAATATGCTGGCAGAGCCCATCCAGTGGCTTACCGACAATGGTTCATGCTTCATTGCGAAAAACACCGCGTCCCTGCTCCGGGATATAGGCATGGAACAGTGCAGAACACCAGTGCGCAGCCCGCAGTCAAATGGAATGGCTGAGGCTTTCGTCAAAACATTCAAGCGCGATTATGTCCGGATCAATCCGACGCCAGACGCCGAAACCGTCATGGCTCAACTGCCATCATGGTTCGAGCACTATAACAATCTTCACCCGCATAAAGCTTTAGGATATCAATCTCCACGAGAGTTCCTATGCCGAAATGCTCAAACCTGAAAATGTCCGGTTTTTAAGGGGCAACTCCAAGCTACTTCAGTAAGTCTGAAGGCAACTTCGTGCTTGCTTGTAATACCTCAATCCCTATCAGACGACCTTCATCATCAAAATCGAGATGAATCTGACCGCCAACTTCAATCGGGTCACAACAATAGGTAAACCCCAAATTGTTACTCTTGTTGTCGCTGCGAAAATCAATGTATGCAGCGTCAACAGCAACATCGTAACGAATTTTCATTGTCTTGCGTCCAACCGATTTAGGTGAATGTCGAACTCAGGTCAGAAGGCTAATTTTGAATCTTCTACTTATGGAAATCAGAGAATGTGACCCTGCCAGTTGCAATATCCAAATCAAATTCGTTTCCGCTAAATGAAGTCAGTTGAATGCAACCTGATTTTTCCCGGACACCCACAAAGGTGTCTCTATCTTTATTCCAATATTGACACCTTTCCATTCCGTTTACCGTCCATATCTTTGTTCCCATTTGATCAAACAACTGAACATTCTCCCAGACTCTCGGATTAGTCTGTTCAGTTAACTCTCCCCATTGATAAACAACTAGAATCTTACCATCAATTTCAGTTATTTGCCGCGGTTCATATTGAAACTTCATGGTAACTTCCTAGGGTTGGTAAACGCTGTATCCGGGATTCTCGTTTGAAGTTCAAACTGAGTGCCGCCGCCACTCCCACCAAAATTTCCCGGGTTAACTGTTCCTGTCCGAATTATGGTTCCTTTAGGGGGAGACACATCAGTCACATGTGTGGGTATATATGGAAGATCAAATTTATCGGCTATCTGCTGAGGTGTAAGTCCCTTGATATCATCTAACCTCATCATCCAGCTACCACCTTGGTTCGTTGTGCCTTCCGTGTATACTCGCACGTATGTATTCTTACCATCTGCGGGAAACTCTTTAACAGGCCGATTTGGGTTGTATGGTGGTTTAGCATAACCATTGTTGGCTTCCTCTGCTGAAACAATTCGGATATTACTATTCTTAGCGTTGCCACCTATAAGTGGCTTCACGCCAAGAACAATACTTCCAACAAATCCCAGAAGCTGCTTATTATCCTTTTCATCGGCCCATAACTGAAAATACTCATCAGCGTATCGCTGGGTGCAAGCGTCGTCAGAACCACACTGCTCACGTGCATCATTACGGGCTTGAACTCGTGCCATCGCGATATGGTTTACCGCAGCATTCACTTCATTTGATTGAAGCGTCAATAATGCTGTGTAGTAGGAATCGTTATTATGATTGAAGGGATTCAGAATTAGGTTTGCGACCTCTTTCGCTTTCATGAAGTCGTCACGGTGCGCTTCACGACATTCTTCAGTCTCGCAAGCTGCGACTTCGTCATTGCGATTTGCCGAAATCTCGAAATACTCCGAGAAAACACGATATTGGCAATCCGGGTTCTCGCCGCATTGCCTCATTTCGTCGTTGTACGCGATGATTTCTTCATGTTTGAGATAATTGTTCTGATATGCATTACCTGCATACGCTGCGCCTGTTCCACCGGTGACGCCACCCAAACCTTGTAGGATGGACCCTGTGATGGAGTTGGTCATGAAGTCCGCAGCGGAACCGCTTAAGCCTGCTTCCTTGACGAACTCTGCTACCAGCTCTTTGATCTTCGGCGCTAGATAGGCTGATGATGCGCCGCCGAGCGCGCCGCTCAACATACCACTGAAATCAGTCACTCCACCGAGCAAGCCACCTGCAACAGCATGCAAGATCGTTGGCCCAGTTCCGCCTTCCTTCCAGAATTCACGCTCTGCGTCTGTGGTCGCCTCGGCATATTGCTTGGACGACAGATTGCCGATCATATTTGCAGCTTTGGCGGCTGCATCATCGTAGAGCTGTTGCGTCTTCAGCTGCTCACTGAGAATTTTCTGCAGATCAGGAATACCAGGCAGCGAGGTGTTGGTATCTGACGTATCGCGACGCAGATCATCAATGTTCTGCTGCTGATTGGCAGGATCGGTTATGATGATCTCGCCGGGAGAGATTGCTGACAGCGCCTTGCCTGTTTCGCTTTCACCTTCCTTGATTGGCGGGGAAACGAGCGGTCCTCTGCCGGAGATACTGCCGCCATAGGTGTCTGCTTTCCACTCGGAATGTGTGTTGAGGTCTTCGAATTCGAGCGTTCCGGTTTCAAGACGATTGTCTTTCGGGTCGGCCTCGCTGGAAATCACGCCGCCCGTAAGCTTCGTGTTGCCGTCGACCTTGATATCAAAACCGCCCTCGCCCGCACGTATGCCGGATTGTTCTGAGACAATAGCAGCGTCGCCTTTGGCTGTTTGATAACTGCCAGAGATCGCAGCACCACTCGTTCCAATACCGCCGCCAACACCAACCTGCTTGGCTTTTCCTGATGACGTATCAAGCTGACTTTCGATATTAAGGTCACCACCAATGTCGGCAATTACCGTTTCTCCGGTAACAGTTGCACCTTTCAGGTTCGTGTCATTGCCAGATTGCAGATAAACCCCGCCAGTACCCACAACATGCGTGTTGACGTTTGTGACGGTCGTTCCGTCGGCATTTCCCTTCGAAAAGTTGAAGTTGCCACCTGTGAGATCAAGGTTGATCTGCACGCCACCAGCCACGTTTTTGCTGGAATTTTCCGTTGTCGCCTGAGCGCTGATGAGATTGATGTCATTTCCAGCAATCAGAGCGATATCGCCGCGACCGCCCGACGGCATGCCTTTTTCGTCATAGCCAGCTGCGATCTGCGCACCGACTGCATTAATATCACCGCTCGATGCTTCAATGATGACTGTATCGCCAGCACGAATGGTCGTTGGCACAGGTGTCGATGTCGACCCTGATGCACTGTTCTTCGAATATTGGAAGCCTGCCGAGATGGAAGTTGAAAGAAGTGGTCCATCTTGCTTGAACTCACCTGGTGTGATTGGCTTCCCATTCACCAGTGCGTCATAGGCATAATAACCATTGATCGCAGCTATGGTGCCCATCGCAATTGGCTGGCTAGAACTGCCATCGCCGACCTTCTTTGCAGCATCATAAATGTTGCTGGCTGCTGACGCGACACTTGAAGAAACTGTGGCTGTGATGCCAGCAAACAGTTCCTCATGCATGGTTTCGTAATTGGTCTTATCCTGCGCAGACAGCAGATTGACATCGCGTTCGGCGAGAATATCGACTGTGGAACCAGCTTCCACCTGAGCAGCTTGTAGATTTGCGTCACGCCCGGCTGTGATAACAACATCACGTCCCGCACTGAGCGAGGATGTTGCATTGGTTTCAGCACCTTGTTTGGTTTCGTCTTTCGAAGAGCCGTAACCAATGCCAATGGATGCGGAACCGTTGCCCGATTTCACTTGAACACCGAATCCTGAACGCTTTTCCTTCTCTTCAGACGCGTAGCTTTCAGCGCCAGGCAGGATGTTCACATCGCGAGCTGCATCGAGCGCAATGTCATTTCCGGCTTCGACTTTCGAGCCGACAATATTGACGTCGCTTTCACGGGCCTTGATTGAGACATCGTTTCCGGCCGACAGTTCAGAGCCAACATTGGCAACGATATTCTCGCTCGAGCTCTTCTGCTCCTTGCCATAAATCGAATAGAAGCCGTCGCCTGAGCCAACTCCAAAACCGGATTTTTTGGAAGATGACGCGCTGTCATGCTGCTCCTGCGCGCCGATGATCGAAACGCTGTCACCCTCGATGGCAATATTGTCGCCAGCGGTGACTTTGGAGCCGGAAATCGCGACATTGTCACCAGCACTGAGATTGACGTTACCGGATGCACCGAGCTCGGATGCCACCGTGGTCTCATCGTAGGTTTGGGTCCTGTCGCTCTTCTTCGACAGGAAGCCCGACTTCGACTTTGAGCCGTCCTGTTCGCTCGTATCCTTGCCCGATGCGATGATGAGATCGCCGCCTGCATTGATATTCAGATCGGCCTTGTGATCATCCGTACCAGCCTGAACTTTCGA
>NZ_JAOYTK010000057.1:0-4732 GCF_025846885.2 Brucella sp. HL-2 | reverse complement strand
GCTGGTACGGATGATCACAAGGCCGATCTGAATATCAATGCAGGCGGCGATCTCATCATCGCATCGGGCAAGGATACGAGCGAACAGGACGGCTCAAAGTCGAAGTCGGGCTTCCTGTCAAAGAAGAGCGACAAGACCCACATCTACGATGAGACCACGGTGGCATCCGAGCTCGGTGGATCCGGTAACGTAAAGCTGAGCGCTGATAAAAATGTCGCCATTGCGGGCTCGAAGGTCGCAGCGGGCGACAACATCGCCATTGAAGGCGACAGCGTTTCCATTATCGGTGCGCAGGAGCGCCATGACAGCGCCAGCTCCTCGAAAAAGTCCGGCCTGGGTGTTGGCTCAGGCGACGGCTTCTATTCGATCTACGGTAAAAAGGAAAAGTCGGACAGCGAGGCGATTACCGCCAATGTCGGCTCTGAGCTCTCGGCTGGCAAGGATGTCACCATCAAAGCCCGCGAGACAGACGTCAACATTGTCGGCTCGAAAGTCGAAGCGGGCAATGACATTGCGCTCGATGCAGCACGCGATGTGAACATCCTGCCCGGCGCTGAAAGCTACGCGTCGCAGGAGAAGGAAAAGCGTTCCGGCTTCGGTGTTCAGGTCAAGTCCGGTGAAGGCAGCGCTTCCATCGGTATCGGCTATGGTTCATCGAAGGATGAAACAAAGCAGGGTGCTGAAACCAATGCGCGTTCCAGTCTCAAGGCTGGCAATGACGTCACCATCAATGCGGGTCGGGATGCCAATCTGCAGGCAGCGAAAGTCGAAGCCGAGCATGATGTAGCCATCACGGCCGAACGCGATGTCAATCTGCTCGCAGCACAGGACAAAACCAACTATGAGCACATGCATGAGGAGCTCTTCGCAGGTGTGACCGCGCAGGTGTCAAGCGGTGTTGTGGGTGCAGCAAAAAGCATTGGCAATTCGGCAGAGAAAATCGGCAATGTTTCTGATGGCTATTCAGCAGCCAATGCAGGCTTCGCAGGGCTGAAGGCAATCGATGCTGCAAGCAACCTCAAGTCGATGGTGACGCTTGATGAAAACGGCAAGGCCAAAGGCAATATCGCCTCTGCGTCTGTGGGTGTCGGCTTTGAATATTCGAAATCGAAGGAAAAGAATGAAAGCTCGAGCCCGGTCGTCACCGACATCCGGGCTGGCAATAACCTCTCTATCGAAGCCAAATCGGGCGACATCAACAGTCATGGCTCTCAAATTGCGGCTGGTTATGACGAGCATGGCCTGCCATCAGGTGGTGATGGCGATATCAGCCTGAAAGCTGGTAACGACATCAATCTGCTAAGTGCACAGGCTACCAACTCTTCGTCCTCATCCAGCACATCAGCAGGTGCGAGTGTCGGTGTTTCGGCTGGGATATCCCTGACGGGCGTAGAATTTGGTCCTGACGCCAATGCGCATGGCGGCATTAGCAAGTCGAAGGGTAACGGCACTACGCAGGTCAACACCCATGTAAACGGCACTGGCGACATCAAGATTGAATCCGGCCGCGATACCAATCTCAAGGGGGCAGTTGTTAAAGGTGAGACCGTCACCGCGAATGTCGGTCGTGATCTCAACATCGTCTCTCAGGCGGATACGGGCGAACGCTCCAACAAGTCTGTCTCGCTTGGCATCAGCACCTCTGGCATCTCACCCGGCTATGGCACGGGTTCTGGCGAAACCAACTGGATCGATGAACAGTCGGGTCTTGTCTCCAAGGGCAAGATGGACGTGACCGTCGAGGGGAATACCCACCTTGGTGCAGGCAAGATCGTCTCGGAAAACGGTGATCTCACGCTGGAAACCGGAACACTGACGCATGAGGACTTCTCCGGATCGAAGCAATATGAGGGCTTCGATGTTCAGGCCAATATTGACCTGACGGGTAAGGAGCAGCAGCCGGACCAGACCTCTCAGGCTAACAACACCGCTGAAGGCACGTATCAAAAAGACGATACAGGTCAGGAAGTACGCGCCACCGTCGGGCCGGGCGAAATCATCATCCGTGACAAGGACAAGCAGGCCGAGCTTGAGTCCTCTGGTCAGACCGCATCGCTCGACGATCTCAACCGCGATCCCGACAAGGCTTACGAGATCACCAAGGATAAGCACGTCGAAATCGACTATTATCTGTCGGATACATCCATACAAAAGGCGTTGGAAGCGGGCGTAGCTGTTACTGAAATCATGGGCAACCTTCTTGAGCGCATTTCTGAACCTGCGCTAGCCGGGGCCATTCGCAATAAGGATATCGATCCGGCTGACGCACTTCGGCAGTTGCAGGCACAAGGATGTATGGAACAGCACAGCCAGAATTTCGATATCTGGCAATGGATTGTGCCATCAGCCCGTGCTGCATCCTGCACAATCACTACCCTTTCGGGAAAACCAATTACAATCTCGGATCGCGAAGGCTGTGTTGAAGCTCTTGTGATGTCTCTCTATGCGCAGACTGTCGGCATTACTCTCAATCGGCAGCAGTTCGAAGAGGGCATGTTGAAGGGTGCAAAGGAGCAGGGGCAGGACTTTGTAAATCTGTTCAGCGATCCATCTGGCATGGCGAAATCTTTAACCAACGTCGCCTGGGAGATTGCAAACGACCCTGTCGCAGCAGGATTGAAATATGGCTTTAACAGTGCTGACAGTCTGTCGGAAAGCTCACTTCTCTACTTCAAGGCTCTGGCGAATGGTGACTACGCCACTGCTGGAGAATATATGTCGAGCTTCGCGATCAACCTCGCAATTGCTATTGCAGCGCCCGAGGCTGGAGCAGCAATCAAAGGTGCTGTTATCGGTGAAAGAGAAGTTGCAGCGCTCAAAGCAGTTGAACAATTAGAAATTACCAACGCCGGGAACCTAACCGATGTATCAGGACATTCGCTAGTAGCGTATGAGAACTTCGGCGGTCACACTGTTGCACGGCATGTGGGGAAGTCAGATGCTGAACTGAGTGCGCGCTTGGCCAGCGATCCCACCCTGACTTTTGCTTCTTCGTTTCCGAACATTGAGACGGCGAGTTCAGCGGTAGCGAACACTTTAGATAGAAATAGCACTATAATATCTGGTTGGCTTAATTCGGATGGGGATAAACTCGTGATTTCCGCTAGCTCAAACTCCACAGTGGGAAATGTTATGAAAGCGGGTGCAAGCACACCGGTGCAAACAACGAAAACAACCGTTGTGATTGTACGTGATCCGCTAAGTAAGATGGGATATAGTATTTTAACTTCATTTCCGGATCTTTGATTATGGAAAACTCATTAAAGCAGTTTTTTGGGGCTTATTTTTATCAAGGCTGGAAGGATGATTACGGATCTTATGAGGATGCGGTGAGTTCTTTCGGGAAAGGAGGCAATCTATCTCAAGTCGATGACGTTATTAAGTATTTGGAGAAAATAATCGAAGCGGGAGACGTCGATAAGTTCGATATAGCTAACTACGGAGCGAACTATAATTTAAAGGCGGATCATATAGACGGAGTGACCTTTCTAAAGAAAATTGTAAAAATCCTTCGAAAAAAGAGAGTTCAAAGAGTTTATTCGCGTGAATCGGAGGCGGAGGCTATAAATTTTTTTCAGACCTATTTTAGTCAGGATTCGAACAATTCTTACAATGGTCTAGAAGATGTGCTCGATAATTTCGGAAAGAGAGCGACGTTAAAACAACTTGATTTCGTTATAGATTATGCTCGTTCCATGTGCGACAGTGTGAATGTAGAGCAATTCGAAATAAAAGGGGTTGGTGGAATCTACAGCCCTTCGAGTCAAGGATTGAGTAATCGTGAATTTTTTTCAATACTGATCGATAGATTATCGGATGCGCGAAACTTGAAAAAGTAGTTTAATAGCAAGACTCCGTTGCAAACAGCTTATAGCGCGGGCGGGCCTTAACTTTGGTCATATTTGTGCTTCGATGGCTGCGAATTGTATCGTAGGTGACCGTATTTTCGCTGATGTGATGATGCCGAGAGACTGTAAACTGAAGTGTGTCCGAGCGTTTTTTCATAGTTCAGCGATAGGCATTCTGTCATCGTTGTTGTGCGTAACTGATTGAGGTGAGTAGAGATGACGGTCGATTTTAAAGGGGCTCATTTCCCCAAAAGCGTCATCCTGTATGCCGTTTTCTTCTATGTCCGCTATTCAGTTTCCTATCGCGATCTCCAGGAAATTATGGCCGAACGCGGCGTAGAAATCGATCATGCGACATTGAACCGGTGGGTTGTTCGATACGCACCGCAGATTGCGGCTCAGGCACAGACACGCAACGCCCAACACTTGGTTCATGGCGTGTTGACGAGACCTATACAAAGATCAAAGGGAAATGGAGCTATCTGTATAGAGCGGTTGATCGTGACGGCCAAACGCTTGAGTTCATGCTCTCTGAGCGCCGAAACCTCGGCACTGCGCGGCGTTTCTTTAAGAAGGCCATCGCAAGCAGCGGTGTTCCACACAAGATCATTATTGATAAAAGCGGAGCCAATTTAGCTGGTGCGCAGGCCGTAAACAATATTCTGAAAATCACTGGCACCGGTCAGTTGATTGCAGTTCTACAGATCAAATATTTGAACAATATCCTTGAGCAGGACCATCGTTTCATCAAGAAGATCACCAAACGGTGTTGTCACGTTAAGTTGCCCAAGCCGATAATGGGCTGATGCTCTCGGATTTCAGGCAAGGCAGGCCGCACTTTTCCACGCGTCTAACGCTTCGAGGCGATGATAGCGAATTGTTTG
>NZ_JAOYTK010000056.1:0-5091 GCF_025846885.2 Brucella sp. HL-2 | reverse complement strand
CTTGCCTTCCGCACGACGGCGATCGAGCTTACCATTCTGGAGCGTGGCAATGCCGGCAGAATCATAACCGCGATATTCAAGTCGCTTCAGCGCATCAACCAGACGCGGTGCGACCTCGTCATTGCCGATAATGCCGATAATTCCACACATAGGGTGCTCTCCAATAAGAACTCACATAAACTGAGAGAGATTTAGGGCTAAGCAGGATTCGCTGCAATCGAGTTTTCCATGCAAGAATGGTGCACTGCAAAAAATAAGCGTAATTTGTGACCAGCCGGACGGTAATTCTCTCAAATACAACTGTAGGATAAGGTCAGAAAGAAAGCCACGGCTGAATGATTTCTCGCAGTACTGCTAGATAAGCCTCTTCACTACTCCCCGCAGCGAGATCTGCCAGTGAGGTGCAGACCAGTTGAACACTTCCTGGAATTTCGCAGTCGATAGTCGCGAGTTGGCTGGACGCATCGCCTTGGTCGGATAATCCGCAGTGGAGATATCAGTAACAGTGGCGGTTGGCCCGCCAAGTTCGGTACTCTCAGTAAATATGACGCGTGCAAAGCCACTCCAGTTCGTGTCACCCGTACCCGCCAAATGGTAAACACCATAAGCGGAGAAGTCCGACTTGGCCACCAAATGATCTGCCACCTCGATAATTGCATCAGCTATATCGAGCGCACTGGTTGGGTTGCCCCATTGATCAGAAACCACAGAGAGCGCATCGCGCGTCTCTGCGAGCTTGAGCATCGTCTTGACGAAATTCTTGCCGAAGGGGCTATAGACCCAAGCCGTTCTTAGAATGATGTGTTTTGGATTGGCTTGCGCAACCAGACGCTCACCTTCAAGCTTGGTGCTTCCATAGACACCTTGGGGGCCCGTAATGTCTGTTTCCACATAGGGTTCGCTGGCATCACCTGCGAAAACGTAATCAGTCGATATGTGTATGACAGGAACACCACAAGCCTTTGCTGCTTCAGCAACTGCTTGCGCGCCAGTTGCATTTATAGCGAGCGCTAACTCAGGCTCATCCTCAGCCAGATCGACAGCAGTATAAGCGGCAGCGGAGACGACTAAGTCGGGCTTGATCGCTGTGACAGCGCTGCGCACTGTTTCAGGTTTCGCCAAATCCAGTTCTGGACGGCCCAGTGCGATCACTTGGATATTGGGGCGTTGGGATGCTTTCTCCAAGAGACTCTGGACAACCTGTCCTTCGCGCCCGGTTACAACGATCTTCATGCTTGGGTCTCTTTTGAAACAGTGCTGCCAAGCCGCTCGCCCGCATAATTGCCGCTGCGGATCGGTTCCCACCACCATGCATTATCGAGATACCACTGAATGGTCTTATCCAGGCCAGTTTCAAAGGTTTCCTGCGGCTTCCAGCCCAATTCGCGCTCAATCTTCGATGCATCAATCGCATAACGGCGATCATGGCCGGGGCGATCTGTCACAAAGGTAATCAGATCGGCATAGTTCTTGCCATTTGCACGCGGACGCTTCTTGTCGAGAATGGCGCAGATTGTCTCAACAACGTTCAAATTGGTGCGTTCCGCGCATCCGCCAATGTTGTAGCTCTCGCCCAGCTTGCCTGTGGTCGCGACCAAAGCCAGCGCGCGTGCATGATCCTCAACATAGAGCCAGTCACGCACATTCGCACCTGCACCGTAAACCGGCAAAGGCTTCTCATCGAGCGCGTTAAGAATAACAAGCGGGATCAGCTTTTCAGGGAAATGGAACGGGCCATAATTGTTTGAGCAATTAGAGAGTACCACCGGCAAGCCATAAGTTTCATGCCATGCACGAACCAGATGATCGGATGCAGCTTTCGAAGCCGAATAGGGCGATGACGGCTGATACGGCGTTTCTTCTGTGAAGATGCCGCTATCAAATGGCAAATCGCCAAACACTTCATCCGTCGAAATATGGTGAAACCGGAACGCCGACTTGCGCGGTTCTGGCAGCTCACGCCAGTAAGCGAGAGCCGCGTTTAGCAGTCGGAAGGTACCTATAATATTTGTTTCAATAAATGCGGCCGGACCATCGATAGAGCGATCTACATGGCTTTCGGCAGCCAGATGCATGACAATATCGATATCATTGGCACGCAAAGCTTCCAAAACACCGGTGTCATCGCAGATGTCAGCTTGAAGAAAGCTGTAGTTGGGATGGTTTTCAATCTGACGCAGCGAAGCTAAATTACCAGCATAGGTTAGCTTGTCGAAATTGATAACATTGACCTTTGAATCAGCGGCTAGGTGGCGGCAAACGGCAGAACCAATGAAGCCTGCACCACCCGTAACAAGAATATTCATGTTATTCCTCAATCAAAAACTTCTGCGTCAGCAAAAAGCGGGGCTTTCTGATCCTTATCGGAAAGCTGGACGCTTGAGGACGAAATGGGCCAATCGATACCAATGGCCGGGTCATTAAATCGGATCGAGCGGTCGTGCTCGGGAGAATAATAACTCGTCACCTTATAGATAACTTCGGTATCCTCCACGAGCGTCATGAAACCATGGGCGAAACCTTGCGGCACCAGAATCTGGTTCCATTTTTTAGCAGAAACTTCCAGTGATACCCACCTGCCGAAAGTTGGCGAGCTTTTGCGAATATCAACAGCCACATCGAGAATTGAACCGCGAATGACGCGCACCAGCTTATCCTGTGCAAAAGGTGGAAGCTGATAATGTAAACCACGAACCACACCTTTTGCAGCGGAATAGGAATGATTGTCCTGAACGAAATTCAAATCAATACCCGCTTCGGCGAATGATTTCGCATTATAAGTCTCGGAGAAGAAGCCACGGTCATCACCGAATTTACGTGGGTTGATCTCCAAAACACCGTCTAAACCTAAAGATCGAACCTGCATTAATCTTTTCCCAGTTCATCAACACGTCGACGTAGATAAGCAGCATATTCAGTTTTACCAAGCTTGGCTGCTCGCTCCAATACCGCTTCGCTGCTCAGCCAACCCTTGTCTAAACCAATCTCTTCAGGGCAAGCTATTTTGATGCCCTGCCGTTTCTCAATGGTTTGAACAAATGAGGATGCTTCGTGAAGGCTGTCGTGTGTACCGGTATCCAGCCAGGCATATCCCCGTCCGAAACGTTGAACATTCAGTTCGCCTCGTTCGAGATACACGTTATTCACAGTAGTGATCTCTAGCTCCCCGCGAGCCGACGGCTTGATCGACTGTGCAATGTCGACGACTTGATTATCATAAAAATAGAGGCCAGTTACAGCCCAGTGTGACTTCGGTTTTTCAGGTTTTTCTTCAATTGAGATCGCTTGGCCGGTTTTGTTATCAAATTCCACGACACCATAGCGTTGCGGATCATCTACGCGATAAGCAAAAACTGTCCCGCCCTTCATTGACTCGGAAGAGAGCTGAGACAGCTTCGAAAGGCCGTCACCAAAGTAGATATTATCCCCAAGGATCATGGCCACGCTGTCATCGCCGATGAATTCTCGACCAATGATGAATGCTTCAGCTAGACCATTAGGATGTGCCTGCTCAGCATACGAGAAATTGATGCCGAATTCACTTCCATCGCCAAGCAGCTTTTGAAAAAGTGGTAGATCATGAGGTGTTGAGATCACAAGAATGTCTCGAATCCCGGCTAGCATCAGAACGCTTAGCGGGTAATAGATCATTGGCTTGTCGTAAATCGGCAAAATTTGCTTGGAGACAGCGATTGTCAGAGGGTACAGCCTTGTACCACTGCCACCGGCGAGAATGATTCCCTTCATACGAATTCATATCCTAACATCTTACTTCTCTCATATCGTTATTGTAGACAGACATTACGCCTAAGATGATGGCTTCGTTTTGGCGATAACCAGACTATAACGCGGAGATAAACGAAACTAAACGGTGAACAGACACTTTCAGCTTATCGTATTAATTTCAAAGCCGAACCCTACCTTGTGAACTGAGAATTAGCAGAATGAGTAATAATGTTTCAGCTACATATCAACCAACCAATAAGCAATCATTGCTGACAATTTCAATTGTCACGTTTAATCCAAATTTTGCTGAACTCGAAAAGACGTTGAATAGTCTGAAAATTGCACTCAACGGATTCGCTGATGAAACTTTCTCGATAACAGTTGTAGACAATTCCGATAGTAATGAGGTCGCATCATTTCTAATGCGCAACTACTCAGAATTGCCCCTCAAATTAATCCATGGACAAGGCAATGTTGGCTTTGGCAGAGCTCACAATATTGCTCTTCAAGAGATGGGTGAATTTCATCTCATTCTCAATCCAGACATTCAACTCGCCCAAGATGCACTTGTGAACGCTCTCGCTTTCATGCGCGAAAATGAAAACTGTGGCTTGTTAAGCCCTCATGCCTCATGGCCAGATGGGCAAAGACAATATCTTTGTAAACGATATCCTGCTGTTTTTGATTTAATACTGAGAGGATTTGCACCAAGAAAAATACGCTCGCTTTTTTCCACTCGATTGGCACGATACGAGATGCAAGCCGAAACACAAGACGTAGCTTACTGGAACCCTCCAATTGTAAGCGGGTGCTTCATGTTTTTCAAAGGCACTACGTTAAAAAATGCAGGCGGTTTTAGTGATAAGTTCTTCTTATATTTTGAAGATTTTGATCTGGCTTTGAGATCTCGTAAAATTGCCGATACGGCTTATCTGCCCACAATACGAGTAGTGCACGCAGGTGGTCACGCCTCCAAAAAAGGACTCTGGCATATAAAGGTCTTCATCCGATCTGCAATTAAGTTTTACAATACGCATGGCTTGAAATTGTTTTGATAACGAATCGGCCCCGCGCTCAAATTTATCTAACATCAGGGCTCCTGCTAACTATATGGAGAGTTTAAGCATTCAATCCGACCTGATGTGAGCCTCCTTTCGAAGGTAATTCTTATAGCGAACTCGTTGGTCGCTAGATTATCAGTGGAAAATGCAGACCGTTTTGATGTAATACTATTTCAATGCGCGGTCTTAGAGCCTGAATCATAATGAATTTAACGATATCAGGCTCTTGCGATGCGCCGCGTGAGGAAGCGTATGTTTGCGATGTAGACCCACGCTTCGGAAGAAGCGATGGTTTTCTCGAAGT
>NZ_JAOYTK010000055.1:0-5276 GCF_025846885.2 Brucella sp. HL-2 | reverse complement strand
ATATACCCAGTGGAGCACAATCGGCGATCTGAAGAATCTGGTTTATTACGTCAAGACGTATGACGACCCGGTTCTGCGCAGTGTGGCTTTCAAGGATCTGGATCTTGATGCCAAGGATATGGTCACGATTCAGATGAAGCCGCAGCTTGAGGCCGATTCACTTATCGAGAAAAAGTAAGCTGAGAATTCTTTGAAACAAATGGCGGCCAGAAAGGTCGCCCTTTGCGTTAGTCAGGGAACATCATCGTAAACGGCGACGCCACCTTCATTTTCCGTGTTAGCGATGCGCTTTGCTTCCGAGCGTTTGAATCTCAGCCTGAGCCTAGTCTTAATATCTCGCGCATCTGGCGCTTCGCCAATCTCCTCGTCGGCAATCTATTTCTCCTGGCAATAAATAAATCAGGATAGATAACTGCAACGGTCAACCAACTCGAACCGGACAAACCGCGCGCGCAATTGCCATAGGGTGCGCGCCTCACCGGAATCGTGCGCGTGATCAGCCCGGATCCGGCACCTTCATAAATAATCAATGTGACAGCACCCAATGAATGTAAACAGACTAAAAAAGTTAATCACCCGACCACTTTTCCAGCTTTAAACAAAAACCGCTTTAAGTCCAAACCGGCAAACAAAATGTAGGGCGGAATGGCTAGCGAATAGTGGCCACAGTTTAATTCCAGAATATTCGGGCTGGCTCCCGCGGCCTCCAGCCCCTGTATGAATTGCTGCGATAATTCTGGTAAGACAACCTTGTCCCTATGTGCCAACACAATATGAAGATCGAGATCGGAGCGCGCCAATTTTTGAGCATAGTTATTCAGGTTGAGCGGTCCCCATGCTCTTCTGAGATCGGCCAGCTCAATATCAGTCTCAAGGCTTTCGCGTATTGATCGCGTCGCGCGCCCCGTCCAAACCATGTCCGCAAGGCTCCCCGCTGTGAGGAACAGCGAAGCTTTCGACACGGTCGGGTCATGTGCCGCGATCAACCCTGCGACCCAGGAATCTAAGCTCATGCCAAGAACGGAAATATCTCGATAGCCTTCGCTTTTCAACCACCGAATGAGCTTTCGCCCGTCCCATACCGCCTGCTTGACAGACTGGATGGTTCGACCAAGATTAGCGCTGAGCATATAGTCGGCGTAGTGGGAACCAGAACGGCTGCGCTCGAAGTGATAAGGCATAGCGATCTCGACAACCGTGATGCCTTGTCTCGAAAAAAAGTTGGCAATCTGCCGATTTCGCGCGCTTGCGTTCCAATGATGAAAAACCACGATCGCCCGATCGAACGACCTGCTTTCTGTAATTTTCGCCCAAACGACATTGTTCTCTTCGATGTCAGTGGAAATATCCGACGGAAATTTGAGCCATCCATTTTCCTTTTCAAAGCCCTGATCGCTTTCACTCGGTTCGTCGAAGAAGGCTGGGGCGGCCACGGCCTGGTCCGCGAGTGTACAAAACTCGTTGATGCTTTCTATCTTTGTCTCGCACTGAAATGCACGATCGGCGTCAAGGATGAAATCGCTTTTTTTCTTCCATTCCTCACCGCGTCGCGCCCGCCGCTCATCCCAAAGATCAAGCCAACTATGATACACTCTGATTGTCTCCTAACTCGCCTGCTCGCCATCGCCGAAAATCCGGATCAATCAGGCCGTATATTGCGAGCAACCAGCCAATGGCCAGTAGGATCGAAAAACCCGCAAATGCGTCGATCAGCAGGTAGCCAATCATGAGTAACCCCACAACCGCTGACATTCTCCACAAGGGCAAATGCACTCGATATCTACCACCTAAGCGGATGCACCCATATAAAAAGACAACACCGGTCGAAATCACGACCAGAAGGCTGCTGTAATGCGTCGGCCTTCGAAAGCTGATCCCGGCTTTCACATCATTGTGCCAATAGAAGGCAGAAGATAAATCGCTGATCAACCATTTCACTATATTCTCTCCACGCGACGTCAGGTAAGCGCTCTGGAGCTTCATGGCTATTGCGATCAGAACCCCTAACAAAGTACATCGAAATATCCCACACATCACCCGGAGGCAGACTTTGTTACCCTCGGTTTGATATGCGTTCTCGCGCGGGTTGCCCGGCGTTTCATCAATACTCCAAAAATCGTGGACAACCGTGTATAGCAAAATGAGACCTGCGCAGAAGAGATAGTAGCACAGGCACATGTATAGGTATGCGAACCCTGTGAATACGACCGCTTCTGGCACAGATACAACCTCGGGCCGCACAATCGCTATAGTGCCCCAGTCCGTCGCATAGTTGCCACTCCCATTTATCAAAGGGATTAAAGAAACGCCGACCCACTGAAAAAGGCCAGCGAACAGCACACAAATTACGAAAACCGCCCAATAGGCATATGACGAAGCGTCGACACTGCGCGCCCAGGCCTGGTCGCTTTCAAACCGGTCTCCGCGGGCTTTAAACCAAAGGCGCCTTTCTTCTTTCCAAAATGTCACCTGCTCAGAAACGAAGACAAAGAATAATGGCAAAAACGCCATGAAGACGAATGTCCAATTCGCGGTCCAAAGGAACCCAACCTGCTTTACGACCCCATCCGCCCGGCCATATGTCACGTCGTGAATTCCCGAAATATACGACAGAAACCCAAGAGCTGCGAACCCTGCAAATACCGACGCCGGTAAATTCAGGGGAGATCTGTGACTGAAAAGCTCAGCCGACTGCCTCGATAAACTAAAATGCAGTTGTACTCCCCCGGCATCAGTAAGATCCGTCGGTCCTATCGAGTTAGCAGGCTCAGCATCGCGGGTTGTTGTGTGAGCGAATGCTGGAAGTGCCGATGTAACGCTGATACTGGCGGTCTTGTAATCGCGTCTCTTCGCGGCTAGTCGCGATTGCGCCGCACTTAGCTCTATCTGCCATTCGCTCGTTGATACCGGATCATCGCACCCAAAAACCCGCGCCAGCCAACGAATGTTAGTAGCGCTAATTCCCTTATCGTTTTCCTGAAACCAAAGCTGCACCGTTCGCAGATCGACACCAATTCGGTTGGAATCAATCTGTGAAATCGCCTCGGCAAGCAGCTCAGGCGTCCACGGCCCCACAGGAAATCCATCCCTGCCGATTGGCCGTCCAGCACCCGCCGCAGCTAATCGCCTGAATACTTCCTTGAAATCACTCTCAGCTCTCGATGGAGGAAGAAATAACTTTCCGTTTTTTAACAATGACTTATTAGCTCAAATTTCGTTTCGTTACATTAAACTTCATACCATATCGTGCCTTCGTTCGCATTCGGGTATTTATCGTTCGCTTATTATAAGGATGTTTTTACAAAGACCTGAAACGAGCAGTAATAAAATGAATGCTGACGGGCGCGTTATCCAGAAATTGATCCCGGTGCTTTTTTGTATTGAAAAGGTCCGGGGACATGGCTTCGCATTCCCAGTGGGCTGACTATGTCAGTGTGGGAACGTGCCGTCGTCGGATGTCTGTTTTCAGCACTGAAATATAAATCAGCGTAGTAGGTGAGCGCGTTTTTGACATAGCCCACTAATTTGGTTGTCCAATACCCATCGTCTATTTTGTTTTGGATTACATAAATGGTTTTGCATGCTGAACATCATATATTGAACTGTATACAAAAATATATCTCAGAGTACGAGAAATCAAATACAAGCTCTTCATTGTTCGAATTGGTAGGCATTTTAACCCTGGTTTCTTTAGAAGCGCATTCCGCGTTTATGCAAGATGATTTTGATGCTGTTTCTGAAATCTGTACAAGACACGGGATCTGCACAAATTGTTACTCCGGTGAACTAAAAGAATTTCGCAAATATATGGATAAATCTATTCCTCATACAAACCTTGAGAATGAACAAAGCTCAGAGGCGTCTTTCGTTAGATATTGAGCTTTCAGAGCGGTCGGTACGTTGAAACCGATAGAAACATCAACCCGAATGTACGGGGCTCACTAGCTGGCGCAACTAATCGCAGATATGGTGATCATACAGGTGGCCATTGCCGCGCCCCGTGCAGGAGGCGTAGAATCTCGATCCGCTGCGCTCTCGGTCGAACGCGATAAACTATGACGAATGGCGTTCTGTTGACGATAAGTTCGCGCGTACCACGGTGACGTCCGACCCGCCCCATATCTGGGTAATTGATCAAAATGTCTGTTTGTCGCTCGATCTCGTCAAGCTGGCTGAGCGCTGCGCGCGGGTTTTCCTCAGCGATATAATTGAGGGCATCGGTACGATCAGCCCGAGCGCGCGTAAGCCAAACCAATTTCACTCAGCATCACCCTTGATGCGGGCCAACAACTCGACGCGTTGGCGCGCCATGTCCCCTTTGACAACATCGTGAGCAATCCATTCGGTTTTCGGATCATCAGCCTCGCGCAATGCTTCTTCGACCTGCTCGTGGAACCACTTGCCATGGGCAGCGGCTTCATGGGCTCGACGCATTGCTTCAGCCCGATCCGGCCGGGAGTGCGTCTTGACGGTTTCCGACGAATAGCCGGTTGCATCTACTTCGAAACGAGAGATGCCAACGTCTTTGAGGTAAGAGACAAGTGTTTCCATACGCTTGAACAGCCGGACCTCGCGACTACGCTGCGCGGCAAGCGCCCGCTCGGCCATGCCGTATTTGATCATAATCGCCCATCCCCCGTCTTGACCGATGACATGTGCGCCGCGAACAGCTCCTGCTTCCACGAGGTGGAAAAGCGTCGTGTGATCAATGGTTTCGGAGGCCATGGGTATATGCTCCTTTTGCGTGGCAATTAATTATAAATATAATATGCAAACATTTATAGATTGCAAGTGTTTCAACGATCGCGAAATCCGATATCGTTCCTGAACCCACCCCTTCCTCTCCCGTAAGACTCTAGAATCTTGTTTCAGGCACTGGGTTACCTATAGACTTTATTCAAAAGCCAGTTTGCGACTAGCAAACGGCTGAAAGCCGCCCGAAGGGCTGTCTTTTGGATAAAAAGGAGGCTGTCCGCTCTTCTTATTTTCTGTTCTTTTACTGAAAGTCTCTGAGGACACCGCTTTTTTGACGCCCTTGGAGGTAAAGTTAAAACCGAGTTTTGGCCGAAACTTGCATAGCCAGGCTAGCCAACGTTTGCAGGCCAGAGTGACTATGTTTGACAAGTTCTTACCGCGCCATTGCTTGTCAATCGGAACGGAATATTGGGTCTGACGCATTTTTGATGACGATTTCTTTCACATTGCGCCGATCAACCGTGCCTGAAGAAGATCCAGCTTGGCACGCCCATACATTTGCCTTTTAACGAGCTTCAGCT
>NZ_JAOYTK010000054.1:0-5656 GCF_025846885.2 Brucella sp. HL-2 | reverse complement strand
CGGCTTTTTTGTTGCTGGCTACTGGTTATGTGGCTGGGAAACGTGATGGCCGGTCCAGTGTCGAAGCCAAAATCGAAAGACAGAACAATGAAGCGACTGACAAAGCCCTTGGCGCTGTGTTCGATTATGATCAGTGCGTTGATGCTGGCGGGGTGTGGACATTCAGGACCGGCAAATGTGAGCGGCGTCCGTAGCGTGCTTGGCACTGATTTGCTTGGCGCTCGTGGCGCAACTGAAGCGGATCAACGCAAGATCGACCGGACAATAGTGCGCGGCTGTGCCGGTGGCGTCTGGTCGAAAGACGAATGCGCAAAGCATGATGAGAAATAAGAGGGGCTGCGGGAAGTGAGTTCACAAATGCCAGACACCGAAAACGACCTACGCGCTCGAGTGGTCGGGCTTGAACATGCAACGCAAACGAACAATCAGCGCCTAACCACGCTCGAAGCATGGCAGCGCCAGCGTGAAATAGACAGCGCCCGGAACGATGAAAAGTGGGTAGCCATGGAAGCCCGGATCGATACGCGGTTCACAGGTCTGGAAAGCTCAAACAAAAGCATTCACTCAACCCTCTCACGCATCAACTGGATGATTATTGGCGGATTGGTTTCGGCGTTTGTGGTCTTTGTGGTTAGCGGTGGGTTGAAGCCGCTTTGAGCTTAAAAGTTCAGAACCCGAAGAGACGCGATAAAAGGCTGCGATCGTCTTTCACCAGAAAATCGAGCTTCTTGATGGCTTGGTCTTCTGTCAGTTTGCCGGTCTGATAGTCCTTCCGGATTTCTTCGGCCTGTTCTTTAAGCCACTGGAGCTTTTGCGAGTCGTCCGAACGACGCTTTTTGAACTCACTCGCGGGGATTATGCTTTGCAACATATTTATACCCTTTCAAGTAGGTCACATAAGTGACTCAGTAGTGGTTCGCATCTAACTATTAACACACTGCTGCGGTTCCCGTAAAATGCATAAGGTCGCGGACTGTCAATTGATACAAAGCCGCGAATTCTACCGTCGACTTTCGACTCGATAGGCATAATAAAGAATGACTGATAATTCTTACCAGACTGTGTTGGACTGTCGGCAGCAGCTTTGCCGAACTTCTTGAAATGATGAACAACGCGAGGCTGCTTACCCTTGGTGCAGGCTTTGTAACCCATCAGTTTCGAAGCGTCGAATTCCTGCCCAGTCGGACGTTTATTGCCAGGATTTCGGTGCTTGATAACCATCCGCGTCTTATGACTTCCAACGAATAGGACCAAGGAAACCGATATCATATCCTGTTTCGATCCGGTTATCAGACAGGCGAAGTTTTGGATTATTCCTAGGCAGGCTGTGATAGCAGCGTCCGAATTTTTCGGCAGAGCCTTAGTCTTAGTGTAATTAAGGAAATCTCCCAACCGCAACATAACGTCTGCCTGAAGTTCTTTCGGAGATTTTTCTTTGCTCGACGTATCTAAGGCAGCGACTACAGTGTGGCCGGTGAAAAGTGCACCTGAAATCAAAGCTGCATTTAGACCAGATAGCGTACCCGCATACCACGTCACACCGGGTGCCGATGAGGCCATACCTAATTTTGCGAAAGTATGAGTTGCGCCCAACCAACGAAAACGCGCGTTGTGCCATTTAGCGGCAAATTTTCTTCGAGTTTCTGCGAAACGTCCATAGTCGTCGTTAAGCCAAGCTTCAATTCGGCGATCGTCACTGCTCGACACTCTACGAGTTTCCCCACTCCATATCGCGGCCCAAGCGACTCTTTCGCTTCCCCTTTAGTGGCGACTAACTTAATTCAATTAACTCCACAAGATAAAGTTGTGGCCTTATCTATAACTTCTTAACCATACGGCGCAGGTTTGCTAGTTCCAGTCGCTTGAGCGGATCAAGTCGTTCGATGGGCTTCTTATCAGCTTCAGGCGTTGGCAGGGCATCTACTGTTGCTTTTGCCTCGAAGGCTTCGACTGCACTCTGCTTTATACGATACAACTTGCCTCCCAATCGAAAGGCATCCAACTGACCTGTTTTGATCAGGTTTCGTACATGCTTCTCAGAGCATTCCCAACGCTTGGCCAAGGTGGCCGGTGTGAACAAGGCTTCCATGCATCCTCCAACTGGTTACGGCCTGGATAAGCCGTGATTATTGTAAGCCTTTGTTTTCGAACGATCTACCCCTAGCAAATGCTAAGTTTTTGCCATGGCAAAACGAAATTATCTCGCGATTATCTGCGACATGAAACGCGACATGGCCGTGACGGTCACGTTACGTCACGTGACGAGAAACGTTTCCGAAACGCTTCAGCGTCTGAAAGGCGTCTTATTCAGACGGGTTAAGACGTTGATTGTTCTTTGATTGCAGTGGGAACGGGCAGGGCGTATGTCGCGTTTCATGTCGCGTCTACGAGCCGCGACTCATTCTAACCCATTGATAATGCTTACGAGTAGTTCGCAACACGTTGCAACATGGATTTAAGAAAGTGCAGCACCAACTAAACGATCAAGTTATTGAAAACATTGAGAATTTAGTGGTGCCCCCAGAGAGACTCGAACTCCCGACCCCCTGATTACAAATCAGGTGCTCTACCAACTGAGCTATAAGGGCACTGGCGTCGAATTAGCATATTTCCAGCGCGTGTAAAGCGAAAATTCACATTAAGTGGGTGATGGTAAGCAAGTTTTGCATATGATAGCCATCTAACTGTGGAAACTGCACGAGTGGATTGAATTTGACGTTTGAATCCCGGCTGACATTCACCCTGTTTCAGACGTCAAATTCGATAAATTCACTCGATTCATAAAGTTACTCGCGATCTTTTGATTCCGACATTTGCTCAATGCCTATATTCAAGGGATGCGAATATCGGAATGGGACCACGAGCTAGCGCATTGGAATGGATGATATGGACGATAAATCCTTGGCGCTTCACTTCCTCTCATCGGGAACAGAGGAATCACTTGCGGCTCAGAAAGAGCTCGTGAAGCGTTACGGCCATGTTGCCGCCGAAGATGCGGATACAGTCGTTGCTCTCGGCGGTGACGGCACTATGCTGCAGGCTTTGCGCGATTTTATGAACAGCGGCATACCGATTTACGGTATGAACCGTGGCTCGGTCGGGTTCCTCATGAATGAATTCAGCGTGGAAGATTTGCCTGCGCGCATTTATGCGGCGCAGAAAGAAACAATCCGTCCGCTGGAGATGATTGCCGAAACCGCAAATGCTGCGCCGTTCAAGGCGCTTGCGATCAATGAAGTCTCGCTTTTCAGGCAGTCCTACCAGGCAGCCAAGGTACGCATCACCATTGACGGCAAGGTGCGGCTCGAGGAACTGGTCTGTGATGGCGTCATGGTAGCGACGCCTGCAGGTTCCACCGCCTATAATCTGTCTGCACAGGGGCCCATTTTGCCGCTTGAGGCCCCACTCCTGGCTCTAACGCCTGTGAGCCCGTTTCGTCCAAGACGTTGGGGTGGGGCTCTTTTGCCAAAACATGTAACCGTACGAATGGATTTACTGGAAACTGAAAAGCGACCAGTCAATGCGGTTGCTGACAATAACGAAGTCAAGTCGGTAAGGTCAGTCACAGTCCGCGAAGACCCCGATAGCCAGGTTGCCATCTTATTTGATCAAAATCATTCTTGGGATGAGCGAATTCTAACAGAACAATTTAGACATTAGTTGGCTATGATTTTAGTAAAATACCGCATTAGTTTTGAGTGAAACACAATAAAATACAAATAAATAAGCATTTTATATTCTGACGCGGTATTTTAGTTGACTTTTGCACGCTACGGACGTAGGCGATGCTGCACGAAGACGCTTATTGCGTTGCAGACGCCTTTTCTGCCTTGGTTCCTGCGCCGATTGACGCGGCTGCAATGACAGGATGGGTGGAATTCATTTCCAAAAAGAGAGCTGCGCCTCCATTGACGACATTTGCCGAACTCGGTCTTTCCCCGAAAGTGCTCGCTGCTGTTGAAGCTGCGGGATACACCGCGCCTACACCAATTCAGGCTGGTGCTATTCCACCTGCACTGGAGCGTCGAGATGTCCTTGGCATCGCTCAGACAGGCACGGGTAAGACTGCGTCTTTCGTTTTGCCGATGCTCCATCTTCTTGAAAAGGGCCGGGCGCGTGCTCGTATGCCGCGCACGCTCATTCTTGAGCCAACGCGCGAACTTGCTGCACAGGTTGAAGAAAATTTCGTAAAGTATGGCGTTAATCAGCGTCTTAACGTTGCACTGCTGATCGGTGGCGTTTCGTTCGATGAGCAGGAACGCAAGCTCGAACGCGGCGCAGATGTGCTTATCGCGACGCCTGGTCGTCTTCTAGATCATTTCGAACGCGGTAAACTTCTACTGACCGGTGTTGAAATTCTCGTTATCGATGAAGCCGATCGCATGCTCGACATGGGGTTCATCCCCGATATCGAGCGTATCTGCAAGCTGATCCCGTTCACGCGTCAGACGCTGTTCTTCTCGGCGACAATGCCGCCGGAAATCACCAAGCTGACCGAACAGTTTTTGCATTCGCCGACACGTATTGAAGTCGCGAAAGCATCCTCGACCGCAAAGACAGTCACACAGCGTCTGGTAAAGTCGGGTAAAAAGGATTGGGACAAGCGCGCTGTGCTGCGCGATCTCATCCGTGCTGAAGGTGATACGCTCAAGAATGCGATCATTTTCTGCAACCGCAAGAAGGACGTATCCGAGCTTTTCCGCTCGTTGGTGCGTCATGAATTTGATGCTGGCGCATTGCACGGCGATATGGACCAGCGCGCACGCATGGCGATGCTTGCCAATTTCAAAGATGGCAAGCTGCGGCTTCTGGTTGCTTCCGATGTAGCAGCGCGCGGCCTCGATATTCCTGATGTCAGCCACGTGTTCAACTACGACATTCCGATCCATTCGGAAGACTATGTGCACCGCATCGGTCGCACAGGTCGCGCTGGACGTTCCGGTAAGGCGTTCACGCTCGTTACGCCGTCTGACACGAAATATCTGACGGCAATCGAATCCATGATTGGCGAAAAGATTGAATGGCTCGATGGCGATCTTTCAACCTTGCCAGCGTCTGACGAATCTGAAGATACGGCACGTAAGGGCAAAAATGCTCGAGGCAAAGGTAAAGATGCCAAGGGTAGGTCGAAAGATAAGCAGAAGGTCGAGACACCTGTGATTGTTCAGGCAGATGAGCCGCAGCCGGTAATCAACGAGATCAAAGAGCGTCGTGATGCGATCCGCACGTCAAATGACGAGCGTCGTAACAAGCCTCAGCACGACAACCACAAGCGTCGCCGTGATCGCGACGATGATGATGGTCCGGTGCCAGTTGGTTTCGGTAATGACATTCCAGCCTTCATGCTGATCCCGACTGGGGTTTGAATTTAGGTTGTTGCAAATTGAAAACGCCGGTCTGATTGAGTCAGGCCGGCGTTTTATATTGAATGCGGATAGTTAGAGCGCATCCCGAAAATGTGAGGCACTTATTCGGAATAATATGCGCGTAAAAACAAGGAGATAGAGCATTTCCAATGATTCAATTTGAACTGGAAACGCTCTAGGGTCCAGACTCAATTGAGCCACCATGTGACGATGGCAGCGATATAGCATGTGGCTGTAAAGTTCAGCATGAGCTTGTCATATCGTGTCGCGACCCTCCTCCAGTCCTTGAG
>NZ_JAOYTK010000053.1:2500-6132 GCF_025846885.2 Brucella sp. HL-2 | reverse complement strand
GATTTGGTTGCGGGGGCAGGATTTGAACCTGCGGCCTTCAGGTTATGAGCCTGACGAGCTACCGGGCTGCTCCACCCCGCGCCAGGGTGTTTATTTTGAACCGGTTGGGTATTTTTTGCGCATCGCGCTTACTAATCTGTTTTGTATTGGTTTGAGAAGATGATTTGATTTGTGTGCTTAGCAGACCTGGCAGCGACCTACTCTCCCGTGTCTTAAGACAAAGTACCATTGGCGCTGGAGCGTTTCACGGCCGAGTTCGGAATGGGATCGGGTGCAGCCGCTCCGCCATAACCACCAGGTCGGCGAAGAACACAAATATGAGAAGCTGGTTGTCTTTCGTGCACTGATAACATCAACGTTGCTCTGCAACGCTGATCAACAATAAGCATGCGACTGCATGCCGGCCGGAGGCCGCGCCCGCGTGAGCGTCTGGCGAAGCCAGACTGGCGTGAGCGCTATTAATTCATCGAACTTCGTTCGATGGATATTGTAAATGAGAGTGATCAAGTCGATCGAGCTATTAGTACCGGTAAGCTACATGCGTTGCCGCACTTCCACACCCGGCCTATCAACGTGGTAGTCTTCCACGGCTCTGATAGGGAATACTCGTTTTTAGGTGGGTTTCCCGCTTAGATGCCTTCAGCGGTTATCCCGTCCGTATATAGCTACCCTGCTATGCCGTTGGCACGACAACAGGTCCACCAGAGATACGTCCATCCCGGTCCTCTCGTACTAGGGACAGATCCTATCAATATTCCTACACCCACGGCAGATAGGGACCGAACTGTCTCACGACGTTCTGAACCCAACTCACGTACCGCTTTAAATGGCGAACAGCCATACCCTTGGGACCTGCTCCAGCCCCAGGATGCGATGAGTCGACATCGAGGTGCCAAACAACCCCGTCGATATGGACTCTTGGGGGTCATCAGCCTGTTATCCCCGGCGTACCTTTTATCCGTTGAGCGATGGCCCTTCCACGCGGGACCACCGGATCACTATGACCGACTTTCGTCTCTGCTCGACTTGTCAGTCTTGCAGTCAGGCAGGCTTATGCCATTGCACTCGACGAACGATTTCCGACCGTTCTGAGCCTACCATCGCGCGCCTCCGTTACTCTTTAGGAGGCGACCGCCCCAGTCAAACTACCCACCATACACGGTCCTGGACCCGGATAACGGGCCGCAGTTAGACATCCATATAGATAAGGGTGGTATTTCAAGGATGACTCCACAATGGCTGGCGCCACTGCTTCAAAGTCTACCACCTATCCTACACATGTCGACACGAATGCCAGTGTAAAGCTATAGTAAAGGTGCACGGGGTCTTTCCGTCTAACCGCAGGAACCCCGCATCTTCACGGGGAATTCAATTTCACTGAGTCTGCGTTGGAGACAGCGGGGAAGTCGTTACGCCATTCGTGCAGGTCGGAACTTACCCGACAAGGAATTTCGCTACCTTAGGACCGTTATAGTTACGGCCGCCGTTTACTGGGGCTTCAATTCAATGCTTGCACATCTCCTCTTAACCTTCCAGCACCGGGCAGGCGTCAGACCCTATACGTCGTCTTGCGACTTCGCAGAGCCCTGTGTTTTTGGTAAACAGTCGCTACCCCCTGGTCTGTGCCACCTCCACCTAGTTGCCTAAATGGAGGTCACGCTTCTTCCGAAGTTACGCGTGCATTTTGCCGAGTTCCTTCAACGCAGTTCTCTCAAGCGCCTTGGTATTCTCTACCAGTCCACCAGTGTCGGTTTAGGGTACGGTCTATATGCAGGAGCTATTTCCTGGAACCGCTTCGCTGCCAGATCAATCCAATAAGACCTGACAACACACGCAATCCGTCACTACCTGCAGGCCCACGAATATTAACGTGGTTCCCATCGACTACGCCTTTCGGCCTCGCCTTAGGGGCCGGCTAACCCTGCTCAGATTAACTTTAAGCAGGAACCCTTGGACTTTCGGCGAGGGAGTCTCTCACTCCCTTTATCGTTACTCATGTCAGCATTCTCACTTCCGATACCTCCAGGATGTCTCACGACTGTCCCTTCACAGGCTTACGGAACGCTCCGCTACCACGCACATACGTGCATCCACAGCTTCGGTGTATGGCTTTAGCCCCGGTACATTTTCGGCGCAAAGACCCTTATTTAGACCAGTGAGCTGTTACGCTTTCTTTAAATGATGGCTGCTTCTAAGCCAACATCCTGGTTGTTTTGGGATCCTCACATCCTTTCCCACTTAGCCATAACTTAGGGACCTTAGATGGTGGTCAGGGTTGTTGCCCTCTTCACGACGGACGTTAGCACCCGCCGTGTGTCTGCCCAGTAGTACTCCCCGGTATTCGGAGTTTGATTAGGATCAGTAAGACGGTGAGTCCCCATAGCCCATTCAGTGCTCTACCCCCGGGGGTATTCGCTGGACGCTCTACCTAAATAGATTTCGCGGAGAACCAGCTATCTCCAAGTTTGATTGGCCTTTCACCCCTAGCCACAAGTCATCCCGATCTATTGCAACAGATATGGGTTCGGTCCTCCAGTACGTGTTACCGTACCTTCAACCTGCTCATGGCTAGATCACTTGGTTTCGGGTCTAATCCGACGAACTGAACGCCCTGTTCAGACTCGCTTTCGCTACGCCTACACCTACCGGCTTAAGCTTGCTCGTCAGACTAAGTCGCTGACCCATTATACAAAAGGTACGCTGTCACCCAGAACGAATCTTGGGCTCCAACTGTTTGTAGGCATTCGGTTTCAGGTACTATTTCACTCCCCTCGTCGGGGTGCTTTTCACCTTTCCCTCACGGTACTGGTTCGCTATCGGTCATGCACGAGTACTTAGGCTTGGATCGTGGTCGACCCATGTTCAGACAGGATTTCACGTGTCCCGCCCTACTCAAGGACTTATGATCGTTCTACGTGTACGGGGCTATCACCCACTTTAGCCAACCTTTCCAGATTGTTCCACTTTACTCACATAAGCCACTGGCCTGGTCCGCGTTCGCTCGCCACTACTAGCGGAGTCTCGTTTGATGTCCTTTCCTCTGGGTACTTAGATGTTTCAGTTCCCCAGGTTCGCTTCTAACCCCTATGTATTCAGAATTAGATACCTTATTACGATAACTAGAAAGTTGAACTGTTCTTGCTTGCGCGCCAACAATTCAGATTTTCTAGCTATCTAAGGTGGGTTGCCCCATTCGGAAATCGTCGGATCAAAGGGTATTCGCACCTCCCCGACGCTTATCGCAGCGTATCACGTCCTTCATCGCCTGTGCATGCCAAGGCATCCACCAAATGCCCTTAAGACACTTGATCACTCTCATTGCCAATATCCATCAAAACAGCTTTAAAAGCCGCATTATGCGACGCCAAATGTTGCCATTTGACTGCAAATGCTTGTTTCGACGTTATCAGCAGAAAGACCAGCTTCTCGAGATACAATCGGTGGAGCGGTTAGGCGTCCAATCATAATGCAAGGCTTGAGCAAGCTCTTGCGACATTAGCCAAAGGCTAATCCGATTACATCTTCTCTTCACGATTTCATACAGAACAGGCAAATTGCTCAAAGCAATCTGCAAACTTGTTTCTTTCTTTTGTTGAATGACTGTCATCCGTCCTACTCGACACCAAAATTGT
>NZ_JAOYTK010000052.1:0-6540 GCF_025846885.2 Brucella sp. HL-2 | reverse complement strand
CCACTCGCTCAACACCAGACCGCGCAAAACGCTCGGCTGGAAAACACCTGCTGAAGTTCTCGACCAATTTCTGGCAATGCAATAAAAAAGCCCTGTTGCGACGACCGATTGAATCTGCCCAATACGTGTCAATCAAGTATTCCGAGCGGCTGGCGGAGGCAGGCATCGAGCCGTCAGTCGGAAGTGTTGGCGATTCCTATGACAACGCTCTCGCCGAAACGATCAACGGCCTTTACAAGGCCGAGGTAATCCATCGCCGGGGACCATGGCGCAACTTCGAAGCGGTGGAGTTCGCCACGCTCGAATGGGTCGACTGGTTCAACCACCGCCGCTTTCTCGAGCCCATCGGAAACATTCCTCCAGCCGAGGCCGAGCAACGCTACTACGCCATGCTGGACGAACCAGCCATGGCCGCATAACTTAAACCAAACGGTCTCCGGCAAACCCGGTGCGGTTCAGTTCGAAGCATGAACAGCACGGAAGGAATTAAGGCATCGGTCTATACCCGTTGGCATCAACTCGCGGTACCATTGGCCTTCGCGCTCGGCGCGGGGAGCTTCCTGCTCGTGGTGTTCAATCGCGGCCCGTTAGGCTTGGCGGGAGTGGCGGCCCTAGAGCGCCGTGCGCCCTCTTGGGCGCACAAAGGTCGCTCTAACACTTTATATTTACAGCATAATTTTACCTTAAACTGATTCAAGTTTAAGGAATTATGCTCTAATTGGCCTGCTGGTGCCGCCCTTTATAGCCTTCAAGGGTTTTCCAACCCGCAATTTGATAAAGGTCACTCTCGACGGCTTGGAGTTCTCACGCCGTGCGCCGGTCGCTTTTTCTGACTTGACGAGTTGGGGCACCGACGACCTTCTCAAACTGGTCCGTCAGGGGCATCCAACGCTGCTCGAGAGCGCTCGCGACTTGCCAAACCTCGAACGGTTGCTGCTCGAGTTCCAAAACGGGCTTGAAGAATGGCAGAAGAGGCAACTCCCCGGTACGAAACCTGCGCGCCGGACCCATTTCTACGGTTCCCATCATGGGAACAGAAGAATAAGGCGGTGCAATCTGACGCACGTTCTGACCGTCGTAACGGTTCGTACAAGACCCAAACGCGCACTCACCTCATCCATCGTCCCGTAAAGGACATCGTTCCGCAGGTCAGCGGAATTTTTAAGCTTCATTTAATGCAAAGCGCTGGATCAGGCCGGAATCTCCCCCTCATTCTCCGCTCCATTGTTCCGATCTGACGGCCATCAATTTCAAACAGGTCCAAGACTGGGCTTCCTTCAAAAATCAAACACCGAGACCATAGGAAGCTGTAGCAAACTTATTGGGAACACATGTCTGACAAACGGCCCTTTGGGTTGCCCAAAAATTACGAACCTGCGAACCAATCCCAGGGAACAGTACAGTCGGCTGGTGCTTCACGCATCATGCCGGATATTGAGATGCGGTGAGTATCGAATAAGATCATCGCATGAGTTTTGATTCTCTATCCCTCCCCAAGTCAGCAACCACGCTCTGGCAAACAGTTGCGCCGCTCGTGCCGGTGGTCATCGTTGTTATTGTCGGCTCGCGAATTCCATTGCCCGGCATCGACACCTCTGCCGTGGCCGAACAGGCGATTGGCTTGTCCAACGATGCGATAGCGCGGTTCTCTGTATTTGCTCTTGGAGCCATGCCACTCTTTACTGTGCTCACTTATGCGGAAATCGCGAAACTGGCCTTCCCCTCTTTCGCGCGTTGGCAGGCGGCTTCTTCAGAAAACACCTTTCGGACGAACGTCTTCATCAAGTCCTTTGTTCTCCTGCTCGCCGCCATACAAGGGGTATGGCGTCATGAGCGCGCTTGCGGCCATGGAGCTCATGGATGGCTCTCTGGGCGTGACGAGCGCAGGGGTTATGTCATTCGTCGGCGCTTCCGCGGTGATGATCTGGCTGGCCGACATGGTGCGCGTATCCAATCTGGGGAATGGCGTCTGGTTGCTGCTGGCGGTTCCTCTGCTCGGGACATTGCCACGTGAATTCGTCACGTCGCTCGAACTGACGCGCTTTGGTGCGGTCTCCGCCATGGACTGGCTGATTGAACCTGCGAGAGACTTACCATGGCTGATGAAACCACTGCAAACGTAAACCAGACTGCAACCGGCACACAAACTGCTGAGCCAGTTGGCACTGCGCCGAAGACACCTAAGCCGCGCAAAAAAGCAGACGCCACACCTGCAAAAACAAAGGCAGCGCCCGCTCTCAAACCAGCCAAGGCGCCTAAAGTTACCGCAAAAGCATCGAAAGTCTCGCCTGTTGCCGCTGATGCTCAACCGCGCAAGGTGAGAAAATATACTCCTGCCGAGCGTGCCTCCCTGCTCGCGTCTATCGAAAAGGCAATAAAGAGCGGCAAGACCACTCTTAAAGCCGCACTTCAGCAAGTAAATGTCGGAGAACAGACCTATTATAACTGGAAGAACGCTGCCGCAAAAGCTTCACCGACAGGCAAGTCCTCTGCGGGTGACGATCTGAGTGCACTTGTGGCGCTCGAAGCTGAAAATACCAGATTGCGCAAGGAGTTGGCCACTAAGCTGCGCGCGGAGAATGCTGAGCTGCGCAGACGCCTTGGCCAGGACTAATTATCATTTTCACGTGCGGTATGCCCCATTTTTTAGTTTCTGTGCTTGAGTTGGTCTTGGCGATCTGCTCAAGCAGAAATTGGTTTAATCTTGGGAGAAACTAAGCACACTACGCGTCAAATAAGCACCAAGGTTATCCGCGCAGCTGGGCAAATTTTTGTCATTATCCATTGAAGATCTCGTAATCTCCCGCAAAATGGAATCGAAACCAGTTCCTTTGAAAAGGGATTCGAAGGCGATCTTTGACTGGAGCTGGCACTCTACTTCAAGTCGGCAGTGTTTTGTCTAGGATACCTCGCTCAGCCAAACGGGATGGAGTAATCGGCTCAAGATCGTCCATTCCTCTTGGAGGCGAGAAAAATGAGCACCACAATACTGGCAGGCGCAATAAAGAGATGCTGTGCTCATAAATGCCCAAATTCGGGATGACACCGAAAGCTCATTGATAACTTTCATTACCAATCTTTGTATAGTAGAGTTCTACAGCCGCTCGATAACAATTCCGGCGATTACTTACTGAGGGGTTGATTGATGGGGATTGAAAGCGGCCTCGGACACACAAGTCCATCATGGTTCACTGCTCCAGGCGAAACAGACATGCTGGCGTGGGTGGGGTTAATACTTATCTGTGTCGCGCTCTATGGGATTGTGACGCTTTATGCAGTCTTCGACCGTTGGGCGGAGCACAGGTCGAAGGGGACCCCCCTAGCTAAGACAATCCCAACATTGTTGACGATTGCTCTCCTCTACGAGATATTTCCGCTTGAGCATTTCCACGTTTTTCTTCCATTAACTGCAATCCTCCTCGCTTTATTGGCGGACTGGTCGCGCTTCCATTTGCCGAATATTCACGAAGTCGTGCCCGAAGCCGCTGCTTCGCCGGTCGTAGTCCCGCCGGAGCCGAGCGACGAAGTTGTTGCCATGAGCCCCGCCAAACCAGAGGAGCCCCAAGATGCTTGAGCTTCTCTTTACTTCTTTTCCAGTCATTATCCGTTACTACCAGTTGAGACGCCGGGGCGAATCCATGACGGTATGGAACATGCGGACCGCGGTGTTCCTGTGGGCCATTCTGGCCTTTTTCCTTTTCGTCGTGATCTTCTACTTCCACCCAAAATCATATTCTGGCCTGGTACCCTTTCGTACCGTGTCAACCGTAGCGCAAACCAGTGGCCCCGTAACCGAAATCGCCGTACGAAATTGGCAGAGGGTTTCCGCCGGTGACCTACTCTTCCGGATTGAAAGCAGCGCGCAGAAAGCGGCGCTCAAGCAAGCCGAAGCCGAATTCGACAGAATTGCGGCCGCAGAATCGAAAGCCAGTGACTCCTTGAAGGTCGCGCAGGCGAGTGTGGTCGAGTCGAGTGCATCGCTGGAAAAGCTGAAAGGTGACCTCAAGAACGCGCAGGCTTTATTCGCTAAGAACGCCGGTACGAAGGATACTGTGCGCCTAGCGGAATCAGCTTTCCAGATTGGCGAGGCCGATCTGGCGGCGGCACAGGCCCAGCTGAGCCTGGCGCAAGTGGAAATTTCTCAATCGCTTCCCGCGCAGCACAAGGCTACCGAGGCGGTAGTCGAAAGCGCCAGGGTCGCGCTGAGCATGACAGAGGTTCGCTCGTTCACCGACGGTGTCGTAACCCAATTGTCCTTGAGCGTGGGAAGTCCTGCGTCAACTCTGATATTGAGTCCAGCGATGGTGATCATTCCCGACCGTCCAGATGATCTGCCGCTCAGGATTACAGCGGGCTTTTCACAAGTTACGCGCTCGACAATCTATGAGGGAATGCCCGCAGAAATCGCCTGTGACAGCAATATTGGCTTGTCCTTCAGCAACACAGTTCTGCCTGCACGGGTCGTTCATGTGCAGCCCGCGATCTCAACAGGTCAGATTGTGCCGGGAGGACGACTGGTTGAACTTAATGGGCGAGCGCCACGCGGATCGCTACTTGTCTACCTGGAGCTTGAGCATAAAGAACATGAGAAGATCATGCTCGACGGCACGGGTTGCCTTGTTCAAACCTACACCAACAATATTGGTGGATTTACAGGACACCTCATTGCAGCCACGGGCGTTGTGAAGGCTGTCGGCCTACGCCTGAAGGTATGGGGCTCGCTGATTGCAGGAATCGGTCTTGCAGGAAATGGCAACCACTAAAGTCTGGGCTACGACCGTTTGATTTCTTATTGCAGGGTCGCGAGAGTGAAGACCTTGCTATTTTCGGATTCATAGAGGCTATTATGGTCTCAGTTGGTGCGCCCGCCGCTTCATGCGATAGTGTTCTATGATTGTTTAACTGCGACAGTCACGTTGATCCGAGGACAACTTTCAAATTAGACGCATAGTCAATAATAGCAATTACTGACTTTCAACTCGTAGCGGTGATCCGCATTAGCGTCATGCCGCTGCATAAGTTTATGCGGCCCGTGATCGTAAGCGGAGAAACCTTAGGCGATTTGCCAAAAGACCAATCAGTTCCCTACTGGCCAGTGCGATCAAATGGCTTCGGGGAGGTTGGTAAGCGGCCCATGAAGCGCTGGCAGGTCTTGTCCCAAGGGAGCACGGAAGCCACGCTTATTTACTCAGTATACTGTTGTGGCTCGATTTTCTTGAACTCAACAGTGTAGCCAAGCCTGAAAAGGACCAATCCAATATAGCGAATGGACGGGTTCACACCTTCCATGAAAAGTTGACTGACCCGCGACCGGGATACGCCCAGAGTATCGGCAAGGTCAGAGTGTGACATGCCTCGCTCGCTGAGGGCGGTCTTAAGGGTTTCTTGAAACGCGATTACACAGTCTTCGGAAACGTACTTCTCTACGTCATCCCAACGCTTCATTATTCTTGTCATGTATTCACCTCTCAATCCTGATCAACACCCCCGATTATTGGAGTGGGTGCTTTAGGGAATGTTCTGACGCTAGGCATATCTACGCATCGCCTGTAACTTTACACCAGCCATTAGTACTTCCCTATGTAAAGGGATCGAGTGCAATAGGATAAGACAGTGTGAGGATATTGTAGCATTTGTGATGGTGAAAGGCGAACGTGGGGATGGTTCGTTAAAGTTGGCCAGAGCGGCCGATCAACTTAACAGCCTTGATACTCGCCCACTGCGCCGTTTGGCATTGTTGTAGTAGCCGGACGCCTGCTGTACGGAGCGATGGCGGGATTGTTCCATCGCTTCTGGAAGCGGAATGCCGCGATTGGCGGCCTAGGTGAGAAATCCGGAGCGCAGGCCATGGGCCGAAAATTCATTCGCGTTGAGGCCAGCCATTTGCGCGCGCTGCTTGACAATTCGGTTGATGGCACTCGGCTCGATCGCCCGCGCCGAAACATTGCCCCATCGATCGACTTTTCGAAACACGCCGCCCTTGTCGATCTTGGCCGATTCCAGCCAGAGGGTAAGGGCTTCGACGGGACGGCCAGTAAGATAAACGATTTCGTCTTGATCGGCGCCACTGGTTTTGGTGCGGCCGAGTTGGATGCCAAGCGAGGGGAGGGGAGAGCCATTCTCATCGGGGACCGGCGGCTGTCTGACGAGTTGTTCAGTTCGCATTCCAGCAACTTCACTGCGACGGCGTCCGCCGGAGGCAAAGGCCACCATCAAAATGGCCCGGTCGGGCATCGCGGTCAGATCGTCGCCTGAACAGGTCGCGAGCAGTTTGCCCAAAATGTCGCCGGTGATGGCATTGGCACTCTTGCGGCTTCGCGGACGGCGAGGCGGATAACTGATTTGACGGCCGGTGACGAAAATGCACCCTCCAGGCCACGCCAGTGGGGGTGCGGACGAAAACTTGGACTGGTTTTACGTTACAATGCCAAGACTGTTTCGATATTCGATTGGGCTTCGAGCGCCAAGTGATATCTTGATCCGCTTCTCGTTGTACCATCGAATGTAGTCATCGACTTCCTTGATAAACTGCTCAAGTGT
>NZ_JAOYTK010000051.1:0-6709 GCF_025846885.2 Brucella sp. HL-2 | reverse complement strand
CACCTATGACGAGCTATGGAGAGCCCTCGGCTCCGTCTGCGATCTGTTTTCGCCACAAGAGTGCCGAAACTTCTTCAAAGCAGCTCAATGTGTTGCATGATTAGCGCCCGACGCTCTAAAATACGCGCCGCATCGCCCATCTGATTAATACGTTCGCCTGTTCGAATCCGATCAGACGAAAGACCCGGCCCTGCGGCGAATTGGTTAACAGCAGACGCGCAACGCAGTATCTCAAATCAACGCCAGTTTTGCTAAAAGCCGATCTTGCATGAAGTGATGCAGCAATCGCCATTCATGAGGTAACCTTGATTATTAAATTAATTCTTGCGAGTTTCCCTTATTAAAGGCATCTCTATCGTGAAAAATTAATAAATATAAATTTCTATATTATAATATTACCCCAATTATATGTTCGTTACAAAATGCACTATACATAGCTCCTTCTGGTTATTACATACCCTGGGTCGTTTAAAAGGAAATATAATTTGAAAAATTTTATTCTATACACCACGGTCGCTTCTGTTTTTTGTGGCATGTCCGCAGCATTTGCCGCGCCTCAGCCTACAGTAAACAAGACGACCCAGCTCGGGCTTCTGACATGTGAAGTCGAAGGCGGCATTGGTTATCTGATTGGTTCGAGCAAGGCGGTGAACTGCGATTTTAGGCACCGGGATGGATCAATAGAAAAATATTCGGGGCGCCTGGGCAAATTTGGTCTGGATATTGGGATTACAGGGAAATCATATCTAAAGTGGATGGTAGTTACCTCTGCCGGACAACGGGTCGGGGATGGTGCACTTGCCGGTCAATATGGTGGTGTTTCAGTCGGTGGTGCGTTAGGCATTGGACTTGGGGTGCACGCATTAATAGGAGGCTCGCGCAAACAGATTGGCCTGCAACCATTCAGCACATCGGGCACGGTCGGGGTGAACGTGGCCGCCGGAGCGACGAGCCTATCCCTACGAGTGGCTCAGTGATTATTGTGTTGCCAGTTTCCAGACAATGTTGATCAGCATAAGAACTCCTGGTCCACGCACCAGGAGTTTGAAATTTTGCTTAAGCGAAACGATAGGCTGATAAAGTACTCATAGTCCGACATTTTCGTGATGGGTTTTTGTGACTTCTCAGGTAAGGCTCTAAGCATTAGACGTCTCCCTGTTTGGGCTTTCTTCATGCTGTTCTACAAGAACAATCTCTTCTCGGGACGTGCTCCATGTGTCGGCCACTACGAGCAGTGCACGTCGCAAACGGCTGCGCCAGTGGGTCTGAATAATCACCACTATGGCACGTTTATCAAACGTGACGGCTTCATCAAACCTTGTGGGTGGCCTCCATGGCAAAGGCTTGTCCATTTGAACCTGTGTGTGCGCAATAACGATTTCTGTTTTCGCTTACCAGAAGGTATATCAGCTTCGGCCCTTTCCTGAACGGCCGTGATGGATGCTTCCCAGTACTTTCATTCACCGATAAAACTATTCCGTATGCTCTTCACTGACTTGCGCCTAAACGCCACCTGTCAGAAGGTTGCAAGTAACTTGAACTGCACCCATTTCGACTGGACAGTCGGCATAAGCAGAAAGGCTCAAGCACAGACTTGAGTATAGGCTTATGTCCAACGACTTCAGACACGTTGAATTGCTAACTGGTGATGTCCGCCGCAGGAGGTGGACAACTGAGCAGAAACTGACAATCATTGAGCAGAGTTTCGAGCCAGGCGAGACGGTATCTTCGACCGCTCGCCGCCATGGCGTTGCGCCCAATCTGCTTTACCGGTGGCGCAGGCTTTTGAGCGAGGGAGGTGCTGCAGCGGTGGATTCTGACGAGCCAGTTGTCGGCAATTCGGAAGTAAAGAAGCTGGAAGAGCGCGTCCGTGAGTTGGAGCGCATGCTCGGCCGCAAAACGATGGAGGTCGAAATCCTCCGCGAAGCCGTTTCCAAAGCGGACTCAAAAAAACGAATTCGCGGCCGATCTTGTTGCTGAAGGACGGTTCCCGATGAAGACAGTCGCAAATACGCTGGGCGTGTCCCGTTCAAATCTCGTTGAGCGGTTGAAAGGCAGATCAAAGCCGCGCGGGGCATTGGTGCACGGATGGGTTTTCGGTTTTAAGGATCATATAGAGTTGGATGGTATAGGTTTGGTTTCAGTTGTTGCGGATCCTGCCCATGCCATTCAAACACAATTCTGATTATCGCCATAAGATCCCCAAGCAAAAATACCGGGTCACCAACTGGGCTCAGTATGAGGCAGGTTTGCGCCAACGCGGCAGCATCACTTTCTGGGTCAGTGAAGGTGCGAGTTCCGGCTGATTTGCACCACGGCGTACGACACCGGGTGCTCAATCGCGCTATTCCGATCTGGCGATTGAAACAGCCCTGATGTGCGGGATCGTCTTCGATCAGCCCTTGCGTCAGACCGAAGGGCTGATGACCTCTTTGTTCAGGCTGTTGCGTGTCGATCTTCCGGTGCCCGATCACACGACGTTGAGCAGACGCTGTACAACTCTTTCGCTTTGCAGAACTGCGCGTCATAACGAGGTAAAAGCAGACAGCGGCCTCATCCATGTTCTCATCGACAGCACAGGGCTGAAGATCTATCGCGCGGGCCAGTGACTTGAGGACAAGCATGGTCGTAAGTCCCCCAGACAATAGCGCAAACTGCATCTTGCCATGGATGCCGGGGCGGATGAAATCATCGCCAAGGTTCTGACAGATCAAAATACAAGCGACATCAGCCAGCTTGCAGCACTGCTTGAGCAGATTGCTGCGCCCGTCGCCAGTTTCACAGCAGATGGCGCCTATGACAGTGATGAGACATACAAAGCCATGCGATGTCATAGCCCAGGTGCCAGTGTTATCGTTCCACCGCGAAAGCGGAAACCCCAGGACACACATCATGGTCCACCGGATCAGCGTGACTGGCACAGCAATGCAATCGCAGAATATGGACGACAGGTTGGCAGGTCATCACCGGCTATGGTAGACGCGCCAGGGCAGAGACATCAATGGGTCGTTACAAATCCATCATTGGTAACCGGTTACGGTCCCGCAGATTTACCAATCAGCAAACAGAAGTTGCCCTTGGCTGTAGCGCACTCAATCGTATGCTGGGCTGTGCACGGCCGAAGTCCGTCCGCGTCACAGACAAAGCCTCATAAAACTCACCTCAAAGTCCGAAATCCGCCAACAAACGCATCCATGCACCAACGCCACCCTACCCTCTAATTAAGGGTGAGAAAATGTCCGGATAATTCGGGGGCTATTTCAGGATATGAAAAAACGCGAGCCGCTTGAGGCTGCCGTTGAATGCAAGAACGTCGACATGGGAGGGTATTTGCAGTGAATGGAAGCACTATCTAAGTAAATCAATATATTAGTAATACTATAGATGTGTAGTATTGTTGACTCATTCAGTTTGCAAGCGTAATTGTCATGCCGAAACGACTGTAATATCATCACGTATTTCTAATATTTAACAACAATATTGGAGTGCGTCGGTCGATTGTTACGGTCAGGCCGTGTTCTTTTTGGATATGGCTTTAACATTATTTATATTATCGTTTTTTAAGGATATCTCATGAAAGTCCACGTTCAGGTTGTTTCTACTCAGGGCAGCACTACGGTGCGGGAGTTTAGCAAGGGTGGTCAGGTCAATGTCGGCGCTGCAAAGCAGGTGACGCTTGATATCCACGCGAGAGATGTTGTCTCGTATGAGCGCCATGGCAATGATCTTTACCTGAAGCTTTCATCGGGTGAAGTGATCCGTCTGGTGGGCTATTTCCATGAGCGGGAAGACCAGGATCCGGTTCTTCGTTTTTATTCGGACAACACTGAAGCGGGTGCAGTTCATCCTGACTATGTCAGTGTATCCTTTCCTCACGCACTCGAAGGCGCGCTTCAACCGGTGATCGGCGGAGCTGCTGGACTTGGCGGCATGGGGAATATGGGTGTCATTCTGGGCATTGCCGGTCTTGCAGGCATTGCCGGTATTGCGGCTGCCGCTGCTGGCGGCAAGAAGGACGATGGTGACCACGACAAACCTCATCAGTTGACCGGAGCCTATATTTCTCCTGATGGCAAGACCATTGGAGGCAAAGGTCAGCCTGGCATGATTGTTGAGGTGACCGATAAGAATGGAAAAGTGATCGGGACTGGTACTGTCGATAAGGACGGCAATGTTGTCATTGAAGTCCATCCGCCACAGACATCGGGCCAGCATCTGGAAGTCATCGTGACCAATCCGAACAATGGTGAGAAAGCCCCACCACAGGAGATTGTTGCGCCTAAAGATGATTCAGACTCTGACTCTGACTCTGACTCTGACTCCGATAGCGATTCGGACAGCGATAGTGACTCTGACAGCGATTCAGACTCAGACTCCGATAGTGACAGCGACTCAGATTCAGACAGTGACTCTGACTCCGATAGTGACTCAGATTCGGATAGCGATAGCGACTCCGACAGTGACTCGGATAGCGACTCCGACTCCGATAGTGACAGTGACTCCGACTCGGATAGCGACAGTGACTCCGACAGCGATAGCGATAGCGATAGCGATAGCGATAGCGATAGCGATAGCGATAGCGATAGCGATAGCGACTCTGACTCAGATTCTGACAGCGACTCCGACTCAGATTCAGACTCCGATAGTGACTCGGACAGTGATAGTGACAGCGACTCCGACTCCGACTCCGATAGTGACAGTGACTCCGACTCGGATAGCGACAGTGACTCAGACTCTGACAGCGACAGCGACAGTGACTCTGACTCAGATTCTGACAGCGACTCCGACTCCGATAGTGACAGCGACTCAGATTCAGACAGCGACTCCGACTCCGACTCCGATAGTGACAGTGACTCAGACTCTGACAGCGACAGTGACTCGGACTCTGACAGCGACAGTGACTCGGACTCAGACAGCGACAGTGACTCCGACAGCGATAGCGATAGCGATAGCGACTCTGACTCAGATTCTGACAGCGACTCCGACTCAGATTCAGACTCCGATAGTGACTCGGACAGTGATAGTGACAGCGACGCTGATGCTGATGTCACGTTTCAACAAAACGATACTGGCACTGGCGTTCCCGCAGGCTTTATTGCTTCATGGAAGGTCCAGCGCGTCGATGGCGGTTTCGATTTTCACCTAAAACCATATGGGACCATGGGCACTTCCCTTGGCATGGAAACTATTATTGCGATGGATGAGAACAGTCATCCACAAGTTTTCATGAGCGCTGGCGACAATTCGCCCTATGTAGTTGTTTGGGAGGGAAAAGACGGGAATGGAACTCCGACTTACTATGCGCAGTACTTCGGATATGCTTCAGGCTCACTAGGGGCGCCAATCGCTTTGACCAATATTCCGACTTCGGTCGATGTCACGTTTCAACAAAACGATACTGGCACTGGCGTTCCCGCAGGCTTTACTGCTTCATGGAAGGTCCAGCGCGTCGATGGCGGTTTCGATTTTCACCTAAAACCATATGGTACCATGGGCACTTCCCTTGGCATGGAAACTATTATTGCGATGGATGCGAACAGTCATCCACAAGTTTTCATTAGCGCTGGCGACAAATCGCCCTATATAGTTGTTTGGGAGGGAAAAGACGGGAATGGAACTCCGACTTACTATGCGCAGTATTTCGGATATGCTTCAGGCTCACTAGGGGCGCCAATCGCTTTGACCAATATTCCGACTTCGGTCGATGTCACGTTTCAACAAAACGATACTGGCACTGGCGTTCCCGCAGGCTTTACTGCTTCATGGAAGGTCCAGCGCGTCGATGGCGGTTTCGATTTTCACCTAAAACCATATGGTACCATGGGCACTTCCCTTGGCATGGAAACTATTATTGCGATGGATGCGAACAGTCATCCACAAGTTTTCATTAGCTCCGGCGACAATTCGCCCTATATAGTTGTTTGGGAGGGAAAAGACGGGAATGGAACTCCGACTTACTATGCGCAGTACTTCGGATATGCTTCAGGCTCACTAGGGGCGCCAATCGCTTTGACCAATATTCCGACTTCGGTCGATGTCACGTTTCAACAAAACGATAATGGCATAGGCACTCCCGCAGGCTTTATTGCTTCATGGAAGATCCAGCGCGTCGATGGCGGTTTCGATTTTCACGTAAAATCATATGGTACCCTGGCCGCTTCCCCTGGCAAGGAAATTATTATTGCGATGGATGCGAACAGTCATCCACAAGTTTTCATTAGCTCCGGCGACAATTCGCCCTATATAGTTGTTTGGGAGGGAAAAGACGGGAACGGAACTCCGACTTACTATGCGCAGTACTTCGGATATGCTTCGGGCTCACTAGGAGCGCCAATCGCTTTGACCAATATTCCGACTTCGGTCGATGATCTTTTAAACATGATGGGCGATGACTATATTGCGTCTGATGGCCAAGCGCGTGTTGCCAATCATGACGGTGATCCGAATAGTCACCACGAGCCTTCACCGATAGAGATTGTTGCCGACGGGCACTTGAGTACGCCGGATGGAACGCAGACTGCGACTGGCGAACTTCTTGCCACCACTGTGGAAGAACTCACGCATAATGAGCCTCAAGTGGGCACACCAGATGACGGTCATGAGACTGGTGCTCAGCCTGAGGTGGCTGGTGCAGGAGAGCAGGGTGAGCATGATGCGGCTGTTGTGGTGGCTGAGGGCGAACCGCCTGTTGACCCGAATGCTGGCCCAG
>NZ_JAOYTK010000050.1:0-6751 GCF_025846885.2 Brucella sp. HL-2 | reverse complement strand
AAGACTTCGAGAAAACCATCGCTTCTTCCGAAGCGTGGGTCTACATCGCAAACATACGCTTCCTCACGCGGCGCATCGCAAGAGCCTGATATCGTTAAATTCATTATGATTCAGGCTCTTAGAGAATGCTTCTTTTAGTATAAAAAATTGTTATATCAATTTAAATAAAATATTGGTCTTTTTAATTATTCAGATATTGCTATTTATTTTTGGTACACTCAAATATAGAAAGGGATATTATCATGCATTGGTGGAATATACTTGGGAAGGTACTTGAAGTTATCGGTAAGGCTCTGTCGTATTTCTAATACTAATTCGTTGTTTTATAATTAAATTAAGACAAAGCCGAGCGATTTATCGCTCGGCTTTGTTTGTCCACTTTGTTGATTCGATCCAAAGAAAAAGAAGAGTGGATCAATAAAGTAATGGAGCTTGTTTTTAGATAGGTTTCTTGATGGTCTTCAACAGTGCGCCATGAATGGCTTCATTGCCTGCAACAATGGTCTTGGTGCCGAAGATATCCTGACCGCCATTCTTATCGGAGATAAAGCCACCAGCTTCGCGGATCATCAGCATACCTGCGCCGAGATCCCAGGGATGCATGCCATCTTCCCAGAAACCGTCAAGACGGCCCGCAGCAACATAGGCCAGATCAAGGGCAACAGCGCCCATGCGGCGAATGCCAGCCGTTTCGGCCATGACATTGCGCAGTTCGACCAGGTAATGGCCGTGATGGCCGCGACCCAGATGCGGTATGCCGGTGCCGATTACGCAATCGACCAGCTTTGAACGGGCCGCAACACGCAGACGACGATCATTGAGGAACACACCACCACCGCGTTCAGCCGTGTAGAGTTCGTCCATAGCTGGATTGTAGATTACGCCCGCAACGATCTGTCCCTGACGCTCGAGAGCGATAGAGACTGCGAAAACTGGAATACCGTGCAGGAAGTTGGTGGTGCCGTCGAGTGGATCAATCAGCCAGCGATGCTGACCGTCCTTGGATTCGACCTCACCCGATTCTTCCATCAGGAAGCCGAAATCAGGGCGGGCGCGGCTCAATTCCGTGTAGATGATCTTTTCCGCTTTGCGGTCGGCCTGGCTGACGTAGTCGCCGGGACCTTTAAGGGAAACCTGAAGGTTCTGGACTTCGCCGAAGTCGCGCGCAAGGCTGCGGCCGGCCTTCATAGCGGCCTGTACCATGACATTGAGAAGGGCTGAGCGGGCCATTTCTTTTATCCTTTTTGGCGTGATCCCGAAACGTGGCTTCCAGCTGGATCACACAGTTTATAGTAGACATCTTGATGTTTCTGACGCCAAGGCATCTGAAAACAATCGGGGAATTGAGTAATCTGAGAAAGAACAGTCACAGCTTCGCACTTTTCGGGATGCGCTTTGGCTGTGACGAAACATGCGACGCCTGAAACAAGCGCCGCATGTTGATAAGCATATTTATGCGCGGCTGATGTAGGTCAGCTCGTTGGTATCAACGATGACGCGCTCGCCAGATGCGATAAATGGCGGAACCAGAATGCGGATGCCATTTTCAAGAACAGCTGGCTTGTAGGAAGAAGCAGCAGTCTGGCCTTTGACGACCGGATCGGCTTCAGTGATTGCGAGCGTTACCTGATCTGGAAGACGGATGCCGATTGGCTTTTCTTCGTAGAGTTCAACGGTGACCATCATGCCGTCCTGAAGGAAGGCCGCGCGATCGCCAACGAAATCTTTCAGGAGTTCGAGCTGTTCGTAGGATTCGGTATCCATAAAAATCAGCGCTTCACCCTGTTCGTAGAGGAACGAGAAATCCTTCTGTTCCAGACGAACGCGCTCGACGGTTTCAGCAGCGCGGAAACGTTCATTGAGCTTGGTGCCGGTGATGAGGTTCTTCAGTTCAACCTGATTGTAGGCGCCGCCTTTGCCGGGCTTGACCGCATTGGTCTTGACCGCAACCCACAGGCCGCCATCATGCTCGATGACATTGCCGGGGCGGATTTCGTTACCATTGATCTTCATGAGCTTAATCCGGGAATAAATGTGAAAACTGTTGCGGCCCGGCGCATCACGACAGAAAGGCAATCTCCCGCTTTATTTCGGGGATTGCGTCCATCTTTAACTCGAACCACGATAATCGGGTCTCCAAGACCATAAAACGAGGCTTTGTGCAAGCCTGAGCAAGCATTCAGCTCGTTTTGAATCTCTAAACCAGCGTCAAATCCATCAATTAGGCGGTGGTTTTTCGGGTATTTTCGATCGCGCGGCTCTGGGGTTCATCGCAATTTCTTGTGGCTTGATGCCAAAATCTGCCCTATGTCCGAACACCAGTTCCCCGTGCGAGATCGCAGGAGATCTGGTTTATCGCAGTAGTTTTGCCGCTCATGCGGGCAGGGCACTGCAACCAGTCTTCATGTTATCCGCAGACATTTTGGAGAGACATATGAGAACCATTGTGAAGGCATTGCCTGCTTTTCGCCGTCAATATGTTCGTTCTGCCGTGGCAGGTTTGTTGGTCTCTGCCTTTGCGGTTATGTCCGCTCCGGAGCTTGCGACAGCAGCATCGCCAGCAGTCAGTGCGCATCAGCACGATGCTGCGGTTTCAGCGCCCGACGCTGCAACTGTTTTGAAGTCCATCTACAATGTTGCAGGCGATGGTTCTGATTCCTACGATGTTGGAAAAGGCGTGACGGCGACCTACTGGTTCGGTCATGCGTTTGAGTGCGATGGAAAGCAGTACTTCACCGGTTTTGCCTGGGAAACTCTTGAAAAGCAGGGTGATTCCGGCGAGGCAGAGGCGGCCCCCGAAGCGCAGGTTAATCTGTCTGAAGCAACCTTCATGCTTTCTGACGGATCGTGGTCCCTCCAGCATGCCGCGCGAGATATCGGTGCGATGGGATCTTATGAAAAGCCCGATGAGGTCGACACCGATCGCAAGGCGGTGGAACATCGCACGCCAGCAGGTAAACTGGTGCTGGCAATCCCGATTGCTGGTTTTGACCGTGGCACGTCTTACAGTGGCTATGATGTATTTGCATTGGGCAAGTCATGGACACATGTCGGCTATCTTCTGGCGGGCGAAGATAATGGTGCGGCCTGTTCAGATGGCGAGGTCATGCCATGTATATCCAATCTGGGAGAGGTGACTTTCGCTCCTGATGACAAGTCCGATATGCCGAAACTTGTTGTAAATTTCAGCGGAACAACAATTTCCGCGCCGGGTAAGACACGTGAGCTCGGTGCTGCCGATGCTGCGACCTACGTTTATGATGCCAGCAAGAAGGCTTACGAAAGTCAGTAAGGCTATACCCTTCCAAAGAATGAAAAAGCGCGTCACTTCTGGTGACGCGCTTTTTGCATTTTCAAAGTGGACGATGCCCGAGATTACCGGACGCGAAGGCTGTTAGCGGTCTGGATCGCTTCCTTGAGTTGCTCGTCGGACAAGCCATCCATCATGTCATTGAGATCGGGCGAATGGAAACCGGCGCGCTGCGCGATGACATACCAGGCGGCAGATTTTACCAGATCACCATCTGTACCGATGCCATCACGATAAAGACGGGCGAGCCATGCCTGTGCCAGGACCATACCGCGCTGGGCGGCAATCTGCATCCAGCCAAAGCCTTGTTCGTAATTGCGGTCGCCGCCACGACCTTCGATCAGCCAGCGTCCCAGATCATATTGAGCGGTGTCGTAGCCTTTGCGTGCCGCGAGAAGCAGATATTCCCGCGCCTTCTTTTCATCTTTCGCGATTTTGTCAGTGCCATTGGCGTAAATCTGGCTGACTGCATATTCTGCATCAGGCAGTTTTGCTGCAGCAGCCTTTTCAAACCATGGGAAGGCCTGATCAATTCCTGCCTTGCCGGATGCCTTCATCATGACGAGCTGGCCGTAATTGAACTGTGCCATAGCATTGCCGCCTTCGGCAGCTTTCTGCATCAGTTGAGTGGCCTTGGCGGCATCTTTCTGAATGTATCGGCCCTGAAGCAGCAAGGCGGCGTAACGAAACTGCGCTTCGTTAACGCCATTTTCTGCGGCCTTGGCATACCATTCGGCAGCCTTCTTCTGATCGGCAGGCACACCCAGCCCACGGGCATAGATTTCAGCGATAAGCGTTTGCGATGCTGGGTCACCTTTTTCAGCCTGTGGCTTGGCGAGATTGAAGGCCGTCAAATAAAGTCCGCGCTGATAGGCGCCAAAAGCTTCATCGGCAGGTTTATCGCCGAACCGGCTTGGATCGATGTGAGGCAAAGTGTTTGTCGACGCTGGCTGCGGCAGCATCTTTGGCTTTTCCGCAGGCTTGTCGCTTTTACCGTCATGCTTTTTTTGAGCGCTTGCCGGTTCGCCTGCAGCCATTGCAGCAGGGACGGACGCGACAAAGATCAAAGCCGTGGCGAGAAGAATTCTGCTCTTCATGGGGGCGTACAAAACCTTGGCGGATTTAGTTTTCGAAACGAGGGGCATTTTCATCAAGAAGGCGGTTGGCTTCCGCTACGGCCTTTGCAGGATCTTCTGCTTCAAAGACTGCGCGGCCAAGGGCTACAAAATCAGCACCGGTCTGTGATGCTTCAATGACGCTTTCAATTGTATTTCCAGCCTGTGCGACGCTTGGAATTTCGACCAGTTCAGCCCACCATCCGGCCAATGCCAGATTGCGAGGGTGAGCATCTGGCTTGTTATCCGCGCCAATTTTGCCAAAGAAAACGTAATCGGGCTGCAATTCACCAATTTCCATAGCGCTGTGACGATCACGAAGATTGCCCGTTCCAACGATGAATTTCGGTGTGTGCTTCTCGATGGCTTCCGCAAGCTCTGCAGCCTTGCCTTCAATGTGAATGCCATCCGCGCCGACACGGCCGGCAATACGCGTATCGTTGAGAACGATTGCAGCAGCGCCTTTTTCCTGGATAACGGCAACGGCCTTTTGGGCAGATGCCTGAAAAGTCGCTTCATCCAGATCGCCGCCGTCGAGAATCACGCTTGCGACATCGCCACCTGAAAGCGCTGCGGACAGGAGTTTCGCCAACGCATCACCATTTGAGATCGGTGGTGCAACCAGCAAAAGGCGGCAGCGTTCGTTATCTTTTGTAGCAGTTGGCGCGTTCATAAACCAAACCTAGCGAAAAATGTTGATGGAATTCGGGCATAAAGTAAGAGGGGTTCATTGAACAGCCCCTTTACATTTTCAGGACATTTGCGGGCCAATGTTCGGGGGCGATGAAAGTCTCATGTTGGCATTATGTTATCCACTGGAACGAAAGTTGATTGGAACCAACCGGGTTCCGCCGGAATTACCAGCTATATAGACGGCAATGAGTGCTGCGCTATTGCAGACGAAAAACAAACGGCAGGCAGGCGAAATGACGAATGAAACGGCGAAAATAGTGCCAAAAGTTCGCGATACACGCATCGACGTGTTTCGTGCTTTGGCCCTGCTTACGATTTTCATCAATCATGTACCCGGTACGATTTATGAGCACTTCACGCACAAGAATCTCGGCTTTTCTGATTCTGCCGAAGCTTTTGTTCTGATTTCAGGCATGGCTGTTGCGTTGGCCTATGGCGGCAAATTTGCGCCAGGCAATCGTCTCGTGCTGACATTGAAAATGTGGCGCCGTGCGTGCGTGCTTTATACGGCGCATATTATGACGACGCTTGCGACCATCGGCATTTTTGCTGCTGCCGCCATTTTCCTCAAGCATCGTGAGCTTCTGACCCAGATCAATATCGGCCCGCTGGTCAAGCAGCCGGTCGAATCTTTACTGGGTCTCGTCACGCTGGGTCATCAGCTTGGCTATAACAACATTCTGTCGATGTATGCCGTCATGCTTCTTATGACGCCGCTGCTGCTACTTCTTGCGCGCATCAGCCTTTCGCTGATGGTTGCTGTGTCGGGCACAGTCTGGCTGTTGTCGGGCCTTTATGGTGTAGCGCCTATCAACTATCCGACCGGAGGCGTCTGGTTCCTTAACCCGCTATCGTGGCAGTTCTTGTTTGCAATTGGTATTGCTGGCGTCATCCATGTGCGGCGCGGTGGTAAGTTGCCAACACATCCTGCGCTGATTGCAGTAGCAGTTGGTTATCTGGTTCTCTCACTGGCCTGGGTTCGTATTCCGCTTTGGGGCATTGACGCATCAATGGGCATGCCGGCAGTTCTGACCGGTTTCGACAAGACCTTTCTTTCTGCTCCGCGTCTTCTGCATGTATTGGCGATGGCCTATCTGATTGCTGTCGTGCCGACACTGAACAGCATCGCGCGCACGGCGCCGGATAATCCGCTCGCTATTCTCGGCAAGCATTCGCTGCCCGTCTTTATCGCGGGTACGCTATTGGCGATGGTGGCACAGGTCATGAAGCTGATTAATCCAGGTGGCCTGCCATATGATACACTCTTGATCGCAACGGGCGTGGTGATGCAATTTGCACTTGCTTATTATCTTGAGTGGTTGCCAACCATCGGTTGGGGCAAGAAGCCTGCTGCGAAGCCTGTGGTGCCCGAGGGTTCCAAGTCTCCTGTCACTTCAAGTCCAAAACCTGCGTTACAGCGCGGTTAACAAGCCAGTTTTAAAAGCCGCCTTCGGGCGGCTTTTTCGTTTGGGTGTATTCTGAGAATAACGATTTTTCCACAGCTCGAACGTAAAATTGGCTCTGACTCACATTTGATGATTTCGCGGTGGAAACTGATGCGGTTATCAGAAAGGAATCAGCATCATGGCGACCAAGTTTCGTCTGTCGTCCCTGATCCCGGCCGGATTGATTG
>NZ_JAOYTK010000049.1:0-6928 GCF_025846885.2 Brucella sp. HL-2 | reverse complement strand
AGCAGAACTGCATCCTTCCCTCTGGCGGAAGCCGGATCGCCGTCTATGCCACCCGCACCGCCCGCACCATCTTGTGGAGCACCGGTCGAAATTCCACCGCCGCCACTTGCCGCCATTGCAGGCTGTGACAAGCTGATACTTGCTGCGAGAAGGGCAATGCCTGAGACCGCACTAAGCAGCGTCCTCGAAAGGCGATATTTTTTATGTAGGACTAGAACTGTGTGCTGAAAACTGCCGTCTAAGTCCGCATTGCGCCGGTTCATATAAATTGCCCCTGATATCCATAAAATGAAGTGATGCTGTTAAAGCATTTTATTAAACGAGAATGAATACCTTGTTTTATTTCAACGATAAATAATTGAGCCAATACACTTTTTAAGGGTGATATTAATTACACAACCCAATTGCGATAACTGCTTTGCAGTACAGTTTTTAACCGACAATACTTACACGCCTACTAATTCTTGAAGTTTTTCGTAAAGAGGGGTGTACGCCGGAACCCCGGAAAATTCCGCGCCCTGATTAGGGTATCCCCTATGAGACTGAGGCTGAATTGAAAGAACAGATAGACGAGTTGTTCTCAGAGGTTTATCAATTGGCCGACTTACGCAATTGTACCGCCAATGACGTGAGCATTAAACATGCGATAACCGGCGTGTACTGGCGCGAATATGATGGTGGCTGGTGGGAATAGTCAGTGCAGGCGCGGCAACATCGGCGATTGAGCCTTCCGTTCAATGTCGATATAGAATTGTCTCATATACGCTCACAAATGATAGAAAACAGGGCGTTTTGGCCCTCCAAGCTGACAATATGCTTAGTTCTTGGTCATTGACCGACAGCGCCGTCAACAAGGTTGAGCGGTTATAAAGGAATATTATGCCTTCTTCTGAAAACAAGACACTCGTCACCCGCTTGAAGCGGCTCTCCAACATTTTGTGCGTGGAGCAGCGGCGACTTTTAGAGGTCGCAGCCGAGAGTGACGGCCTGCCAAACAATGGTGTTCTAAGGCAGATTGCCGAGTTAGAGCTAAACATTGTCGCGGTCGAAAACAGCTTGGCAGAACTTGAAACAAAATGAGCGTCGGTCTGCTCAACAAATCGGCGCTCAGTTTGTATGTGCAATCCGTTAGGTAATCCGAAAGTCGCGCCCCTTCGGGTGCTTTGTTCAGCTAGGCTCACAATAGTATCTTGCATTAAGATAACGTGCTGCAATGCGGCCAGCCTATCATAACGGCCACTGGCAAGCGATCATTTAGCCGCATTCATCACAGTTTCGGGTCGTCCGTCTCATGCGCACGACCCAAAACCGCGATGTTTACCGCCTGTTCTTTCAAATGGCCAAAATCGCACGTTCGGGCCAATTGGGCCAACATAGCTTGTTCCAGATTGATCGAACTTTTTCCCAGTGAGGTAACTCTGGTGCCGACCTGCACTGACCCCGGCCAACCTATTTCCGCTCGATATTCAAGAGTTAACCGAGCGATCACAAACTCGCCATCCGTTATCGTAAGCGTCATGTTCGGACCGTAAAGGATTTCGACCCTGCCGGTCTCAAAGAACGTAGAAAAGACCGCATTATTCACATGCCCTTGGCGATCGGTATCGCGATAGCGAACTTTGTCCGAGGTGCAGATTGAGAACTCATCTATATTTAGGTCATGTTCCATAAAGCACACCTCGTTTTAAATGTGTAAGCCGAAAGCGGGTTGCGACAAAAGCGTTCTGACTTCACGCAAGCCGGGACGTGGCAAGGCGCTTAGAACGGCCTTGTTGCAAGGCCCATCGCAGCAAACGCCATCACCCAGATAGCCGAGAAGGGCTTAGGCAGCGTGGACGAATTGGTTGACGTATTGATTGAAGCTTGATTCAAGACTGCTTTTTGGAGGCAGTTATGAGCCGAGGTGATTTGAGCGAATCCGAATGGCGTGTCTTGAAGGATTTGCTTCCGATTGAAGCCGTCAATCGGGGACGCGGGCGTCGCCCGGAGCAAAATCGTGCAATCATCAACGGCATACTTTGGAGACTTCGCTGCGGTACGCCGTGGCGGGATGTTCCACCTAAATACGGCAATTGGAATACGATCTATCGGCGGTTTCGGCGCTGGAGCGAAGCCGGGGTCTGGGAGGCCGTTTCAGTCACCCTTGCCGAGATCATGGCTGACAGTGGCCACTACAGCATCGATAGCACCACGGTTCGCGCCCATATTTCGGCAGCGGGCGGAAAAGGGGGATTCATCGACGCGCTCTTGGCCGCTCGCGGGGCGGGTTCACCAGTAAACTTCACTGTCTGGCTGATGCCAGAGAAAGACCGCTTGCCTTCCACCTGACAGTTGGCGAGACAGCAGATTGCAAGGCTTATGGCACATTGATCAGCTTACCCGAGCAAGCGCCACAGGCGCTTCTTGCTGATAAGGGCTATGATGCGGATGCTATTCGTAATGATCTTGCCAGCCGCAATATCGAACCCGTCATTCCCGGCAGAGCAAACCGCCGCGTGAAGATCGAATATGATCGCACGCTGTATAAACAACGCAACTTAATCGAACGGATGTTTGGCAGACTTAAAATCAACCGCGCCATTGCCACCCGATACGACCAACTCGCTGAGAGTTTCATCAGCATGGTTCATATCGCCACCGCTAGATACTGGCTCAAATTCGTCCACGCTGCCTAGTAACTCCTGCTATTTTATGGAAGGCGCGTGACCGCGTACTCGACTATCAAACTGCAAAGTGGGTTTGGCATTGTATCGCTCGATACGGACACGATTGAGAGCTCAGGGGAACCTGTTGCACTCACAAATTGAGATTTACCAGCACCAAAAAGCCGTCCATTTTCTTGGCGGCTACCGTCCAAAATTCTAGAACTGCTGGCCGAGACCGAGATTCGCGCGCGCAATCCTAAAGACCCATTTCTAAGAATCAGTTGTGCAACCTGCTTTAACGTCTCACTGTCTTGTGTCTGTCTCGGTTGATGAGACTTAAAAGGCACCAATTATTGCGTGTCGCTACGTATATGGCGTCACATCAGCGGTAGGGAGGCAAGATTTATTATTAAATATTAATGAGAGATAAAAAGAACTTCTTTTGACCACATTTTTTCAGAACTACCTCTGCTGAAAATACCTTTGAGACAGCGCATCATCGAACGGATCTGATGGACGATCGCTTAGAGCTTCGTCTTCTGCCATTTATAAATTACGATATGATGCTTGAAACGGCAGGAGAGAAAATGAGAGCCGAACCCATCGCCCATCCGGTCGCTATTGATCATATACCGTCCTTTATTACCGCTCCGGGACAATCGGATATGCTGTTCAATGTGGTGATTATTTTTCTGCTGGTAGTCATCTTTCTGACCGGGGTTTTGTATCTGAGACTGCATGCGCTTCCGGACCAAATGGCACATAAGACCAATAAGGTTCAGTTACAGCTGGTAGCAGTACTCGGACTGATTGCATTGCTGACTCATAATCAGCTGTTCTGGATTGCTGCCCTGCTTCTCGCGATGACTGATTTGCCGGATTTTGTATCACCGGTAACCTCGATGGCACGCTCACTGGATGCTATAGCCCGCAAAAGAACCCAACCTGCTCCACAGTCTGACCCGTCACAAACAATCCCACCGGTGATAAAAGACATTGCAAGTTCGCCGGCAGTCAGTGTCTCCCCTGTTGTGCATTCCGGGGGGCTCTCTGGTCATGGCACGGCAGCGGAAACGTCCGTCATACCTGATACATCAACTGCGGATATCAATAACGGACAGGAGCAAAAATAATGTTGGAATTTTTGCTTTGTTCAATGATCACAATATTACCGGATTATCTGTTTCGAAGATTTAAGCAGGGAAAAAGAATAGGCAGGGAAATCACGGTTTATTCTGTGTGGTTTGAACTGCGCTGGGGTATTACGGCCTGTATCATTCTGACCGTCTCTCTCATCACGATGATATTCTATTATCATCCTTCCACAACCAATGTCACCGCAGCATTCCGAACTGTGACCATTCTACCCGAAACCGGAGGGCGTGTTGAGGCTGTTTACGTTACCCGCAACCAGAAGGTAAGGGCTGGAGATCCGCTGTTCAAGCTCGATGACAGTAAACAAAAAGCGGCTCTCACTACTGCGCAGCGAAGAATGGCAGAAGTCGATGCTGAAATCGTCGTTTCTAAAAGCGATCTGGTTGCTGCTGATGCCCGCATTAAACAAGCTGAAGCAGCTTTTCTGCAGGCGCGGAATGATGCCAATACGCAGCTTGAATTGCAACGGCGCAATGCCAATGTTGTCGCCCGTAAAGACGTTGAGCGTTATCAATCAATTGCCGATGGTCGTAGCAGTGAGCTTGCTGCGGCTATCGCCAATAAGCAAACGCTGGAAACCAAGATCAACACGTTGCTGCCTGCGCAAAGAGCCAGTGCAGAAGCTGAGTATGCACAATCACAGGTCGAGCTGGATAAAACTGTCGTTAAGGCGGGGGTCGCCGGTACAGTACAGCAGTTTACACTGAGAGCTGGTGAGGTTGTTAATCCACTTTTGCGACCTGCCGGTATTCTCGTGCCAGAAGCGGCCGGTCGTACAGCCCTGATAGCAGGTTTTGGGCAGATAGAGGCACAGGTGATGAAGGTCGGTATGATCGCAGAGGCAACATGTATAGGTAAACCATTCACGATCATTCCTATGGTTGTAACAGATGTGCAGGATGTAATTGCAGGCGGGCAGGTGCGGGCAAGTGACCAACTGGTCGATGTTCAGCAACTGGCAAAAACCGGAACAATTACTGTTACGCTTGAACCGCTCTATGAAGGTCAAATGGCCGATATCCCACCCGGCAGCAGCTGTATCGCCAACGCTTATACCAGTAATCATGAGGAGCTGAATTCAGGCAAGGCAGGAACTATGCGCTCGCTATTCCTGCACGCGGTTGATGCAACCGGGCTTGTCCATGCGATGATCCTGCGGATACAGGCGATTATGATGCCCGTTCAGACTCTCGTACTCTCGGGGCATTAAAATGGATACTCTGTGAGTTCAGGTATAAAGTGCAAAAGATGAAGCGAAGCCTGAAATACGGGCTATCATGCAGAGCTCACGTTCTGGTCAAACTATGAAAATAGGTAGACCGTCACCTGCTATAACGAGGTTAGATTAGCTTATGAATAAATTGTATCTTTCGCTTTCTCTGGCTCTGCTTCCGGCCACAGGTGTGATGTCAGCTCACGCCAAACAACAGGCCGCGATCCAGTCCCCTGCGCCGGGTGTGCTCTGCGACCGTTACGTGTGTGCTAATGACAAAGGGATTTCCCGTAAACTGACGGAAACATATCTCGGTAAGAAGGCCGCTGCGAACAAGATGTTCACAATGAGCGATGTTGACCTAACCGAATTCACCTTTGCCAACGGGGTTTTCTGCGACGTGAAAGAGCGGCTGTGCCGTAACGATCGGTACTATGGTGAAAACGGAAAGCGTACCGGAACCGTCTCGAAGAAGTATACCATGCTGCTGTTTGGTAAATAATAGCATTTTGAAGCAAGCATCGGGGGGACGAAAAATGCGTACGATCAGAATAGTGCATATTGTCACCTGCCACGCTGAAGGCGAAGTCGAAGTCGATGATGTAATTGTTGGTGGCGGTGCTCTGCCAACAATTTCAAATACGCTGTTCCTGATGAATGCGGCTCAGCCATCCTTGTAGTAATAGCTATAGCCGTTCAATGCAGGTGCCCCTCCGAGATGGCTGTAGAGCACGCGCGAACCTTCCGGAAAGAAACCCCTTCGTATCAGATCGATCATGCCCTGCATGGATTTACCTTCATAGACCGGGTCTGTAATCATCGCTTCGGTGCGAGCAGCAAGACGGATTGCTTCATTCGTCTTTTCTGAAGGCATGCCATAAGCTGGATAGGCATAGTCTGGATTGATGATGATTTCATCGTCGCGGATCGCACGGCCAAGTTTTACCAGTTGCGCTGTGTTATCGACGATCATACGCACCTGCGCGCGGGTCTGCTTCGGTGTGCTCGAAGCATCAATCCTGATCACTCTGTTGGCCCTATCTTGCGTACGTATACGGCGTAGACCGCGGGACGTTTTTGCCGTCGCGTGATAGAGTTTCGGAATGGATATCGATGAAGAGAAGATCGACGATGCGGTTCTGGCGCTGCTTTGGCTGACGTTGCACGATGGGCGTTGTGCCTGGAAGGGATTTGACTGGTCAACGACGGACCGTCTGCACCGGAAGGGCCTGATCGGAGATCCGGTGAACAAGTCGAAGTCTCTGGTGCTGACGGATGAGGGTTTGCGGCGCTCGGAGGAACTGTTCCGTCAGTTGTTTACGCGGTAATGCCCCGGTTTTTGCCGTTGCCTGCGGGAACGGTGTCATCTTTTTCGGCGGGCCTGCGTTTGTCTCGCCCACTTTGCTCCAAGCTCATCTACGGCTTTGTTGAGGTGATGGACGTTGGCATAGCCGGGATTGTAATCAGCGCTCAACCATTCGGCAGCATCAGCATACCGCTCATGGCAAAATCGTTGGCTCCCCTCCCAGCAAAGCGACTAAATCCGGGCTTTGATATTGAGGGTGAAGAACATATCTTGGTAACCCAGTTCATGGCGGCAATTCCAGTCTCGACATTGAAGGAACCAGTGACAAACCTTTCTGCGTCTCACGATAAAATCGTATCAGCGCTTGATATGGCTTTTCATGGATTCTGAAGAGGCACGCAAAAACGGCAAAAGAACTCCCGAGAGCGATCGAGCAACATGTCGAATCTCGTCAAAATAAGGAGAGCATGCGAAGACTCTCTCGTAAGTGCTGATTGCCAGTCAAGAACATAGATCACACCGATCAATTTTAATCAGCAGCAATGGTAGCGTGCCGTTGCATTCATTATCGGGATGGTGATCTTCAAAATGACGGCTTGGTCAGCATCA
>NZ_JAOYTK010000048.1:0-7796 GCF_025846885.2 Brucella sp. HL-2 | reverse complement strand
CACCTATGACGAGCTATGGAGAGCCCTCGGCTCCGTCTGCGATCTGTTTTCGCCACAAGAGTGCCGAAACTTCTTCAAAGCAGCTCAATGTGTTGCATGATTAGCGCCCGACGCTCTAAGCTCAAATAACCGGCGACGTTCACGCAAAGTGATCTGTGAATAGCAATTCGACATCCAATTTCCTCCATGGCTAACCACATGAATTCATTGGCATGTTGCAGTTTAAAATAGAATGTACCGACGAGCTGTGGAGAGCCCTCGGCTCCGTCTGCGATCTGTTTTCGCCACAAGAGTGCCGAAACTTCTTCAAAGCAGCTCAATGTGTTGCATGATTAGCGCCCGACGCTCTAAGGACGGGGTGGATGGCGTTTTTACTGCTGATCCGAATGTCGACACGACAGCGCGCAAATATGCAACGTTGTCATTCGATGATGTCATTAAACAAGATATTTGCGTTATGGATCAATCCGCGCTGCTTTTGGCCCGTGACCATAGAGTTCCGGTGCACGTATTTGGTTTTGATCAGGACGGTTCAGTGGCAAGAATTTGCCGAGGGGAACACGTCGGCACTCTCATTGCTAACGATGTTAAAACACTCTTTGCCATTTAATTAACCCCACTGGCGCAGGGCAATTCGCCAAACTTTTGAGCTCTAGCAACTCACATGGGAAATTTCGGGTCAAGAGATTTATCTGGACGACAATTTCTTTTTGTTGTTTCAGTATCCATGGTCCGAGCCAAATCGCGTGTCACGGCGGGTTTACTTCGCCGGGTCAAACTCACATACGGTCGCCATTCTGGATGGCTGCACCATTATCCCGCTTGCGTTGCGGCAAAGGCTCAGGAAGACAAAACCATTCTTTTAATCGGTTTTTCAGGCCATAGTTGCTATCGGTTTGTCCACCTGAATCTGCCAGGATTGATCGGTCCTGGGAGATTTCAGAATTGATTGATATGCAACGTCAGACGGTCTTCATCACAGCCCCTTCAACCACAATACCTGTCGTCACATGGTAATCCCCCCATTATTAACAGGGCTTGGCAGTAGAATTTACGCAGCCATTTTCAGTTTTTGTGCGGGTGTTATACCGCGATGCCCATATTGGGCCGTCGTTGTTATACGTCCAGAGCCATTGTGTAGCGAATTCCTAGGCCTCTTAGATACTTTCAATGATGTGCTGGTCAAGCCATTCGTGTCGAACAGTTCGGTTATAGCGTTCGAATATATCGAGGTGATCGGGTAGAGCCAAAACAGACTGAACAATGTGCAGATCATTTACCTGGGTCGGATCCACGCAGGCCGATGACTTTGAAAGGAAGTCCGCCTGCTTCTGGTTGTGTCCTGCAATACAAATTCTGTCACCCGGTTCAATTACTGAAGAGAACTCGGACTGATATAGCGTTGACTAGCTTTTCATTTGTGAGTGGCGCAGCTCGCTCCTGGCGACACTTGCGGCTTATGCTCAGTTTGTTCCACATTCAGCGGCTCCGTAAAATTATATGTATGCATTTATGACTCTTCAATGTTTTATGAATTTACTTTATCCATTATATATGCCATATAAATACAAATATAAGAATTATACGATTTTGTGAATACAGGTCGCATTATGGATATTAATGAAGATAATGGTTCGCTCAGCGAGCGAATAACGACCGCGCTGATGGACGAGATCTCTACGGTCGCGATTAAACCAGGGACGGTTCTTGAAGAATCTGCGTTAACTGTTCGCTTTGGAGCTTCGAGAACACCTGTCCGGGAGGCGTTACGGCAACTGGAAGCAATCGGCCTTATTGAGATCAGACCGCGACGCGGTGCTGTCGTTCTTCCAATGACGCTTGCAAGCCTCATGGAGATGTTTGAGGTGGTTGCCGAGATGGAATGCATGTGTATTCGCATCGCGATCAATCGGATCAACGGTGCGGAGCGGGCTAGGCTGCGTGATATTTACGAAAAAATGTTGATCGCCGTCGAAACGGAGGATTTCGAATCCTACGACGCTATTAACCTCTCGTTTCATGAGACTATTTATAGGGCTACTCATAACGAGTTTCTTTATGGTGAACTGATGCGTCTTCGTATCAGGCTTCTGCCGTTTCGCCAGAGCCAGCTACATTACCCCGAAAGACTTAAGCACACCTTGGTGGAACATGGGGATATACTAAAGGCGATCATGCGTGGTGATGCTGTAGAAGCAGAACGGGTCATGCGTGAGCATATGCTCAACGCGGGCGTCACCCTTGCACATTTTATGCAGGATAACGACGAAGCTAGTATGTCCCATAAACGATGATTGCTAATGTGATATTTTCTACTATACTATAATTGCATGTTATTCGAACTATATTTAATTCATCCGTGATGATGATATTGTTTCATAATGATATAAAGGAGTAACAAAATGAAATTACTCAACTCGACTGCAGTTTTATTTTTGTTCTACTATGTATTTGGAATGGGGCAAACAAGTCACGCATCAGCATGCACACGTGCCTTCATGAACAATCACGAGGGCTATATGATCAGCGCTCGGAACCTGGATTATTTCGATTCCGTGGACCCCTCTCTTGTTATCTCGCCTCGCGGGGAAAAGCGAAATGGCGGCTCAGCCAGCAATGCAGCGCATTGGAAGTCCAGATACGGAAGCGTTGCGCTTTATGCTAACGGCATATTTGCTATGGACGGCCTCAATGAAAAAGGGCTGGCTGCCCACACACTCTTTTATAAAAATGGATCGCAGGCTCAGTCAAATAATCAGGACAAGCCGGTCCTCGAAAGCCAGGCCTGGGTTAGCTTTCTCTTAGATAATTTTGCTACGGTCGATGAGGCTGTTCAAACACTGCGAGACAATGTTCGCCTGGTAGCCAAGCACATGCCTATCGAATACGCCGCCGACGCTAAGCATATCGCCATGGAAGATGCGAGTGGTGATTCAGCTATCATCGAGATCGATAATGGTCAGGTAAATATTTATCATAACCGAACTTATCGGGTGCTGACCAATAACCCAGGCTACCCTGAAATGTTAAAGAGTTTGAAAAGGCTGGAAGCCAGCAGAAAAGATAATGTGCCTGGAGATTTAGAAGCTGATTCACGATTTGTCCGCGCAACATTTTATCTCAAAAACCTGCCAAAGCCGGATAATAAGTACGAGGCGCAGGGTTTCATTCAATCTGTCATTAACAATGTCGCCTATCCGGTAAATACGCCTCAGAGCACAGACACAAAAGAGGTAACCGATACATACTCAAAGTATAATCTGTATCCTGAACAAGAAAAGGGATCGGCAACCTATTGGACGACGATTTCCGACCTTAGCCATCTCGAGTATCATTTCAAATCCGCATTCACTAGCTCACAAGTCTGGCTCTCTTTGCAGGAAATCGATTTTAGCGAAGGACAGTCCTTGAGAAAAATAAATCATTTCAATAATTATGCGATAAATGGCTGGGAAGGTAATCTCATTTCGAAGATTTCAACCACCACATCATTGCCACCGGCAGCCGACTAAGCTGGTCACGCCGGGAGGGGGTAATCTTATCATGGCCAGGAAGTACATGGCTAACTCGGTCTGGCGGATTTGAAGTACTGCATTACAGTTCCCGGACCCGCTTAAGCCATTCGAATTACCTGATTGCAATCTACCGTATTACATTCTGACTTGTCATGGTTGTTACATTTTCACTCTTTCCTCGACGAGGAAATCTTGATGATGATTAATTACAATCAATGTAATAAAAAACATTATGTGAATAAAACTAAATGTATCATTTAATAGATATAACGACAATTATTGTATTTGCTAACTACATTATTAATCATAGATGCATTTCGAGAGTTAAACTTATTCGTGATTATATAAACGATATTGTGAATGGATATTTATTCAGCATTATCTAATTTATTATTTATGGCGACGATAAATCAAACGTCGTTATTTATGGTAAGGAAATTGAAAATGAATAAATTTTTGCTCGCGACTTTAACTACCGCTGGCGCCGTTGTTATTGGTCTCGCTATAGCCCTCATTCTTGCGGTTAGTGTCCACGCTGCCTTCGCCGAAAGTCCACATGGCGGCGCGCCAATGGAAATTCATGCAAACAACATAGGATATTGGGGAACTTAGCTCGTCGATCACGCTCTTCTTGCGTTGATCCATAAGCAAACCTCCAGCGATGGTTCCGCGCACGACTTCAGTGACGCATCGCTTTTCAGTTTACAGAACTCCGAATGGGTGCAGCACCTCTAGATTTCATTAAACGTTTCGTAATTCTCAATGATTTTAACAGATGTCCTTGGAAGATGGTTTCTTGCGCTCAGGAACGATTGAAGAGAAATGAAAATTTCCATCCAAGAGGACTATAGAAGGATAACAGAAATGAAAAAGATTGTTCTTATTGTAGCGGCTCTTGTCATTAATGTCGGTTCCGCCTTCGCTGAAAACCCGCATGTTGGCGAACCAGCCAACCTTCATCTTCGTGCACACAACAGCAGACCTGTTGCAACTCGGCACGTTGACCAAACTACTCCTGCTTTAATCAAGCAACAGACCTACAGCGGAGGCTCTGCGCATCGTTTCGGAGACGCCTCGCCATCAAGTTACCAAAAATAGTTTCTTCCGGTAGCCGATATGGCTTCGTTGCCGAAATTTCTTTGAACGGAGCCCGCATTATAGCTAAACGTACTAGTACTCCGAGTACCTTGAATTACTGTTTGAGGTAAAGAAACTTAAATGACATCCACCTTATGCCGTGCGGCGCTATACGATCATTAAACCCATTCGACCAGTCTCAAGCCTAACGGTCGTAACCCCGTCAAGCGCCGTTGCTTTGAATTAGCGGCGCTGACTTTTTCCGTGGCTCTTAATCTCTTTTTGTGGGGGTGATGCATTGCGAGACCGTATGTAGATAATCTGCTTAAATTGCGCATGATCGGTTGTAAAATGATCATGCGCCCAACTTTCCCACTTCGTTCCCTTTCTTCCATTGCGTGGTCGAGCGATGTTGCCTATGCAGATTTCATGCGCCCGAGTAAGCTGAAATCTGGTTCCATTGGCCGGAACAGGGGACTTAAGTGCTCCTCTCGCTCGACCCTATTAGCGTATGAAGCCAGAAATTGAGAAGCCGCCAAAAGAATCTCCACAGTATCCGCTGGCAATAGTGGAATCTGTACCACGTGAAACGATTGCGAGCGCAGTTTGCAGGATTAGCTCACCGTACCAAAGGTATAATCATGACATCTTCTGTTCTTTTTAAACCCTACAAGCTCGGCACCCTCACGCTATCCAATCGTATCGTAATGGCGCCACTGACTCGAAACCGCGCGAATGAAGACCTCATCCCAAGCCCATTCTCCGCCGAATACTATGCGCAGCGTGCCTCGGCCGGCCTAATAATTGCCGAGGCGACCCAGATCTCTGCTCAGGCTCAGGGTTATCAGGATACTCCGGGCATTTATACAGATGCTCAGGTCGATGGATGGCGCGCCGTTACCACTGCAGTGCACGCTTGTGGCGGCCTGATCTTTCTACAACTTTGGCATGCAGGCCGTGTCTCCCACACATCGGTGCAGCCAGGTGGTCTAGCACCTGTCGCACCATCAGCTGTTCGGGCAGAAACCAAGACCTATGTAAACAACGGCCCCGCGGACGTTTCTGAGCCCCGCGCATTACTGATAGAGGAACTGCCGATCATTATTGATGATTTCCGCAACGCCTCTGCCAGAGCCATGGCTGCGGGCTTTGACGGTGTCGAAATCCATGGGGCCAATGGCTATCTACTCGATCAATTCTCCAAAGACGGTGCCAACTATCGCACCGATTCCTATGGTGGCTCGATTGAAAACCGCGCACGACTGCTGTTGGAGGTCACCCAAGCCGTTGTCTCGGAGATCGGAGCCCAGCACACTGGTGTAAGGATTTCGCCCGTCTCACAGGCGGGTGGGATATCGACGAGCGATCCGCAACCGTTATTTGATTACATCGTTACGGAACTGGATAAGTTATCACCTGTATACTTACACGTGATTGAAGGTGCGACGGGCGGACCAAGAGATATTGCGCCTTTCGACTATTCTTCTCTTAAGCGCCGCTTCCGCAACACCTATATTGCCAACAACGGCTATGACAAAGCCCTTGCCCGATCCGCGCTGGCTTCGGGCGCAGCAGATCTGATATCCTTTGGTCGTGGCTTCATCGCCAACCCCGATTTGGTGGAACGCCTAATGCGAGGGGCACCATTGGCTGCGTTCAATCAAAAGACGCTTTATGGCGGTGGTGCAGAAGGATACACCGACTATCTGCCCTTCTTTGAAAGAACTTAACTTAATCCTAATTTTGCCCGGCAAGGTGCAGAGAAAAGCGTGCATACGTAGCTTACGCCATCACGAAACTGGCTGTGTCGCAAAGACCTGAAATGGCGAACGGTTGTCGTTCACGAATTGGTTCTTGCGGATCATGTGGGGCTGTGTTGCAAACTTTTCGTCAACGAATGAGCTGATAGGATCTTGGCTTTTAAAGAGCTGAATATTTTTGATGTTCAAGGGCCGCCATTTCGATAAGTCTGTCATTTTCTTATGCGTCCGATGGACGCCTGGCTTACAATCTGAGCTCGCGCAATCTGAAGGAAATGATGGCGGAGCGTGGTGTCGATCAGAAGTGGTTCGGGAAATTTGAACAGCTAGGATAAGTGGAATTTCTGCCTGACTTCGGCTTAGATGTCGAGAACAGGAGATACCATGACGAGACGACCACGCCGGAACCATAGCCCGGCTTTCAAGGCAAAAGTTGCGCTCGCTGCAATCAGAGGCGAGCAGACGCTTGTGGAATTATCCCAGCAATTCGACGTGCACGCGAACCAGATCAAGCAATGGAAAGATCAGCTTCTTGAGGGGGCGACCGGTGTTTTCGGCGACGAGACCAAGGCGGAACCAGCAGGGCCTACCGTCGACGTCAAAACGCTTCACGCCAAGATCGGCGAGCTAACTCTGGAAAATGATTTTTTAGCCGGAGCGCTCGGCAAGGCGGGATTGCTGAGCGGAAAGAAATGATCGACCGCACGCACAAGCTGTCGGTCGCAAGGCAGGCGAAGCTCCTCGGGTTCAGCCGTAGCAGTGTCTACTATTCACCGCGCCCAGTATCGGATGGCGATCTGGCACTGATGCGCCGGATCGATGAATTGCATCTGGAATATCCATTCGCGGGAAGTCGGATGTTGCAGGGGCTTTTGAAGGGAGAAGGGCTTGAGGTTGGGCGGCTGCATGTCGCCACTCTGATGAAGAAGATGAGCATCGAGGTGATCTACCGCCGTCCCAACACTTCGGAGCCCGCACCTGGACACAAGATTTATCCCTATCTCCTGCGCAAGCTGGCGGTCACCAGGCCCAATCAGGTCTGGGCCATGGACCTGACCTACATCCCCATAGCGCGTGGTTTTGTCTATCTCTGCGCCGTCGTGGACTGGTTCTGTCTTGGCGGTTGTCGATTACGATGGAGGCGGACTTCTGCATTGAGGCGGTCGAGGAGGCGCTTGCTCGTTACGGCAAGCCAGACATCTTCAACACAGATCAGGGTTCGCAGTTCACGTCCATTGACTTCACTGCCGTGCTGAAGAAGGCCGAGATTGCCATCTCGATGGATGGAAAGGGCGCTTGGCGCGACAATGTCTTCGTTGAGCGGCTAGAGCGTGGGGCGATTATTTTGAATCGTTAAAGAGGGTGATATTTGTTGGCATTTCGCGCTTTTTAGATTGATGATTCATTGGGTCAGGAGGAAAAGCTATGTTCCAGCAAGCTTATT
>NZ_JAOYTK010000047.1:0-9515 GCF_025846885.2 Brucella sp. HL-2 | reverse complement strand
AATTCCGGCTGTTGAATGTCCTGGACGACTTTAGTCGCGAGGGGCTCGGCATTGAAGTTGACTTCTCACTACCAGCTGAGCGTGTCATTCGTTGCCTCAACCAGATCATCGAATGGCGCGGCAAACCCCGCACAATTCGTGTGGATAATGGGCCTGAGTATGTCAGTGGTAAGCTCGTGGAATGGGCTGAAAAACAAGGGGTTACTATCAGTCACATCCAACCTGGAAAGCCGCAACAAAATGCATATGTCGAACGCTATAACCGAACGGTTGGGCACGAATGGCTAGACCAACACATCATTGAAAGCATCGAAGAGGCTCAGGAATTCGCTACACAAGGGCTCTGGACGTATAACAACGAACGGCCCAATATGGGTATCGGCGGCATTACCCCTACACAGAAACTGAAAATGGCTGCGTAAATTCTACTGTCGAACCCCGTTAAAAATGGGGGATTACCATGCGAAGGATGTTCGACGCCCGGCATCTATTCGGCCTTCGCCGCCGAGTAGGACCGCAGCTTGTCGGTGACCATCATCCGTGGAGTGGTCCCCTGGCCCTTGAGCCGCCTTCGCATCAGCTCCAGAGCTGCACGCTTGTGTCTCCGGTTTTGCAGGAGGGCATCGAGAACGTAACCATTGGCATCGACGGCCTGCCAGAGCTAGTATTTTTTCCCTTGATGGAAACCACCATCTCATCAAGATACCATTTGTCGGAGAACTGACCGCGGGACCGCTGACGATGTTGATGGGCGAATTTGAGATCGAACTTCGCCGCCCATTCCGACACAGTCTGGAACGAAACCTCAATGCCTCGCTGGGCAAGCAGGTCTTCAAATCCGCGAAAGCTGAGCGGAAACCGATAATAAAGCCACACCGCATGCGCGATGATTTCTGCAGGAAAACGATGGCGTTTGAAGTGAACAAGCTGGGTTGCGGTCATGCTCCTTGAATATCACAGCGCTTAGCAAAAATCGGTTAAGGCGACACCGCCATCAACTGAGATGCCTCGTTCATCAAGGATCTCTTGCAGTTTACGATATAAGCTGAAAACGAACGTAAAAGAAGACCACGTGCAGGATGACGCTTTTGGGGAAATATGCGCCTTTGAAATCGACCGTCATCCGTTTCCGCCGCACTCAACTCCTACAAAGTTTCATGCGATACCTCATCAGATGTGAAAAAATTGAGACACAGCCCAACTTGGCACAAAATGGCAAGATTGTTGGTGCGCCCTTGTCGTAAGCGAAGCGATAAAGATTTCAACCCGCGCGCAAACCGCACCGTCAAGATGGCTCGAGCGCGGCTGATGGTGGTTTTGGGAGACAACGCGTTAATTCATCGATTCACTAAGTGGAAGAATGTCTCGCTTTCGATGCTCTGCATAAGGAGCGTCTGTCGAGGGCCAAGTTCCATTTTGGCTGTATAGCGACCGTGTTGTATAGGGCGGACACTATGCTGATCGGCACAGTTTCAATAGCCCGCTTTATAGGTTCGCGTTGTTCGTGAGCGTGCATGCAGACGTGATGAGAATTCGAGGAGAGGCCCGCAATGCAGATCAATGCTGCTCAAACGAATTTGTCATGGGAGCGTTTACACGCTGATATGATTTACGTGCGCGGTGGCACTTTTTGGATGGGGTCAGATCACCATTACCCGGATGAAAAGCCTGCTCATCGTGTCAGTGTTGAAAGTTTTTACATCGACAAGACACCAGTGACAAACGCACAGTTCACGGCGTTTGTGGCGGCAACGGGACATCGCACATTTGCCGAGTTCGTCCCCGATCCCCGGGACTATCCCGGCATTTTGTTGGAAATGTTATATGCGGGATCACTCGTTTTCCAAGAGCCGACCGGGCCGGTTGATCTGAGTGATTGGTCGCAATGGTGGGTTTTTCTACGAGATGCCAACTGGCGTCAGCCTTATGGTCCGGGCAGCAGCATCGCAGGCTTGGATGATCATCCAGTTGTCCATGTCAGTTTTCATGATGCACAGGCTTACGCGCGGTGGATCGGCAAGGATCTTCCGACAGAAGCCGAGTGGGAGTTTGCCGCCAGAGGTGGGCTTGATCAGGCTGAGTTTGCCTGGGGATCAGAGCTGACACCGAATGGTCGACATATGGCCAATACCTGGCAGGGATCGTTTCCGATCGCTAATCATAACCTCGACGGATACGCGCGTACCTCACCGGTCACCGCATTCCCCCCCAATGGTTATGGAGTCTACGACATGATCGGAAATGTCTGGGAGTGGACGTCGGATTGGTTCGCTCCAAAGCATGAAGCAGACATCACGAAAGCCTGCTGCATTCCCAGAAATCCTCGCGGTGGACTTGAGTCCGCTAGTTATGATCCCTGTCTCCCCGAGATAAAAATACCGCGAAAGGTTTTGAAAGGCGGATCGCATCTGTGTGCTCCAAATTACTGCCTCCGCTATCGACCTGCCGCCAGACATGCAGAAGCCATTGATACGTCAACAAGTCATGTAGGGTTCAGATGTGTAGTCCGAAACGGAGAAGCAAATGAGAAAACATCCTAGTTACCGATCGAGAGCTCGTTGGTTGGGCATGAGCACGGCGCTCCTGATGTTGGGCTCGCCCGTCGCAGCCCAGCAATCGCTCCCATTTCCCCCAAAGCCTTCGGGGAGCAAGGCCGGGCCGACGATCGCGGAATCGACATATAACCCACTACCGGCGCAGTCACATCTCCCCGCTGATGCGCCGAATATCGTTATCATCATGCTCGACGATGTTGGTCCAGCGCTTCCGAGCACCTTTGGCGGGGTGATCAACACAAGCACATTGAGCCGTGTTGCCGGGGATGGGATTACCTATAACCGCTTCCACAATGCCGCTATGTGTTCACCCACCCGGGCGTCACTGCTGACTGGGCGCAATCACCATCGCGTCGGCTATGGCCAGATCGCCGAATTGGCCAATGATTGGGACGGTTATTCCGGTCGCATCCCACGCACATCCGCGACAGCCGCAAAAGTGCTTGGCTATTATGGTTATGCTACAAGTGCATTTGGAAAGTGGCACAACACACCAGCCAATGAGACGACTGCTGTTGGCCCTTATACGAACTGGCCTGCGGGTCAGGGGATTGGCTTTGACTATTTCTACGGCTTCCTTGCAGGCGAATCCTCACAATGGGAGCCTGCGGTTGTCGAAAACACGGTCCGCGTTGATCCGTCTGCAGGTAAAGAAGAATATCATTTTACCGAAGACATGACCGATAAGGCCGTTTCATGGATGAAGCAGGTTCATGCACTCACACCGGAGCGACCGTTCTTCGTGTATTGGGCGCCCGGTGCTTCGCATGGTCCACATCATATTTTCAAGGAATGGGCGGATAAATATAAGGGCAAGTTTGATGCCGGCTGGGACGTGATGCGCGAAGAGGTCTTCGCCCGTCAGAAAGAACTGGGCTGGATCCCGAAAGACACCGAACTCACCCCGCGACCGGAGACACTTGCTGCGTGGGCGGATATTCCCGAGGATGAAAAGCCATTTCAGCGCCGGCTCATGGAAGTGTTTGCCGGATATACTGAGCATGCCGATGCGCAGGCAGGTCGGTTGATTGATACGCTTGACGAACTTGGCATCCGCGACAACACGCTCGTGTTCTATATCTGGGGCGATAACGGCTCGAGTGCTGAAGGCCAGAATGGCACCATCAGCGAACTCTTGGCACAGAATGGCATTCCTTCAGAGATCAAGGATCACATTCGGACCATGAACGAACTCGGTGGCATGGATGTGCTGGGATCGTCCAAGGTCGACAACATGTACCATGCCGGTTGGGCTTGGGCGGGTTCCACACCATATCGTTCAACCAAACTGATTGCCGCACATTTTGGCGGCACGCGCACGCCGCTCGCGGTGTCGTGGCCAAACAAGATTAAGGCGGACCAGACACCTCATCCGCAATTCCATCACGTCAACGATATCGTACCGACGATCTATGACATTCTCAAAATCACGCCACCTGAACTGGTTGATGGCATTAGTCAGGATCCGATCGACGGCACCAGCATGACCTATTCTTTCTCCGCCCCACAGGCGCGGGATCGTAAGAACGAGCAATATTTCGAGGTGATGGGTAGTCGCGCCTATTACAAGGACGGTTGGATTGCTTCAGCATTCGGTCCACGAATACCATGGAAGCCGGGGGTTGATCCCGCAATCATGCAATGGTCACCGAAGGACGATGTTTGGGAACTATACGATCTCAGCAAGGATTTTTCGCAGGCAAAGGATATTGCTGCAGCAAACCCCGAAAAGCTCAATGCGTTGAAGAGCGCGTTTGACGTGAGCGCGAAAGAAAATAAAGTTGATCCGATAGGCGGTGGTCTCTGGTCTGTCGTTTTCCATCCGGAAGACGCACCGTCTAACCCTTCCAAAGTGTTTAACTACACGCAGGACGTGGTTGCCGTTCCAGAATTTACAGCACCGCGTCTCGGATCGCGCAGCAACCTTGTTACCATTGATGCGGATTTGCAGCCGGATTCGAAGGGTGTGCTCTATGCGCTTGGAGCAGTTTCCGGAGGTCTGGCCCTTTGGGTTGAGGATGGAATACTCAGCTATGAGTATAATTTGTTTGAGATCGAGCGAACGCGGTTAGAAACCTCTGCTCCGCTTCCGACAGGGAAGGTCAAGATTGAAGTTGAAACGCGTAAGGTTGGTAGTGACCGCCCAACACCTCTTGAGATCGTCATTCGCATCGACGGCAAAGAGGTCAGCAAGGGACGTGTCCCACGCTCGACAGCACTGGCCTTTACTGCCAATGACGCCTTTGACGTTGGCCGGGACAGCTATTCTCCTGTCTCGCTCGCATATTTCGATCGCAAACCATTTTCCTTTAACGGCAAGATCAGACATCTGCAGGTCGATTATTTGGATTAAGGCGCGAACAGCTTGAGGTGAGAGCGGCGGCGAAATGGTCGCCGCTCACGGGCAGCCGCGATATTGGGCCATCGACGGGTCACATGACCGCCTGTCAATCGATAGGAATACATGAACTACCTCCATAATAGCCCAAGTTTTCGTCCGACCCCCACCGCGTCACTTCTCAGCGGCAATCAACAGCTTGCTCAAACCGTGCCTATTGGCATATCAATAACCGAGGAGACTCGATGTCCATGGCGGACCTGCATGCGCATATACAGATGATGAAGGAAGAGCATTGAGTAACTGAGCCACTTTTCCGCCTTGGCCTTGCTGATCTTATCGTCAAACGGAAAATGATCAGCCTTCTGGTCGAGGCCCTAGCAGACGCTTGATAGACGAGATGGACTTTCTCCAGCCGCGACATTTGGAGCGTCATATTGCGGAGCCTCGAAACACATCCTCTATGAAGGACGGGCGTCATCCAGACTTAATGGTGCCGTTTGAAGCTCGAGTTGTACAGTCGTTTTTTGTTGTGCGGAATCGAAGCAGACCTTAAGAATTCAAAGGTCTCTTTTAAAGACCATTTATTCTGAATGCATTATTATTTATGGGACTAAAATGAGAATCTTGTTCACTACACTCGGCGTCGTCCTTGCGATAACTTCCTCAGCCATTGCTGAACGAAAGCCAACCATTCTCGATCTCGTTGAAAAAGGCTACGAAATCAAAACGTCGACGGGAAATTATGTTTTTCTGCAGAATGAAGAAAAGATTTATATGTGTTCATTTCTTCAGGTAAGTGAATATAACGTGGCTTCAGGAGAGATTGATGCCATCAAATTCGATTGCGCTGCTGTTATTAAATGACGGGCAGGGATATGTTTGCAGTCGCAGTACCGGTATTTTTCAATATCCAACCAGAACGGCCGGATGAATAAGAATGAAGGTTATAGTATTTATTCTGGGAGTAGTTCAGATACTGAGTGGGTTATTGTTCATTGTTGAGGCGTCTTCAGTACAAAGAATGATACTTGGTACATTGTCATTTGGTCTTGGATCTGTTTGTTTCGGAATAGCCGTGATCATTGTTCGGCTGGATGAAATCCGCGCAAGTTGTGACAGTTCCAAACTCCGATGATAGGCCGGCCATCCAGATCAGCATCACTGAAACCCAGTGCCCGGCCTGAACTGTTTTGAATTTGTCGGGGATGGTTAACTTGAGTTAATAGCGATAATCGGCAGGTTTGTCATGTCGCATGGTGGCGGTCTGACCTGTTGCTAAATTATTGATAAGCGAATTGATGGCTTTAAGTACTATAGGCATCGTTAATACACGACTGACACTCGTGCGCAGGCGCTCCCTCTGATAATTGTTGCCTTCGGTATCTAAGATGCCGAAATTTTGCGAACGTCATTTCTGAAAGGTTTCAAATATGAATAGCGCGGACGGAATTAGCGCATCGGTGTATACACGCTGGCATCAATTGGCGGTGCCTTTTGCCTTTGCGCTGAGTGCGGGAAGTTTTCTGTTCGTGGTTTTCAATCGTGGTTCGCTGGGCATGGCGGGGGTAGTTGCTCTGCTGGGCTTGTTGGTACCATTGCTCATAACCTTCAAAGTCTTCCCAACCCGCAACCTTATTAAGGTCACCCCCGACGGTTTGGAGTTTTCACGCCGTGCACCAATTGCATTTTCTGATTTGACGACTTGGGGTGATGACAATCTCCTCAAGCTGGTCCGATCGGGTTATCCAACTCTGCTGGTGAGTCCGTTAGATTTGCCTAATCGGAAACGGCTGTTCAGCGAGTTTCGAAATGCGCTCGAAGATTGGCAGAAGAAGCAACAGCCTGGTAAGAAACCGGTACACCGAACTCATTTTTACGGATCGACGGGTGCCCGCGTTATCGGTGCACTGATTGCAACCTTGGGGGGCGTCGCGGCCATGATGGCGATGAATCTGCGTGAACCTTCAATTGCACTTACCATAGTCGCTACTTTGGGGGCGTTGTTTGGGTTAGCGATGTTGTTTGGTAAGCAGGTATGAAGCTCTCAGTGAAGTAACCCCACATTTGAACGGTCAGCTGCGGTGAAGACCTTGTCAACGGCGATGTTGAAAGGCAATCTGGAAAAGCATGCAGGGCAGATGCATTTGGCAAAGAGATCGGCTTTTTGTTTTTGTCTCAGGAGGGAATGCGTAGTTCGATGTTAGCATCAATTCAAGAGCCCTTTGCATTGAGTTCAAGTTCTGGTATGAATTGTTCACACTTGACCTGATGCATTGCTGAAGAGAAGAAGAATAGCCAACATCGAAAAACGCACGATTAGCCTGCCTAGTGAGCAGGCAGCCTTCATCGAATCCAAAGTCAAGAACGGTGATTACGCTTCAGTCAGTGAGGTTGTTCGTGCTGGTATCCGAGCATTAAGAGAGCGGGATGAAGTGATTGAACGGTGGTTAAATAACGCGGTTTCTGCATCTTACGATGCGATGAAATCAGATCCATCCCGTGCGGTAACCGTTGATTCTGCCTTTGCCTCAGTTCGTAATCGACATGCTGAACGCGTGAACGTTCGCAAGTGATCTGCAGATCCGTCGTCTTATCACCGGAAGCGGAAACAGATCTTGTGGCTCTTTATGATTGGATAGCCGAAAGAGCATTGCCTGATACCACACTTGGATACATTGATAGGCTCGAGAGCTATAAACGCGGCTTCGACTACGCTTCTGAACGTGGCACTTTGCGAAACGATATACGCGAAGGGCTGCGAACCGTTGGGTTTGAACGCAGAGTAACGATCGCGATCAATGTCACTGCGCAAGAAGTTATTGTGCTTGGCTTATTTTATGGTGGCCAAAATTGGCAGGAAGCCTTATCTGAGCACTGAAATCGTGATCGTCGTTCTTGACTCCAACACTCTAAATCTGAGACCGCCAACCAATCTGCCCTGCTTACACGTATGGGGTGAACCGCATCTGATCGCTGCGATATTGGTTTAAGCAACAATCAAAAATCTCAGTATGGCCGAGCGAAGCATCTCACTATTAAACCGCCTTGAGGACGAATTACCAGAGGGGTTGGTCGTGGATGCTGCATGTCTGCAGGAGCGCGGCATCGCCAGTAACTTGCACGCCTACAATGTTAAGACCAGTTGGCTAGAACAACTGGTGCGCAGCGCTATAAAAGACCGCTCGACACGCTGAGTTGGCAAGTCATCATTCCGCTCCTATCCTCGCCAACTTTGTCGTCTATGGTTTCGACTGCGGCTTAACGCGTCACTATCCCTTGGAATGGCTTGTCGCGTGAAGTAAGCAGTATAATCTTTTAGTTGCTGACCGGTTGGCCGGTTGGGCAAAACATGATTGTTTGATCGGTTGTAATGTTTTATGCCTCAGCTATTCGGAGGTTCTGATGAAATGTTTATTCACGTACGCACTTGTATCGGTTTTGGTTCTCGCATCCAGCTCGGCCTATGCTTTGGATGCTCAAAAAGATTGCTCTACGTTGAAGCAGGTCATTAAAGAATCGAAGATAAATTTCAAGAATGTTGCACCCGATGTGCAGCCGAAGGATGTGGACGTTTATCCATCAAAGCTCACATTAACCGGCAGCAATTCTTGCCGTGTTTTTCTGCGCACGAACGTATCTTCGGTCAGCTGGTCGTGTGTGATAGAAAATTCGACGGTGAAAGCGGTCGCGGCGTTCGTTTCGAACTGCGTGGGTAGACGTGAAACATCTGATCGGGCTTATCAGAGAGTTGGCGCAAAAATTTTCCGTTTAAAGCCACAGGTTCCTGCCGAGATAATTGTTTCGGAACTGGATCGCGGGAATATTGCTTTGCAAGTCAAAACGCTGCAGAAGAAGTAATGTCAGTTGAGAGGGTAGTACACAGCTCTAGGCAGCTTGGACGAATTTGAGCCAGTATCTAGTGGTGGCGATATGAACCAACTTGGGGGTGCGGATAAAAACTTGGACTGGTTTTACGTCACAATGCCAAGACTGTTTCGATATTCGATTGGGCTTCGTGCGCCAAGTGACATTTTGATCCGCTTCTCGTTGTACCATCGAATGTAGCCATCGACTTCCTTGATAAACTGCTCAATTGTGGTGGTCTTCCAATCGCTGGGATAAAAGAACTCTGTTTTTAGCCTGCCAAAGAAACCTTCGCATCCAGCGTTATCTGGGGAGCACGCCTTACGGGACATTGAGCGCACCAGCTGCGCATCACTAATCCTCGATAGCCAACCCGGCCAGCGATAGTGTGCACCGCGATCAGAATGAACAATTGGCCGATTATCTGCGTCGGTCACAGTTTCTATGGCGGCATCGAGCATCGTGTTGACCAATTCCGCATCTGGTTTCGTTCCGATAGACCAACTGATGATCAGACCATCGAAGCAGTCGATGATGGGTGAGAGATACACCTTGCCAGCCGGGATATGGAATTCAGTGATATCAGTTAGCCATTTCTCATTCGGCGCTGTGGCCTGGAAGTCGCGATTAATAAGATTCTCAGGTGAAGGACTGATTTCTCCCAGATAAGAGCGGTATCGCCGCCGCTTTGGCGTGGCAACGATCAGGTTCTCCTGTTTCATCAACCGCTGCACAACCTTCTCTGAGATTGTAAC
>NZ_JAOYTK010000046.1:0-9519 GCF_025846885.2 Brucella sp. HL-2 | reverse complement strand
GTCTCGAATTTGCGCCCTTCGGCTTCAAGCATGGTACGCAGTTCAGCAAAGTTTTCGATAATGCCGTTATGCACCACAGCCAGACGTGCGGTGATGTGCGGATGCGCGTTGCGCTCAACCGGCTTGCCATGGGTGGCCCAACGCGTGTGGCCAATGCCGATCACCCCGGGAAGTGGCTCGCCCGTAAGGCGATTTTCGAGATTGACGAGCTTGCCTTCCGCACGACGGCGATCGAGCTTACCATTCTGGAGCGTGGCAATGCCGGCAGAATCATAACCGCGATATTCAAGTCGCTTCAGCGCATCAACCAGACGCGGTGCGACCTCGTTATTGCCAATAATGCCGATAATTCCACACATAGGGTGCTCCAAATCCGATATTCACGCGTATAGCCGCGATTTAAAGAGTCTAACGCGGAACGGCAACCCAAGGGACTGCCGTTCTCTTCATCTAATCGTCGATTTATTTCGAAGACGTTTTAGCCGCTTTGATGGCAGCATACTTCTCCCGCAGGATCTTTCCCCGCCCTTTTTTGGTTTCCTGTCTAGCCCGGCCAAATGCCAGAGCATCGGCAGGCACATCATCCGTGATCGTGCTGCCGGACGCGATATAGGCATTGTCACCAATCGATACGGGCGCAACAAGCGAACTGTTGGAACCAACAAATGCGTTTTCGCCGATCACAGTCTTATATTTGTTATAGCCATCATAATTACAGGTGATCGTACCTGCACCGATATTGCTCGATGCCCCGACAACCGCATCGCCGATATAAGTCAGGTGATTGATTTTTGCACCCTTGCCGACCTCAGCATTCTTCACTTCACAGAAATTTCCGACTTTGGATTTTTCGCCAAGATTTGCGCCCGGACGCAAACGTGCGAACGGCCCGATCTCAGCTTTCTCGCCGATATTGGCGCCTTCAATATGTGAGAAAGCGTGGATCAGCGCGCCCGATGCAACACAGACTTTAGGTCCGAAGAATACATTCGGCTCGATTATGACGTCGGCTTCGATCAATGTATCATGCGAGAAGAAAACGGTCTCGGGTGCGATCAGCGTCACACCTGCCAGCATCATGTCCAGACGCTTACGGTTCTGCCAGATGTTTTCTGCCTCCGCCAGTTCTGCACGATTGTTGATGCCGATGACATTATCGACTGGCACTTCAAGTGCGGTAACATTCAGATCTTTTTTGTGGGCCAAACCCACAATATCGGTGAGATAATATTCGCCCTTGGCATTTTTGTTATCAACTGCGTCAAGCAAGGCCAACGCATGCGCACCACGCACAGCCATAAGCCCACCATTACAGAAGCCGATTTTCTTTTGAGCGTCAGTTGTTTCTTTTTCTTCGACAATAGCAATCAGCTTGCCATTCTCTTCGATCAATCGACCATAGCCTTGCGGACTGGCCGGACGAAAACCAATCACGACGACATCAGAACCCTCTGCGAGTTTACCGCGTGCAGCCTGCAGCGATTGCGCTTCAATAAGCGGCGTATCCCCAAAGACGATCAGCAGATCATCATAGCCACGCGCAATAGCGTCACGCGCTGCCAGCACGGCATGAGCAGTGCCCAAACGCTCGGTCTGCTCAAAAGAGGAAACAGCATCAGCAACTTTTTCGACAGCCGTCTGCACTTTATCCGCGCCACGCCCGACGACCAGCGCAACATCGCTCTTGCCGGTGCCCTGAACAGCCTTCACCACATGGCAGACCAGCGGAAGCCCTGCCACCTGATGGAGTACTTTCGGCAAGCTCGACTTCATACGCGTGCCTTCGCCAGCGGCAAGCACGATGGAAAGGCAGGTACGGTCTGTCATTGTATCGTCCAGAAATATTGAGGCTCATCTGCTCATAGCATTAAAGCGTATATGGAAACTTACAGATTGCTTATCCCAATCGACCTAAGGCCGGGAAGGTCTCAAGCAACCAGAATGAAAACGACTGCATGCCGCCGGTAAGAAAAAGGACACCGGCAATAACGAGAAGAGCGCCCATAACCTTCTCAACTTTGCCAAGATGAACGCGGAACCTCGACAAAAACCGCATGAATGCGCCGGAAAAAAGGGCGGCGAACAAAAAAGGAATTCCCAAGCCCAGCGAATAAACGGCCAGAAGGGCAGCGCCTTCGATCACCGTGCTGCTTCCACCCGCCAGTGTGAGAATTGGTCCTAGAACCGGGCCTATACAAGGGGTCCAACCGAACGCAAATGCCAAGCCCATGACATACGCACCCAATGGCGTTGCGGGCGCACTTCGCGCCTGAAAACGGGCCTCGCGGGAAAGAAACGAAAACCGCAAAACGCCAAGGAAATTAAGGCCCATCAAAATGATGACGACACCCGCCACCATGGCGACTTCCTGCTGCCACATGCGCAAGAACGCGCCAATGGACGAAGCACCAGCACCAAGCGCTACAAAAACTGTGGTAAAGCCAAGCACAAATGAGATCGCAGCCAATGCCAGTGAGCGACGCTGCAAGGAAGCGGCAGCAACGCGTGATTCTTTTTCAGCGCGAAAATCCTCAACGCTCACACCCGCCATATAACATAGGTAGGGTGGAACCAGCGGTAGAACGCAAGGCGATAAGAACGACAGCGCACCCGCACCGGCAGCCGTCAGATAAGAAACACTGAGCACCAAAACCTCGTTTTCATATAGAACATTTCTCATCTAAACCAGATAAGTCATTCTATTGATTTGTTTTTGAACAAAGTAGGGAAAATATATCTAACTTTCCGACTTTCCTCAAAATGCTTGCGGCGAACGCCGTTTGCTGGCCTTATAACCCAACTTCGGCATTACTTTGAATATTTTCAATGCGGCATCTCGCTCGAACATAAGTTCGCCCTAAATCAGGATCACTTGCGCAATTTTAGATTGCTCCAACTGGACGACGCTCCGATGAGCTTAATTGATAATGAAGAACCTTCTTCAGCATCCACTAGACAGAATAAGTCTTTCGGATTGCTGAAGCGATACCAGCATTTTCTGTTTCCCATAGCGGGCATCGCCATTGCCCTGCTGGCAATCTATGTTCTGGAAAATCTGCTCCAGAATACCTCACGCAAGGACACGCTTGAGGCACTTCATGCAATTTCGTGGACGTCCATTGGGCTCGCTGTATTTTTCACGATGCTCAGCTATGCAGCCGTGGCGCTATATGACGTGGTTGCGGTGGACACGATTGCGCCCAACCAAATCCCACGCCGTATCGCTGCGGTGGCAGGGGCTGCTGGCTATGCGATTTCTAATGCGATTGGCTTCTCGCTTCTGACTGGTGGTGCGCTTCGCTATCGGATTTATGCCGCTGAAGGCATCAGCCTTGCTGACATCGGCAAGATCGTCGGCACGTCCTGGTTTGCCATCTGGTTTGCGCTCATCATCATGGTGGGAGCAGCCCTTCTTATCGACCCACAGGATGTACCGTGGATTTCGACGATCGACTCTCGTCTGGATATTGTTGCAGGCATCATCATTCTGGGCGGTATCGGCTGGCTCATCTACTGGCTTTCCCATGGAGAGCGTACACTGCGCCTTGGCTCGTTAAGCTTGCGCCTGCCTAACTCCAAGGGTGCGACTACACAGATTTTTGCAGGTCTTGTCGATGTCGGCGCTGCGGCAGCAACACTCTATGTGCTGATGCCACAGGATGCAGTTCCAAGCTTTGCAGTCTTCGCGCTCGTCTATGTGATCGCCATTGTGCTCGGCATCGCAAGTCATGCGCCAGGCGGGCTTGGCGCTTTTGAAGCCACAATCATCGCTGGTCTCGGTATCGGCGGGCAACCCGATGCTATCGCGGCTCTTCTTGCTTATCGTGTGATCTATACGGTTATGCCGCTTGTGGTCGCCACAGCAGGCATTTTAATATGGGAAATCATGCGGCGCAGGCAGATGCTTGGACGGCAAGCCAAGTTTGCCAAGCGCCTTGTCGAACCTCTGATACCTGGACTTTCCGCCAGTATTATATTCCTCGGCGGCATTATTCTGCTGGTGTCGGGCGCAACTCCGGATATGCGGTACCGGGTAAAAATTCTCTCCGACGTGGTGCCGGAATTTTTCGTCGAAACATCGCATCTTGCAGCAAGTCTTGTGGGTGTCGCTCTGCTCATCGTCGCACGTGGCCTATTCAAACGGCTTGAACGCGCGTGGATCGCGGCCCTCGTCCTTCTGCTTTTCGGCGCAGTTTTCTCACTTACAAAAGGCTTGGACTGGGAAGAAGCAACCATCCTCTGCCTTTTTGCCTTTGCCTTGTGGGGTTTTCGCGATTCCTTCTACCGTCGCCCGATCTCAGGCCCGTTTGAACTGAGCTGGAGCTGGATTACATCCGTCGGTACCACCGTTATTGTTTCCACGTGGCTTGGCTTCTTCGTCTATCGACATGTTGAATATTCCAATGACCTCTGGTGGGATTTTGCATGGAATGACAATGCGCCACGCTTCCTGCGTGCGACCGTTCTGGTCTTCGCAGTCGTCGCAGCAGTCGGTCTTCATTCAATGATCAACCGGCACAGCCAGCGCAAGCGCAAACGCGATTATTCTATTCCAGAGGCAGTTCCTGCACTTGTGGCAGCATGCCCGCACACAGATGCAGCACTTGCGATGCTTGGCGACAAACAATTCTTGCTCGCACCCGATAACAACGCGTTCATTATGTATGCGCAATCCGGTGGTAGCCTGATCGCCTTGGGTGAACCTATCGGAGACAAAAAAGCTGCCAGAGAACTCGCGTGGTCGTTCCACGGCCTTGCCGACAAAATGGCATTGCGCACGGTGTTTTATGGTGTTGGCCCTGACAGTCTGCCGCTGTTTCTGGATATGGGATTGGTCGCGCTGAAGCTCGGCGAAGTTGCTCGCGTCGATCTGACTGATTTCTCGCTTGAAGGTCCTCGCCGTCAACCATTCCGCTATGCTGACCGCAAGGTCGACAAGGACGGACTGACCTTTGACGTCATCGACGTGAAAGATGTGCCGTCCCTCGTCCCTCGCCTGCGCGAAATCTCCGATGCATGGCTCGATCATAAGTCCGGCAGCGAAAAGGGCTTTTCACTCGGCTATTTCGATGATGATTACATGGAGCGCTTCGATGTTGCCGTGATGAAAAAAGACGGTGAGATTGTTGCCTTCGCAAACTTGTGGCGTGGGGCCGACAAATACGAAATCACAGTAGACCTCATGCGTTATATGCCCGACGTGCACAAGCTTCTGATGGACGCACTTTTTGCCAAGTTGCTTATGTATAGTAAGGATCAAGGCTATAAATGGTTCAATCTGGGCGCGGCACCGCTCTCTGGCTTAAACCGCAGCAGACTTGCTTCACGCTGGAATCGTTTCGGCTCGTTTATCTATCGACGTGGTGCGGACCTCTACCATTTCGACGGCCTCAAGGCCTTCAAAGAGAAGTTCGACCCGATCTGGACCCCACATTATATGGTTTGTCCCGGTGGTCTGGAAACACCCCGTGCTCTTATCGATGCCACAACTCTGATCAATGGTAGCCCTCTGGAGTTCATCCGCAAATGAAGAAGCGACGCATTCTTTTAACTGTTCTTGGGTTGGCGCTGATTGGAGGTGCAGGTGCCTATGCGGCACTTCATCCCGGCAAGATTGCACGCCAATGGGCACAGTTCTTCAATGCCGATGAGCCTGTCATTCATGCAAGCGCCGAGCGGCTTTCAAATATTCCGGTTTATATGCCGAAAGGCGATCCGGTCGGTCTTGCCATCCTGTTGAGTGATGAAAGCGGCGTCGGAGACAAAGAACGCAGTTATATGGATGCGATGCTGGCGCGAAACATAATCGTTTTGCCCGTCGAGCTTGGTCCGTGGCGGGCAGCGCTCGATAAGGAAGATGGCGAGTGCAACTATCTCGACTCCGATTTTGAAGCTATTGCTAAAGAAGCCCTTCGCGGACTTGATCTTGACGTTTATTTCCATCCCGTCGTAACTGGCATTGGTCAGGGTGCAACGATTGCCTATGCAGCAGCGTCAGATTCACCTGATGCGACCATCGCAGGCGCTATTGTTCTTGATCCTACACCTGCGAAAACGCGCCTGCCCTCCTGTACCGAAGCGGCAGAAGCCACCAAAGCGCCTGGTGGCGGCTTCACCTACGGCTATGAAGCGAATATGCCCGCCCCGACACTTGTGATTGGGCCGATAGGCTCGCCCGTGAATAATCCTGTCGATGCACGTCAGAAAAAGATTGCCGTGCTGCAATCCGGGTCGGACTTCCCGGCACGCATGAAGATGGCGGTCGATAACGTCGTCGCTATGGCCGATCAGGATGCAAAGAACGAAGCGTTGCCAATCGTTGACCTTCCCGCAAAGGGCGGCAAAAGCGATATGGTGGCCGTTTTTTATTCAGGCGATGGCGGCTGGCGCGATCTCGACAAATCAATTGGCGAGTGGCTACAAGCCAATGGCGTTCATGTCATCGGCGTCGACTCTCTGCGTTATTTCTGGTCCGAACGCACGCCTGAAGAAATTGCTCGAGACACAACGGCGATGATCGAGAAGGCCGATCCGACCGGCAAATTGCCGGTTACCATTCTTGGCTATTCCTTCGGAGCTGATACATTCCCATTTGCGTGGAAATATCTCGATCCAGCCCTGCAAGACCGCACGAAGATGGTGGGGCTTCTCGGCGTTGAAACCACCACGACATTCCAGGTTTCTATTGAAGGCTGGCTTGGTATGGATGGCGATAAGGACGTCGTACCAGCTATTACCACCATCCCGCTTGATCGCGTTGTCTGCGTCTATGGCGAAGAAGAAGATGATACTGCCTGCACAGCGCCAGAGCTTAAAGGTGCTGACCTTATGAAGCTGTCCGGCGGTCATCATTTCGATGAAAACTATGAGCCGATTGCAGCGGCTTTGCTTGATAAGATGCGCGCTCGCGCAGGTCTGCCACCGCGTCCTGCGAGTTAAAAAATGGCACCGACAATATTGTCGGTGCTATTTTTACTCATACTTTCAAAGCCTTCCGACCACCAAATTTCCAGCGCACAAGATCAATCAGCAAAAATGCGATCAGGCTCAGACCAATCATCGGTAAAGCCCAACCAATCACAACCGCGATCAGCACGACCAGCAGCTTCTGCAGCACTTTGAGATAGAGCCAGCTTTGGATCAGGGTTCGCGGCATAGAACCCGCAGGCGGTCGCCGCTGCCACCAAATGCGATAGCCATAGATTATCATGCCAATCAGCGCCAAGCCCAACAAAGCCATAACAATCTGATTGGCAACGCCGAACAGAACACCCATGTGCAGATCAATTCCCCAGCGAATGAGCTTGGCAATGATCGGGAATGTTTCAAAATCGGCCCTGCTGATTACCGCCATATCGCGCGGGTCGATAGCAAGCGTGTCAACCTGCGTAGGCCAGGAGCGGTCATATTCGCGGACCAGCCAAGCTTGATCAGCATTTCGCGGAATACGAATTTCCAGCATTGGCGACTGAAGACCGGATTGCCGCGACAGGAGATTTACAGCGTCAAGCTGGCTGACATAATCGATTGTCGATGCAGCGGCACTGTGGTCCTGTTGACTACCATGATCACGGTGTTCGGCATGCTGGTCGGCAGCCACAGCGGGTTTATCAAGAGCGGTCGAAACAGACGGTGTTATCCAACCGACTGCCGCACGAAAATCGTCAATTCGCCCACCTGCTAATTGCGACCATGTCATGCCAGTCGCCGAAAGAAAAACCAGACCTACAGCGATCCAGATGCCAATCTGACTGTGCAGACGCCGCGTACGCAAGTGCGCATTTTCTTTGGCGTTTGAACTACGCCGGACATCCCGCTTCCACCACCATAGCAGAACACCGCCGAGCGCTGCGACCCACAACCAGGAAGCGGCAAGTTCGCTATAATAGCGGCCAAAATCTCCGAGCATCAGATTGCGATGTAAATAGTCGATAGACGCACGCAACGGCAATACGCCGCTCGTGCCATAGACGACAAGATCTCCCTTGATTGCCAGCGTTATTGGATCGACAAAAATTGCTCGAGTTTCAGATTCTCCTAAATCCGGCTCGATGAACATAACGCGCGTATTCCAGCCCGGACCTGTCGATGGACGGATAGCAAACAGCCTCGGATCGTCACCGATAAAATCGCGGGCAGCCTTAACCTGATCAGCCAATGGCTGCACAGTGCCTAATGACGATGTGCGCAATTGATCACGATAGATCATGTCTTCGAGTTGCGGCGTCAGCACATAAAGTGTGCCTGTGATCGCGGCAATCAAGATGAATGGCCCAACGAACAGACCCACATAAAAGTGCAGTCTGGTGATGAAGGCCTTTAAACTCGAACCGGCAACGCGCGTTGCCTCAACAGAGCAGCTCTTTGATTGTGCTTTTGGCAATATGGCATCGGTCATGGCTGCACCTCATTTCGTGCAGCGTCTGCAGATAAATAAAAAGAAAACATTGGCATCTCCAGCCTGTGTGAAAAAGCCGGACGATAGGCAACTGCGCTTCTCAAGTGTTTGTTTACAGCACATCCTATCCGAAAACCGCTTCACGCTTTTCGAGATGTACGCTTGAGCATGTCTCCCAAAAGTGGGAACCTGTTTTGGGTTAAAGACATACGTAAAAACAAATAGATAGAACATTTTCTGCAATTCATCTTAAACAGGAAATGCTCTAGAACGCGCAAGCTGCATAGCGCCGGAATTGATCCATGCATCAGCTGAGAAGTGCAGGTGGTCCTCTAGGGAGATAGGTTTGGCCCAGAGAATTTGGCGGACCGTGAACCACGAGCCGCACGACATGATAACGGGCAACAAATAATGCGTGGTAGGCAAACGACAGTGTTTGAGCAGCGAGGCCAGCACCAACAGCGCACGCGGCTTGACAAAGTGCCGAACAGCACGAACGCGCAAGGTCCTTTAGCGGAGCTTCATCGCCATTGGTTTGACCGTCATGGATCGAGCAAATGACTGAAGTTTGGCCGTTCGACCACGCAACCATCGAGGCTTGCGCGTAAGAGGTTATGATCCCCTGAAACAGAATGACGAGCGCGATTGATGCCGCCCAAAGGGCAGCTTCAAACTTGTTGCCGACTATTCTGGCTTTGAGGCTCATAATCGCTCATCTCATCCCTTGGTGAGATTGTCACTGCGACAAATACGAGAACCGGACGAGAAAGAATTTAAAGAGCTTATTTTTGCGCTTTTCAAGCACAAGGATGCTCGGCGCGACACCAGACTGAGGTTTTCCCTTGGGGTTCTTAGCATTGCTGTCAGAACGAAGACACCTCTCATGCCTTAGCGTAACGATACACAACGTCTTCCAGATCGTCTCTGGGAGCTGTCAGATCGAGAATTCCGCCTAACCTTTCTGCAACGCCAATTGATCTGAGATTTTTGGGGGATGCGTATGGCTTTAGAGCGTCGGGCGCTAATCATGCAACACATTGAGCTGCTTTGAAGAAGTTTCGGCACTCTTGTGGCGAAAACAGATCGCAGACGGAGCCGAGGGCTCTCCACAGCTCGTCATA
>NZ_JAOYTK010000045.1:0-12807 GCF_025846885.2 Brucella sp. HL-2 | reverse complement strand
GACGTTCATACTGTCGGCGAGCGGTTTCAGTCCAGGTCATCGTGATCTCCATCGTATGTCAGAAATCCGATTGAATCATAACCCACTGAAATCGCTCAACCCTTTTTGGAACAGGCTCTTATCGTTGCCCGATGAGAGTTCAGTGGCAGATTATTTCGAACCTAAGCATCATCCAGGAGCTAAAATTGAGAGATCGTACATTTTTCTTTTGGGTAGCTGTCTTCGCTTTAGTCCTAGGTGGATTTAACTTACTGCTAAATCCACCTCCACCTGCAACTTCCTCCATCGGTGGAGGCGGATACGATCTGTCCAAGCCAGTCTACACATTGTTGCTTCTGGTGTTTTTGGTTTTGTGGACTCTGACCACGACAGTCATCGGCTTGACCAATAAAAAACGCCAGCTTTCGCGACGTGCTTATCTACTTGCAGCTATTGGCGCTTTGACCACAGTAGTGTCGTTTCTAATCTATGGCCAGAATATACATTAAAGAACTTTCAGCAAAAATACGAAGCTTTTTGTGTTACATAATGCTTAAAAACAAATAGTTATGTCGAAACCAACGAACAAATTTAACTGGGCTTGCTCTAACGGTACCATTCTAAATTCGCATCTTTTTCAGACGTAACTCACCGCCTTCATTTCACGGACAACCAAATAAATTGGTGTCCATGAAACAGTCCGCCCACTGAGATGGAAGTGTCGCTCATCTCGTTTTAGAAATTCCGTATTTGCTCTCGGAGTTCTTTGGTAAAGCGATCAATATCGACTTTACTTGTTTCTCTTGTTTTCGACACTTCTGAGATAGAGCTCTCACTCTCCTCAAGCATCGTGAGATATTTGGCTTTCAGGTCGCTATTCTCAGGCACGGCCGCGATGTTTTCGCGAATACGTCCCTGCTCACCTTGGAGATCCTGCAGTTTCTCCTCGGACCTTTGAAGTTCGAGCTGCTTGTCGATTTGCTGTTGCCGTACTTTTGCAAGCTGGCTGAATTTTTCCGCAACACCCTTATCAGAGGCGGAGGACGACCAACTTAAAAGCGCAGTCGGATCGACATCGATGAGCCCGAAACTTTCGCTACGAAGCTGTTCATCCACAGCGACAACCGATTGTTCTTCACCAGCTTTGACAGAGGCTTTCAACCGGTGGTGGGAAACTGTCTTGCCGTCGTCGGCCTGAGACGAAAATGACCAACCCACCCGAACAGGGTGTTCAATAATAACCGTCCTGTCAGCATCAAGAGCACCCGATATACGATATGTCGTAGTTTCACGCATTTTTTCCGAAATGCGAACGATGCCATCCACGACTTTGATATCGGTGATCTGTCTCGTTGGTTCCTGTTCCTGAGTAATCGTCACCTTACGATCTGTCGCGAAAGCGGCAATTCTCGTATCATCCTTTGGAAGGTTCAATAGCTGGGCATCTCCAACATAACCGGCACCACTGTCGTAAACAGTCAGGATACCGCCCGGCATGCTGTTGCCTGTCGAATTTTTCAGCATAATCGCGGCAACCGGATGGATGTTGCTGCTACCGTTTCGATAGATTGAGATCATTTCCGCGTCAATCTGCGCATCAGCGATCGGCACAGACAAGCTATCACCATTGGTCAGACTAAATGTGCCCGGAAGCGTAAAACTTGCGCTGGTGTCATTCTCAGAGGCGGCAGCAACGGCGCCACTCGGATTTGCAGTCGCTGAACCACCTCCGTAGCCACTAATGGCCGGCGCAGGGGCACGCATCACATCTGCCATTTGTTCATCACTCTCGAAGACTGCGGCCTTCTCACTCGCGGCGGGGCGGACTCTCACTCTATTCGCCAGATTTCCGGTATCCGCCTCGACAACATTATTAGTCGCCGTGTCTACGATTACCTCGGCCCTATCCTTCCAATAGATCTGGTGCAGGCGCTGCTTCAGGGTAACAGGATCAGCAGACGTAAGCGTCAGCTTGACGTCTTTCCAATCTTCGCCGCTTGCATTTTCAACAACAGCCCAGGCCTGAAGTCGGGCTTTGCCATTTGGCTCCGTTAAAATCCGATAAGCCGTCTTCCAGATGGGCGCTGCAACGACATAAGCCAACCGGGAATCCGTCGCTGCAAGATCGCCGACTGTTATGCGAATGACACGAGCACTATCGTTGCTCCCGCGCCCCAAGGCTGTTGTGGCATTTGTAAGTTTTAGTTTCATCTCGGCGTCATCGACACTTAGAGACGTGTCTTCGCCAAGTTTGATGGTCTGGATCTGCCCATCCTGATCAAGCACGGTCAGCACATGAAACTTTGCGTCGTCGGATTTGACCACAGCTTCAACGCCCAGGACTTTACCCTTCACGGTTTTTCCAACACTCGAAACTGTAACCGACGTTCCCGGTATCGAAGACAAGAAAGCAGACATTGAGGACAGGCTTGATGGTGAAAATGGAAGCTGTCGGAAAGTCTCCTCAAGCGGATTTGGGCCAGCGAGAGAAATGCTCTTTATCGCACCCTTCCCACCTTTGAGGACAAGGCTTTTGAGTACATCATCGACCTGATTGAGAGGAACTTCGATCTCGACAATTCCATCGTTGGAAACTGTAGGCTTTCTGGATATTTCTGCCACGCCACCAGAAGACAACGTAATTGCGTCGATGGTGCCTGAGCCTGAAGCCAGAACCGTTGAAGAGAGCAAGGTAACGGCTAACGAGGTGAGCGTGATAAGCTTTATCATAAGAATCTCCAGTCAAATGAAGGGCTTTGTGAGCCAACTCTCCGATCCTTATAAGCCAGTTATGGATTTTGTGCGGTGAGATTTAGACAAGAAAGTTTGCTTTTTTGACTTCTTTTTTGTTAAAATAGAAAAGCCGCGAAAGAAAAACTTTCGCGGCTTTTAAAAGAAACTCAGTTTTAGCGTGCAGCAGGCAACATGGCCTCTGCTTTAGATATACCCGCAAGTTGGAAGGCGAAAGAGAGATCGCGCCCATCGCGCGCCTTAAAGGCGGCGGTCATCACCTTGCCACCGCGCAATGCCTTGAGCCAAGCGGCATCCACCTTGGCGTCTGCATAGCATCCACCTCCATCGCAGCTTTGCCATATCAGAGTGCCTACCTGCTTGTCATCGATCAGCACCTTTACGGGCTCTGGCAAGCTCACCCCATACGGCAGTGTGAAGGCGGCGGTCGTTTCGGATTTACCGGCAACGCGATTGATAGAAGCGGTTGCCACGCGCTGGCTTTGATTGCCCTGCCGCAGAACGATGCTTTGCGAGACCTCGCATAGCAACAGTTCTGTCTGCAGCTGATTGGAGCAAGTGGTCAGCCACAATGGTGCTGCAGGTGCACCGTTCTGTTCTGTCTGTTGGGTACCATCGGCACTAGCCGCCTGATCTTGCGCGAAAGCGACGGAGCCGCTCGCAAGTGATGCGACCATAGTAATGATACTTGTGATCTGTTGGATCATAGAGTTTCTTCTCTCATTCCCATTTTAAAAACGTAATCCCAGATTGACCGTTGCCGTATGGCCAACGGTCTTTTCACTCCACTGCCCCTGATAACCAACAGTCAAACGGGTTGTTTTGGCTGTGTCATAGAAGGTCAGACCAGTATCCAAACGCCCCGTCACATCACCGAACTGGCTATAGTTACGGAAGGTACCATCTGTGGCACTCGCGCCAGCGAAAGTTGCATTGATGTAGACATCGTCCTTGTTAGCAAAGCTGACTTCGCCACGCAGATAGGCTTGCATCATAAGCGAGCTGGTGATTGCAGTTTCGACACCTACTTCAAGTGACGGGGTTGCGGAAAGAACCCACTGACCCGTGCTATCGAGTTGCAGTCCGTAGGCACTGTTAATCTCCGTTGCGCTCCCAGAATAGAGATAGCTTGCATCGAAATCCACCGCTGGACGAAGATAGACCGCACCATCTGTTGGCTGATAACGATAGGCCGTTCCTATCCGGAAATTGGCCTGACTGATCCGCTGTTTGACGGTCGCGGTACCGCCGATGACCGGATCACCGCCCGGCAATGTGCCGTAGATATCGATCAGTCGCGTACTGTCATATCGGGCTGTTCCGCCATTGAGAATGCCATAGAGTTCCCATGGTCCCTTATATTTCGCAAGCGACACACCGAGCAAAGCCCTTTGACCTTCAGATGAGAACCGATCACCACTGCTCAGGCTGAAATCTTCGAGGCCCGTTCCGATACCCAGATAAAGGTCTTCTGCCACAGGCATTCGCACACCCGCATAAACGCCGGAGCTTTGTGTTTCAAAGCTGCGATTCTGGAAGGAAGGATCACGATCCAGTCGGCCAGTGCTTGCACTCATCCAGTAACAGTTTTTGCTATCACCCATACGCGCCGCGAAATTGTCATAGCCACAGTCGGCCATTGTCCGCGCAAAACGATATCCCGATTGCAGGGCATCGACCTGAGTCGTTGCATAATCCTGCGAACTGAGATTATCGATCGCATTGAGGACTTCGCCACTCGTTTGCATGTTGGCAATCAATGCGAACATTGGCCCCATCGCGACCGATCCCTGCCCGGAAAGCACGCGCGCTGCATGTTCGGCTGTCAGGGTCTGATTGCGGTTCATACCGATCATACGGAAATCGGCATGCGGAATGAGATCAATTGATGATCCGTCACCGGTCGGGCCATTCAATCCGATTTCATAGCTCATCACAGCCGTACCCACGACGGTCGTGCCGTTATCTGCAGTTGCACCGCTGGCATTCACTAGTACCAAGGGCTGCAAACGATCAAGCTGGTGCAGCACAGGAATGACCGTTCCCGCAATTGTGGCATTGCCCGTGACATTGATCAGATCGCTATTACCGCCCGAGACCGTATCCTGACGGAAATAGACATCCGCAGTATAGGTTGCATTATTGGTAAAGCTCAGCGATCCGGTCAAAGCTGTCGTCTGGCTGACGTTCTGCGTGACCGCAAATTCTGAACCAGCCATACGCGCACTTAGGGCCGTATTGGGTGTGTAATAAGCCACGCCACCGAGATAAAGATTTCCGTCGATACGCAGTTGCCCGGAGGCACCGAGATTAACCTCATTTTGCGCATAGAACGAAGCACCTTGCGTCACTGTCATCGAATTGACGCCGCCGCCAAGATCGATATTGCCGACGGCGCGTCCGTTCAGCGTAACCTGATCAGAACCGTCGCTACCGCTGATGATACGGTTATTGAGTGCCATCAGGAAGCTGTCTGAAGACAATGCCAACGTATTGGCCGTTCCTCCGTCGATCATGACAGCCGCAGTTTCCACCATTGCTTCATTGCTTGGTTGGCCCTTGCTGCCACCGATGATCACGCCGTCGAGCGCCACATCAATCGTACCGGCACCATCTTTGCCTTCAGACTGGGCAAGAACTGCAATGCCGCGTTCACCGAGGGACAAGATGTTGCCAGTCAGATCAAGTGTTATGCTGCCGCCCTGACCGCTACCGCCAGCACTGCCGTGGAACAGACCATCCACACTACCGCCGCCGCCGCCGAGACTTTGTGCGAGGATGCCGATCGAGTCCGCACCCGTGACAACAAGGTTGCCCTGATTGGTGAAATCGATTGCGCCGCCACTACCGGCATTGTCACCAGAAAGTAGAAGCTCGATGCTTGTCTTGGCCAAGTTTGTACCAATAAGACCACCACCTCCGCCGATACTTTGCAGGACAAAACCATGGGAACGAGCACCTGTCGTGCTGAGATCGCCGCTGTTGTCGACCAGAATGTCACCGCCGTCACCCGTCGACCCATCCCTTGCCCCAAGTGTCAGCTGTGCATGATCGATGCCTGTGAGATAGGCTTCGCCACCACCCGCACCAATGGACTGAACAATCTGCCCGCTTGCATTGTCTCCCCGTGTAGAAACCGTGCCGTTAAGGGTCAGTTCAATTGCGCCACCATTGTTGCGCATTGATGGATCTGCACCGAGCGTAACGATTGCATTGCGTTGACCGGAACCTTCGCTGCGATCAGCGCCAGAAACAACCAACCGCCCACCGCCGCCGCCGATAGACTGAGCCAGTCCGCCGCCAGACAGATTACCGAAGGTGGACACATTGCCTTTGCGGCTTGCGATCACATCACCACCGGAAGAATCATCGGTGTTAATCGCACCAAGCATGGCATTCAATGTGAAGTCACCGGCGATGCTGGACGCCATCGTAGTTGTCGAAAGACCGCCACCGCCACCGATGCTCTGCATGAGCATACCTGCAGAGCGATCCGATGTCGTTACAATATCGCCCTGGTGGGACTGACTGATTGTGGCACCGTTGTTGCCATCCACATCATTACCACCAAGTGACAGGCTGCTCGTCAGAGAAGCCGCAGCAGCACCGGCTGTCGCTCCTTCGGACGCCGTGGCAAAATCAAGGAACGTATCAACGTTGCCGCCGCCGCCATTAACAGACTGACTAAAGATCGCCTGGCTGCCTGCACCGGTGACGATGATATCACCGCTGCTGTTTACAGTAACCTCCCCTGCCGATCCTTTGGTGCCTGTACGAGCACCAAGTGCTGTCGAGATGATATAGTCCGCTGCCATGACAGCAGGCGTGGAGATGGAGAGTGCTGCATTGCCGCCGCCACCGCCGACCGACTGTGCGAAAATACCATAGCTGTTTTCACCACTGACTCGGATAGTCCCGCTATGATTGACGGTAACATCTCCGCCATCAGCCCCATCACCACCAGCTCCACCAATTGCGATCTTGGAGTAGGATTGACCTCTGGCCTGATTGACCAGATCGTTAAGCGACAATGCCACAGCCATGCCGCCATTGCCGCCGCCGCCACCGACTGACTGACTGAGCCAAAACGCCATAGGATTGTGATCCCGACACGTTGATTTCGCCTGTGTTGGTGACGATAACAGTTCCCGCTGCATTTCCGCTGCCACCTGATCCGCCAATATTCAACGCCATTGACGGATTGGTTTCGGCACCTTTTTGCAAAGCGAGACTACCGGTAATGGAATAACCACCATTACCGCCACCACCGCCGATGGATTGGGCAAGAATGCCATGAGCTTTATCGCCGCGTGTCACGATCAAACCGTCATTGACGACATCGACTGCACCACCCGTGCCACCATCTGAACCGGAACCACCAATCCCCAATTGCAAGCCCTGTTCGCTATTGGCTGTGCTTGAAGGCTTGGTCACCGTAACTGAAAGAACTTCGCCACCGTTACCGCCGCCGCCGCCAATGGATTGCGCGAAAATTCCGTGGCTTTCGTCACCATCAGTGATGATCCTTGCCCCGGTCGAATTCTTGACATCGACTTTGCCGGCAGCTCCACCGCTGCCGCCTGAACCACCAATGAGCAAAGCGTTACGTGTGCTGTTATCGGCATCACTTCCGGCTACGATATTGCGCACATGTTGTGCATCGCCGCCACCGCCGCCAACAGCCTGCGCAAATACGCCAGCAGCCTTTTGGCCCTCAGTGCCGATATCGCTGGTGTTGATAACACTGACATTGCCTGAAACAGCGCCTGTTCCACCGTTTCCACCGATAGAAAGCGTGGATGTGCTGGCAATGGTCGAGCGAAGGTTGACAATTGTGTTTTCAACCAATCCACCCTTGCCGCCACCACCGCCAACCGATTGAGCCATGATGCCATGAGCGCCATCACCCAGTGTCGTCAAAACACCGCCATTGGCAACAGTCACGTCATCAGACGCCATGCCATCGCCGCCCGTCCCACCGATATTGATCGACGTTGTCGTACCGATTTCAGTGCCTTTTACAGTGTTCTTCAGAATGCTGAGTATGGAGGTGCCGGCCTTGGCGTAACCTGCAGTACCGCCCGCACCACCGATTGACTGAGCGAGAATACCAATGGAACTGGCACCGTCTGTAGCAATCCGCGCCTTACTAGTAACATCTACATTGCCAGATGTGCCACCTGTCCCACCATTACCACCGACATTGATCGAGTACGAAGTTGCCTTGCCAGCCGAACCCGTCGCACCACCGCCAGTACCACCACCGCCGCCGACGGACTGGGCAAAAATACCATGAGACTCTTCACCAAGTGTGTAGATAAGACCGTCAGCATTAACTGCAACATTGCCGGATGTTCCACCCTGTCCGCCTTCCAAGCCAATACTCGCTGAGAAGCTGTTACCAGTCTTATCGCCATCTTTAGGCGTCGTAACGGAAACAGAGGTCGACGACGAATTGCCACCACCGTTGCCGATAGACTGTGCGAATAGCCCATGCGAGCGGTCGCCCTGTGTAAGCACTATGCTATCGCTGGTGATCTTTACATCGCCTGATGACCCGCCCGTTCCACCTGTGCGTCCGATTGTGATGCCGATATTGCCATCCTCACCGCCAGCTGTAAGCATATTGTAACCAGCATTACCGCCACCACCGCCAACTGACTGCGCGAAGACGCCGTGCGAACCGTCGCCTTGTGTATAAATGATGCCAGAATTGTTCACGGCGACATCGCCACCTGTACCACCGGCACCAGTGCCACCACCGATAGCGATACCAAAGCCCTTGTTTTTCGAAGCGTCACCAGTTTCAAACACCATGCCAGCGTTGAAAGCAGCATTGCCACCGCCGCCGCCAATCGATTGCGCGAAGACGCCGTGGCTGTCTTTTTGAAGTGTTACAATATCACCAAAATGTTCGACGTTAACTTCCCCACCGTTTCCGGCATTGCCTGCCGACCCACCGACGGCAATAACTGCTGAGTTGACCGTCTTTTTGCTACCGCTACCGCCGCTTCCTGTCGTGGCATCCGCAGTATCGATCTTGTCGGTGATGCCTGAGAGGGCAGACGATTCCACACCGTCGTTGACGGTTTCCTTCCGATCTCCTTCAGAACCGCTATTGCTACCAGATCCCGTGGTCTTGCTAACGCCTAAAACCGCATTGATGCCAGCATCGCCGCCGCCGATGCTGCTTGCTTCAATACCGTGTGCGCCAGATCCATCAGTGATGATGAGGCCAGCTGACTCTAGCGCTGTCCCGCGCGAAACGCTGACATTGCCTGCATGGCCGCCATTGCTGCCAGTGCCGCCAATACCGATACCAACCGGCGAGCTGTCTTTGGTTGCTACGGCGGTCACATTGATACCGCCCGTGCCGCCGCCGCCGCCAACCGATTGAGCGAAAATGCCGCGTGAATGATAGCCCTTAGTCGAGATATCGCCATCTGATGTCACGTCGACATTGCCAGCATTTGCCCCTGTGCCTCCGTCGCCGCCAAGGCCTGCAACAATACTGAGATCTGTCGCGCCACCTGAACTATTGGAGCTGCCCCAATTCAACTGACCGCTGACATTGAGCGCGCCATTACCGCCGCCGCCTGCAATGGATTGAGCAAGAATACCGTGTTTCCAATTGCCTTCGACCTCTATCGTTCCCGCGTGATCGACCGTCACATCGCCTGACACATTGCCCGCACCGCCTGAGCCACCGACACCGAAAGTGATGGACGGGATCTTGCCGTCCTTACTGATGGCAACGCCGCCAGACACATTCAGACCGCCATTACCGCCACCACCGCCAATCGACTGTGCTAAAAGACCAGCCGACCCCTTGGTATCAGGTAAGGTTTCATCGCTTTTGAAGAGTCCAAGATCAACGAAAAGAGATTTCAGGCCAAACGACCCAACCAGACCTTCCGTCGTATCGACAATCGAGTTACCGACCACACTACGCAGTTTGGTCTCGAAACTCTGATCGCTTGGTTCACCAAAATCGGCAGGATCTGTCGTAACTCTGATATCAGCACGCGCGGTCACTTTTACATCGTCAGCGGAACCGGCATTGCCGCCCATGCCGCCGATACCAACGATCAGCGAAGTGTCTGAAACAATGCCACCACTAACATTCATGCCGCCATTACCACCGCCGCCGCCAACCGACTGCGCCAGAATGCCGGATCGACCGCTGCCGTGGGACAAAATTGTGCTGCCTGCACCGATATTGACATCCACTGTGCTGGCATTGCCGCCAGTGCCGCCGAAACCGCCGATGCCGATTAGAACGCCATAGGACTTGCTCGCGTCAGGCTGGCCTTCGCCCGGCTTGCCACTGATCGCAACCCCGCCACTGACATTCAGTCCTCCCTGCCCGCCACCACCACCAATCGATTGCGCGACCACGCCGTCTGCACCCTGCGTTTCATTAAACGTAACGCTACCATCGCTGTTGATGGTGCGCGGCCGCGTAGTCAACAAACCAGTATAGGAAAGATCAACCGCACCGGCATCGCCACCACCGCCACCAAAGCCACCCACACCCGCCGAGACGGAAAAAATCGTGCTCGAGCCTGATGGTTTGGTCAAAGACAGCGAACCGGAAATATTGGTGCCGCCGACACCACCACCGCCGCCAAGGCTTTGCGCCAGAAGGCCCGTGGAACGGTCACCGAATGTGTTGACGGTTCCAATCACATCAAGCCCAACCGAACCTGCATCGCCGCCTGCGCCACCAAAACCACCAACGCCAAGCGCTACAGCAGCGCCCGATTGGCCAGTCAAGCTAACCGCACCAGCGACATTGATACCACCAGTACCACCACCACCGCCAACCGATTGCGCCATGACAGCGATGCTTTCATCGCCAATGGTCGTGATGTTGTCATAGGTGTTTGTGACACGCACTTTGCTCGTCACATTGCCGCCGTTACCGCCGCCGCCGCCGAATCCGCCGAGACCAAGCGATGCAGCACCGCCGTTCTGCTGACTTAGATTAAGCGTTCCGGCCACGGTCATGCCGCCATTGCCGCCGCCTCCGCCCAAACTTTGTGTAACAATGGCCGAGCTTCTGTCGCCAAAAGTCAACACGCCACCGGTGACGTCTGAAGCTGTCAATGCACCTGCATCGGCACCGCCACCGCCAAAACCACCGACGCCAAGGGCCATGGCAGCACTTGTTTGCCGAGACAGAGAAACAGCCCCACTGACATTCAAACCGCCATTGCCGCCGCCACCACCAAGGCTCTGGCTGAGAATACCAATGGAATCTACGCCATGGGTTTCCACATAGCCAATCACGGTCTGATCGACAGATCCAGCAACGCCGCCGTTTCCACCGAAGCCACCGATGCCGAATCCGAGGGCACCGGAGAACTGTGGTGCCACTGAAAGCCCGCCGGAAATGTTGATGCCACCATTGCCGCCGCCGCCGCCAAGGCTTTGAGCAACAATACCCGAAGAACGGCCGCCAGATGTAACAACGATGCCGTCATACTTGCCGGTCACATCACCTGCAAAACCACCATCACCGCCGAAACCACCGACACCGACAGCCGCAACACCCGACCCATTACCAGAGATGCTGAGCGTGCCGCTGACATTGATGCCACCATTGCCTCCGCCACCTCCGACTGACTGCACAAGAACACCAGTCGCATCTGCGCCCTGTGTCGTGACATTGCCTGTAAGATCGTTACTTGCAGTAGAGGCACTGCCACCGGAGCCGCCAAAACCGCCAATACCCAGACCGACAGCCCCGCTATTTTGTGCAGCAAGGCTCACGGCACCCGTTACATTGATACCACCATTGCCACCACCGCCGCCAAGCGACTGCACGATTACACCGCCGGAACGATCACCCTTGGTAAAGATGTCGCCGGTCATATTGTTTGAAGCAGATGCACCTGTTCCGCCTGAACCGCCGGAACCACCGATACCGACGCTGGCTGCACCGGAGCCGTTGCCAGATACACTAACCACGCCGGAAATATTGATGGCACCATTGCCGCCACCGCCGCCAGCAGACTGAACAACAACACCGCTCGCATCATCGCCGGATGTCTGAACATTACCATCAATGGTGCTATCGGCGGCACCTGCGTTGCCACCATCGCCACCGCTGCCACCAATACCGACCGAGACGCCACCTGAACCTGTTCCGGCAACGGTGACCGTGCCCGATACATTCATGCCGCCGTTGCCGCCGCCACCGCCCAAGGATTGGACGACAACGGCAGAAGAACTGTCACCTTCAGTGATTACATCGCCGGTTAGAACAGAAGTCGCTGCGCCCGAAGCGCCGCCTGAACCGCCTGAGCCGCCAAGCCCCACCGCAGCACCACCTGAGCCTGTTCCAGCAACCGCAACGGTCGCTGATATATTCATGCCACCATTACCACCGCCGCCGCCAAGCGACTGCACGAGAAGGCCTGTAGACTGATCACCAAGCGTGGCCAAATTGCCGGTCACATGACTGTCGACCTGGCCACCTGTGCCGCCCGCGCCACTGCTTCCACCAAGCCCGACACTTACAGCTCCAGAACCAGTACCTGCACCGCTTCCTGCTGCTGTCACATTGAAGCCGCCATTACCGCCGCCGCCGCCAATGGACTGAGCCACGACGGCCGACGACTGCGCGCCTCGTGTAAGGACATCATTTTTGACGGTCAAATCGACTTTACCGCCATTGCCACCACCAGCACCGCTGCCACCAAGGCCAACCGAGATTGCACCCGATCCGGTCCCGGCGCCTGACAGCGACGGAGTGATATTGAAACCACCGTTACCGCCACCACCGCCAACCGACTGAGCGAGAACGCCAGTAGATGCTGAGCCACGTGTTTCGATATTAGCATTGGTCTTTGCAATAACAATGGAACCATCGCCACCACCTGAACCGCTACCGCCAAGGCCGACGCTGACCGAGCCAGCACCGACGCCAGCTGCCGAAACACCGGCACTGACATTAGGGTCCAGACTCAATTGAGCCACCATGTGACGATGGCAGCGATATAGCATGTGGCTGTAAAGTTCAGCATGAGCTTGTCATATCGTGTCGCGACCCTCCTCCAGTCCTTGAGGCGG
>NZ_JAOYTK010000044.1:0-15196 GCF_025846885.2 Brucella sp. HL-2 | reverse complement strand
AAGACTTCGAGAAAACCATCGCTTCTTCCGAAGCGTGGGTCTACATCGCAAACATACGCTTCCTCACGCGGCGCATCGCAAGAGCCTGATATCGTTAAATTCATTATGATTCAGGCTCTAAGGCTTTGTTGGCTTTTGATACGCCGACCGGTGTGTGAATAGCAATCGTTGATAATTTTGAGTTCAAAACGAAACTAATTCTGTTAGCGTGCGCTTGTATTAGTTTTGAAAATATTCTGCATCATACAGCGTTGGCATTCTTATGAATTGGTTTGGATGGTCAGATGGTAGCATTGGTTTGGAACGGAAAGGATCCGACACCTCTGCTGTTTTGATTGCGGACAGCGCGTCTCAGAGGAATACAATTTCTTTTAATAAATACTTCTTCAAGATGTCAGCGCTTTTCTATGGAAGTGCGCTCCTGCTTTCCAATAGCATGTTTGTTTCGGCTAAAGCCGATGATCGCATGGTGCTTTATGATGCGGAAGGTTTAAAGATTCGCACGCATTTGCAGGCAGGGTTAAACGCCGTCGTCGAGCGGAATTTGTTCTGGAATTTCGCCGACAGATTTGCACCTGATGCCGATTTTAATCCACAAAAGCAATGGCTTGAGGGATACATTAAGCCCGGTATTAGTTTCAGCAAAGACTTTGACGAAGATCGTCGCCTTTACGGTAAGGCGTCATTCGTTGCATCCGGAACGCTTGGCATTGATGCCTATGACACTGGCAACACCGGCGAAATTACATTGGAAGAAGCGCATCTTGGATGGCGTCAGCAAATGAGCAGCCGGAGCTCATTCGATGTGTCGTTCGGCCCGCGCGAATATAAAATTGGAACCGGTATGTTGATTGCCAATGGTGGCAATAGTGGTTTTGAACGTGGCGCATTGAAATTCGGTCCGCGTAAGGCATGGAAGTCAGCCGCTATAGGTAAATTCAGTTATGACGATGTCGATGTAACTGCGTTTTATCTGCAGCCGAATGAACTACCGAGTAGCAGCAGCAATACGCAGCTTGTCGGCTCGGAGCTACGCTACAATTGGGAACAAGGCAGTTTTGCTGGCATCACGTACGGACATGCTCTGCACTCAAACTCCCCATACCCCAAAGCTGCTCCCAATGGAATTGGGGCGCCAGAAATTCTACCCGATGGCCGTGATGGGCTAAACTTTATCAATGCTTACGCGATTGGCAAGCCGTTACCCAACACATTTGATAACCTGATTGCCGGTGGCGAGTTTGCATACGAATGGAACGACCGGATCAATCTGTCTGCTTGGGCGGGTCGCGTTTATGTCGGTTATAATTTCACCGATCTGCCATGGTCGCCCGCTTTGGCATTCGCATATCAGACTTTTTCCGGCGATAATCCTGATACCGAAAAACTGGAGCGGTTTGATCCATTGTTCTATGAAGGTAATCCCAGCTCATGGTCGACCGGGTCAAAATCGTCGATGGTTTTTATCAACTCCAATGTGAATGCCTTTTTGGTCAGCTTGCGGGTGACGCCGACCAAACGTGATGCTTTTACCCTGCGCTATTCTCATATACGCGCGAACCAGCTGCATAGTCCGATCCAGTTCGGACAAGGTACGCGCGTTGAAACAAATGACGGTGTGCCGAACCCTATCGCCGGAGTAAGTAGCTATCATCTGTCAGATGATGTGTTTCTGGAATATAATCGTACCATTAATGCCAACACTTATCTTACGGTTGGGGTCAGTGCGTCATTTCCCGGCGCAGGCATTGATTCAATGATCGATGCTAAAGCACCAATTTGGACTGGAGGATTTGCAAATGTTGTCGTCAACTACTAGTTCGCGGTGCCTTTCAAATAATATGGGCCGATCGGTGGTCAAACGTGCCTCACAAGTCCTACTTTTGGCTGCGGGAATGCTGGCCGGTTTTTCTCAGATGGCCTTGTCACAGGAGACAGATGCTATGTCAGCTAAAACATCTGATCCCCGTGTACTTGGCTGGATGGAAGGATCGCCTCCTGCAGAGGATAAAATTATCCGTTTTTCCGATCCTGATTACTTCAGTTTCCCGAAATTGCGTTGGACCGTCTGCCACTTTCGTCAGTTAATGCCGACAATGAATGTGAGCCGCGGCATTGGCTCACCTGGTCCTTTGGCACAACAACCTGACCCGGCGATTGATGCTGTGACTTTCAGCCCTTTGGGCAGTGATAAAACAATGACGTGGGCGCAGTCATTTGATGCGAATTACACCGATGGGATCGTTGTTCTGCATAAAGGAGTAGTAGTGTATGAGCGTTATTCGGGATGTCTGGATGTTGCGGGCCAGCATGGAGCCATGTCCGTAACCAAATCGATTACTGGTTTGCTGGGTGAGATGCTGGTCGCAGATGGGACGCTCGACGAAACAGCCCAAGTTAGCAGCCTTGTGCCAGAGCTTGCAAAAAGTGCATTCGGAGATGCGACTGTTCGGCAAGTCCTGGATATGACCACGGGTTTGGATTACAGCGAAGATTATAGCGATCCGAACGCCGATGTCTGGATATATTCAGCTGCCGGCAATCCTTTGCCGAAGCCTGATAATTACACCGGACCGCGTACCTATTTCGACTATTTGAAGACTGTCCGTAAGCAGGGCGAGCACGGAGATGCGTTTGGCTATCGGACGATTAATTCTGACGCGCTTGGCTGGATTATCGCGCGTGTTACCGGGAAATCTGTAGCAACCCTATTGTCAGAACGTATATGGAGCAAATTGGCCACTGAGCAGGATGCATATTATACGGTCGATTCAATCGGTACTCCTTTTGCTGGCGGTGGTTTTAACGCCGGGTTACGCGATATGGCTCGTTTGGGACAGCTCCTGCTCAATGATGGTGTGATCGACGGCGAGCGTCTTATACCTGCTGCGGCTATTGCCAGCATCAGCGGCGGCGGCGATAAGAAGGCATTTGAAAAAGCTGGATACAAGCTGCTGTCAGGTTGGAGCTATCGCGGTATGTGGTGGGTTTCCCATAATGCGGATGGGGCTTTTATGGCGCGGGGAGTGCATGGGCAGGCACTCTATATTGATCCCAAAGCCGAAATGGTGATTGCTCGTTTTGCCTCGCATCCACAGGCGGGCAACGCGTATAATGATCCAACGTCGTTACCAGCCTATCAGGCGATAGCAGATTATCTGATGCAAAAGCCCGCGCCTTGACGAACCGGCTGATGTCAGTGGTCTTCTTGTCAGTTCAGAACCGAGCGTTATGGCTATTATGCCTAACAACAGGAGCACGATGCAGGTGGCTGTGCAAATCAAGATCGTATCTATGAACACGCCCAAAGGTTATTTCAATAACTATAATAGTATTATCTCTTTTTAGCGAACACAGAATAAAAACACAGCAATTGACTAATAAGCTATTGGATTTGAACAAGATGAAAGTCGAATAACGATCTCTGAATGGTGGTCGATACGTATTACCAGTGCAACCAAACGCGTCCGCCTATTAGGCCAAGAAGCCCAGTAATAGCGATGCCGAGCGTATACCAGGCAGCAATAAACGGAATGCCTGCTTCGGGACAGTGAAGTGAATAGACAAGAACACCGCTGCCGCCCGCTACGATGCCCGCAGCAAGACCCGCGAGCGCCGGATTGGCCGGAGCTAGTCTGCGCATGGCAGCAAGAAGTGATGTTAGCATCGGCAGGGATATGACAACGATCAGCCATGGACAAACGAGCGCCGTGCGCCCCCAAAGCAACACATCCCTTTGTTCGGGTGCGGCACTTTCCCACTGGTACAGTGCGGCGCCCATCAGGCAGACAAGAAGAATGACCACGGGCAGCCAGTGTAGCTTAGCCCGGATCGGTTGGGACAGGGTAAAAACTGCGGGAACCAAAATCAGAAGCAGAAATATCGCGTAGAAAAGCTTGGTCCAGAATGCAGCGGTTGTTATAGCCACAGATAGATCGTGACGCACGCCCAGAAACAGAAGCATGATGGTCAGCCCCGCAACTATCCCGCCTGTAGCATGGCGCAGAAACAGCCAACGCATGGCATCAGCCGAAACGGGTTTTACGTCGACAGCCAGTCGATTAATCAGATCATCAGTCATTCTATTTACCCCCGAACTTTTGGGCAAGCGCGACAAGGCCACGATGAATGGCCACTTTGACAGCGCTTTGGCTCATACCGCTGGTACGCGCAGCATCGTCAATCGATTGCCCCTCGATTTTCACGCTGCGGATCAGTCCGGCTGTGCGTTCCGGTATGTCGCTCAACATCCTGTCAACATCCATGCGGGCATCGGTGGCATCGGCTTCGTCGACAAACGGAACGTCCTCATCAAGTGCTGTGGTGGGGCGCCGCCCTTGTCGGCGCAGATGGTCGAACAGTTTGTAACGAGCGATCGCGCTGACCCAAGGCATGAATGGCATATTGCGATCATAGGTTATGCGGCGAGTGTGGATCGCAAGCAGTGTTTCCTGCATGAGATCCTCCGCTTCTGCCGCACTGCTGAAAAGGCGTCGTTGGAAGTGTGACGTGAGCAGGCGCGATAATTCGCCAAGTAGTGCCCGGTACGCAGCTTCATTTCCATCCAACGCCAGTAACATCAGGCTCTTCAACCTCTCTTCGTTCGAATAAGTCAGTTTGAAACTCCCACCCACTGCATATTCGTGAAAGAAACGGAAAAGGTTACACAACCCGGCCAGATGATCACATCGGCGTGATTGATGTAACCATTTTCCTCCGTCCAACGAAACCCTTCTTGTCACGCGCCACTGGCGCTGAGATCAACAGGAGTATCGTTATGACCATCAAACAGAACATCGTTGTCCTTGCGGCACTTGCCCTGCTTGCAGGCCTTTCTTTCACGCCAGCATCTTTCGCGCAAGACGCGATGAAGCCCGATGCCATGAAGTCTGACACGATGAAAACGGACACCATGAAAAAAGATTCCATGGGCAAGAAGGACGCGATGAAAGGAGATGCCATGCAAAAAGATGCCAAGAAGATGAAGAAGCATGGCGACAAGGCAATGAAAAACGGCGGAATGAAGACGGATGCCATGAAATCCGACGCCATGAAGAAGCCGCAGTAATTGCCATTTGCCCGCCGGTCTTCCCTCAGGCTGGCGGGCGTTTCTTTGGAGCGCAATGCTATGGGTCAGCTCGTATATCGTCAGCGTTTACTGACACGCCTCACACACTGGATCTGGGCCGCAAGCCTATTTTTTCTGCTTCTGTCGGGATTGCAAATATTTAATGCGCATCCCACGCTCTATCTCGGTAATGAATCTGGCTTCAGTTACGATAACGCAGTCCTTGCTATTTATTCTGTCGACGGTGAAAAGGGTCCAGAAGGCCGGGTTGACATTCTGGGGAAGACTATCGTCACGACGGGCATTCTGGGTGTAACGGGCACAGCGGATGCACTGCATTATCAGGCCTTTCCGCCAGCACTGACCATTCCGTCTTACCGTGATCTTGCCACAGGACGCATAGTTCATTTCTTTTTTGCATGGCTTTTTGTGGCTACCCTTGCATTGTGGCTTGTGGGTAGTATTCTTAATGGACATCTGAAGAAAGATATTCTGCCATCTGCTTCAGATATCCAGCGTTTACCGGGCGATCTGATCGATCACGTGAAGTTTCGCTTTGAGCATAGAAAATCCTACAACCCGTTGCAAAAGCTGACCTATTGTATTGTTTTCTTCGGACTGTTTCCGCTGATCGCGCTCACAGGTTCGGCGATGTCTCCGGGTATGGATGCCATTCTCCCATTGACCGAGTGGCTCGGTGGACGTCAGACTGCGCGTGCGCTTCATTTCATAGCTGCACTATCGCTGGCGCTGTTCTTCCTGGTCCATATCGTAATGGTGTTTGCTGCGGGGCCGATCAACGAATTGCGGTCGATGATTTCCGGTTGGTATCGCGTTGATAACGCCGAAGATAAAACGGAAAAGTCATCATGACCAGATTGCAACTATCCAGACGGCACTTCCTCGGTTTCACAGGGGCTGCCGCGTCATCCATTCTACTTAGCGGCTGCAATGCTTTTGACTTTGTTGGCGAAAGCGAAGACACCACCCGGCGCGTACTCCAAAAGGCGAACGATTTGACCTACGTAGTGTAGCGCAGGTTGCAAGGTCGTGATGCTTTGGCAAGAGAATATAGCGAAAGCGAAATACGCCAGGGTCAAAAGTCGAACGGTGAAACTGACCCGGAAACAGAAGAATACGTTGCCCTTCGAAAACGAGATTTTGCCAATTATCACCTGCAAGTGCATGGCCTTGTGGAGACCCCTGCGAGTATCTCGCTGGAGCAATTGCGCAACATGCCTCAACGCACGCAGATTACCCGCCATGACTGTGTCGAAGGTTGGAGTACGGTTGCAAAATGGACTGGGGTTCCTTTGAGGCAAATTCTTGAGATTGTCCGTCCGACAGCGTCTGCACGTTATGTCGTCTTTCATTGCTTCGATGCCGTGGACACTGCGAAAGGCCCAGCGTTGTTTTATGGCAGTATAGATCTGATTGATGCACGTCATCCGCAGACAATATTGGCCTATGGCCTTAATGATCGCGCGTTGCCGGTTGAGAATGGTGCACCTCTCCGTTTACGGGTCGAAAGGCAACTTGGTTACAAGATGAGTAAATATATAAAATCAATAGAACTTGTATCCGGCTTTGCAAACATACAGGGCGGGAGAGGGGGCTACTGGGAAGATTACGGATATGATTGGTATGGGGGGATATAAATGCAGGATGATCGCTCGGATGGCCAGCATCTACAAAATGAATAGTGTCTCGATTTCGAATAGCAGATGTAGGGTGCGGCTTAAAAACTCTCCAAAACGTGTCAACGTTACTACATTTCTGTATCAACGAACCATGTTGGAAAAAGAAGAGAGCATCTTCAACGAAGGCTCCTTTTTTGGCAGAGAGGCAATCCATCTTTTATTGCCTCGGGATGATTTTCTATCATCTTCAGGCTCTCGTTCAGAGAGTTGAGAATATTTGTGATAGTACATATGGCAAAAATCGATTTTACCATATGTTAAGAGTTCCACTCGAAATTATACTATTTCGAGTTCAGTTTAGTAAGTTCAGAATGAAACGTGGCGGATTGGAGCGTCGATTTACATCGATCTCAACGTATCATTTCAGTAACTGACTAAGTTCTCGGTTGCAACGTTTCAAAACTTAACAAAGTTTCGGCCACCATTAATATCTCCTACGAATAAAGAGCCCGGCGAGCACTGATATTGTGACCGTTACGGTCAGCAGAATGAGGGCGAGCGCAGCGCCGAGCGGCCAGTTTGCTTTGTTCAGTATTTCAGTCACAATCATTGGTGCCATCATACGGAAAGATGGACCACCAAGAAGTACCGGCGTGGCATATGCATTCATGGTCAGAATGAACGATAAAACCGAAGCTGCGAGAAGACCCGGCATGATCTGTGGTAGGCGTACAAGCATGAAGCTTTGGAATGGCGAGGCACCGAGACTGGCTGATGCGTAATCAATATTCTCGTCTAACCCCTCAAAGACACTTTGCAGTGTTAGAACGACATAGGGAAGATTGACTGCGGTGATACCGATAAACACGGCAGTCGGTGTCTGCATGATGGTCAGTGGTGTGGAAATAACCCCAATTTTCATAAGCAGAAAATTCAACACGCCGGTCTGACCGAAAGCCACCATCCAGCCCGCAGCGCGAACAGCGTTAGAAATAAAGAGTGGTAGGATAACTGCCATTAAAAGCAAAGTTTTGAGGCTACCACTCTGGCGTGAAATCCAGTCGGCCAGTGGTAAACTTAGTACGACGCAGACTGCGGTAACTGACGCTGCCATGAGCAGAGTCGTACCCATGCCATTTAGGTAGTAGGGGTCGGTAAAGAATGTCGCAAAGTTTGCTACAGTAAAGCCTTGCGCCACAAACTCGCCAGGCACAAAATCATTAAAACTATAGCTCAACAGGTAAAGCAGCGGCAGAGCCATGAATACGAGGACCAACCCCGTCGCAGGCATGAGAAGTGCGGCGGCGGGAAAAGATTTTTTTTGCATGACTACACCGAGAAATTTAGAATTGTACCTGTCTGGTTAAGCCAGACAGGTTGTTGCAATAATCACGCCTTAAACTCTTTGTTCCACCAGTTTTGCAGATCTGAATCCGCTTTTGCGACATACTCCAGATCGGGTAGCACAAATTGCTCGCGTTGCTCCGATGTGTAATCTACGGCTGATGCAAGTTCCGCTGGCAACTTCACTTCGGAGTTGGTCGGCGCATAACCCATCTGCTCAGCAAATGCTGTCTGGGGCACCTGTTCAAGCATCGCGTTCAAATACTGGTATGCCGCTTCCTTATTAGGTGCGTTTTTAGGCACACTCATATCTGAGAGGTAAAGTCCAATGCCTTCTTTCGGAATGGCAATTTCGATATCGATACCCGCCTTTTTCCACATGTAACCGCGAGCATTCCACATAATGCACATCACGATTTCACCGGACTTAAGCGCTTGTGCGAGGGCTTCATTGGTTGGGTAGATCTTAACGCCCTGCTTTTTCAACTCCAGTAGTTTGGTTTTTCCCGGCTCGTAATCCGAAGGACCGCCGCCAGCAATCATCGCAGCAGATTCTATTGTTGTCTGATACTGAAGATCGATTACACCCACACGCCCGGCATACTTGGGGTCCCACAAGTCAGCGTAAGACGTCGGTGCGGGACTGACTTGCTTTGGATTGTAAAGAATGACACGACCAGTGTAGATATGCGGGATGGAGTAGTTTGTGCGAATGAAAGGTAGAACCTTACTTAGGTTGGGTACTTTCGTTTCATCCAGCTCTTCAGTCAGTCCGTTCTGGAACATTTCAAAGCTGCCCTGCCGGGTTAGGCAGGCAATATCCATAGACCCGCGCGGCAAGCGCCGTTCTGCCAACAGCTTTGCTCTACGCACTGTGTCAGTGGCAGGATCATATATAACCTGGGTTCCACTGCCCTTCAGATTGCCATCCGCAATATTGATTTGTTGCAGATTCTGATAGTCACCACCCCAAGTGCCAACGACAAGCCGTCCTGCGGCTTTGGCAAAAGAGGGCAGCATCGTGGAGGCCATGAGGCTTCCAGAAAGAATTCCAAAAGTGCGTCTGCTTATTTTGGTCATGTTAATTCCCCTTGTAATCGTTGTTTGACCGTTCCCGGAGGTCTACTGCCTCGTTCGGGAATGAATGACTAAAGCAACACGACGTCCTCCGGCGCGATGCTAATTGTTATCGAGTTTTCAGGAACGAGGTTGATATTGGCCTCATTGAGTTCGCGAGGCGAAGCAACAGCTGTCAAATGCTGACCGTCGGGAAGCACGAGATCAATTTCGACCATGCCCCCTAAGAACACATGCTTTTTGATTATGACGGTCTGACTATTTTGTGCGGAAGGTAAGGGCGCTTTGCTCAGACGGAGTGCCTCTGGTCGGATAAGCACCTCGGTTGCCGTCTTGGAATTAAGAGCAGCATGAAATCGCACACCTCCATCAGTCGTAAAACTTCCACTGTCCGTTGCTTGTCCGGTTAGAAAATTTGCTCGACCAATAAAATCAGCGACAAAGCGGTTTGTGGGCTGCTTATACAACTGTTCCGCACTGCCGATCTGTTCAATCACCCCCGAACGCATCAGTACCAACCGGTCGCCAACCGACATGGCCTCTTCCTGATCGTGAGTGACCATAATTGTTGTAATACCAAGAGTTTTTTGCAGGCTACGAAGCTCATCCCGGACTTGCAGACGTAAACGTGCATCCAGATTGGATAAAGGCTCGTCGAGAAGCAGCATATCGGGCCGAATTGCTATAGCGCGAGCAATGGCGACACGTTGTTGCTGGCCACCGGATAACTGTTTGGGCAAGCGGTCCATCAAGTGCGCGAGATCTACAAGTTCGAGAGCGTGCCGTACGCGGTTTTTCAGTTCTGGTTCCGCTACTCTTCTGCGGCGAAGGCCAAAGGCAACATTCTCGAAAATGCTTAGATGCGGGAAAAGTGCATAATTCTGAAATACCAGACCGATATTGCGGCGATACGGAGGCTCGTAAGTGATTTCCCTGCTTCCCAGACGCATGGTTCCGGCATCTGGTTCGATAAAGCCAGCCAGCATGCGCAAAGTTGTCGTCTTACCGCAGCCTGATGGTCCCAAAAAGATAAGGAACTCACCCTCATGAACGTCAAGCGTCATGTCGGATACGGCCCGGAAAGCCCCGTAGGTTTTGGTCAGTCCCTGAATTTGTACACCAGCCATCAGACCATCCTCGAAATATTTACAAAGCGATTTGAAATCATCAGCATCAGCGCCACAAAAAGCACTTGCAGAACAGAAACGGCTGCGATTGTTGGATCAATTTTCCATTCCAAATACTGCATCATCGCGACTGGAAGCGTTACCTGTCCCGGGCTAGACAGGAAAATCGAGACCTCCAGATTGCCGAAACTGACGACGAAGGAGAACACAGCGGCCGCGAAAATCCCTGGTTTAATAAGCGGTAAAGTTATGAGCCAAACAACTGTCGCTGGCTGAGCTCCGAGTGAAGCTGCGGCCTCCTCAACCGACATATTTACACCTTCAAGCGAAGCAAGAAGTAAGCGGATACACCAAGGAATTGTCAGCAAGACATGCCCTGCCACAAACACACCTGTTGAACCCACGATTGGTGCGCCAGACGCAATTTCGATTTCAACAACGGTCACGTACAGCGCGGCACCAATGACGATTGCTGGCACCGTAAGAGGTGACATCAAAAGCTGGATCAAAGCACTTCGACCGCGGAAACGCCGTCGCACAATCACCATTGCTGCTGGAACAGAAACCAGAAGACCGGCCAGCATCGCAAAGCTTGCGACAGCTATAGAAAGTAGGAATCCACTCAGAAATTGAGGTTGACGAAAGGCTTCCGAAAACCAGTGGAGTGAATAGCCTTCGACCGGCAACGACAATATCTCATTTGAGATCACTGACAGCCAGAACACAAGCACAAGGGGCAGGAGCATCAGCACAAGGCTGAATGCAATCATTGTAGCTGCTCCCAGTCGTCCCAGGCGCTCTGTAAGAGAATTGCCTCGGACCATGTGACCTACTCCGCTATCGTGTTTTTATGAAAGACGCCGCCCTTCATAATGGCAGTCAAACACTCGTCGTGACGTTCCAGTGTGGTGATATCTTCTAATGGGTTGCCATCCACAATCAGAAGGTCGGCATAGGCACCTGGTGCAATTACCCCTATCTGATTTTCCATGCCGCATAGCTTTGCTGAAACTCTCGTCGCGGAATGCAGCACTTCGCTGTTCGTTAAAACGCTTGCGCGTAATGAAAACTCCATTGACTGATATTTGTGAAGCTGCCCGAGCAGATCTGATCCGAATGCCATTGGAAGACCGGCATCACGCATAATAGCCAACGACTCCAGCCCACCACGGCGCACTGTATCAATTTTTGATTGAGAATCCGCACTTAAACCAAAGCTTGCTCCTTCCAAAGCCAGCCCTTCATAAGCAACCAGTGTTGGACAAGCAATTGCGCCAGCTTCTGCGGCCAGTCGCGCAGTCTCGGGAGTTATGAGATTGCAATGTTCAAGCGATTTAACCCCGCATTCAACCGCACGGCGAATGGAAGCGTCTGAATATGTGTGAGCTGCAACGTAAAGTCCGTAATTCTCGGCTTCTTCCACAATGGCGCAAATTTCTTCGCGTGAATATTGCAATACGTGGATGGGATCATTTGGCGAGGCAACGCCGCCGTTGGCCATGATCTTGATGAATTGTGCACCATTCTTGATTTCTTCGCGTGCCGCGCGGCGGACTTCATCGACGCCATCGGCAATGCGTCCCAGACTTCCCAATCGGGCTTCATGCAAGGGTCGATTGTCGTAACGCTTACGGTAATCACCATGGCCGACCGTCTGACTCAACGCCTTACCACAGATAATCAGGCGAGGGGCTTCAACTGCCGCTTCGTCGACGGCAAGCTTCAAACCAAGATCGGCGCCAGCCAAATCGCGAAGGGTTGTGAACCCTCGCATCAGCATATCGCGCATGATCTTGGCGCTACGCAGAGCTATGAGAGATGTCGGCAAAGCGGCATTTTCAGCAAGATCGACAAGCGTCGCTGCCACGTGGACGTGTGCATCGACAAGCCCTGGCATCAATGTTCGACCGGCAAGGTCAATTCTCTGCGCGTCTGGAGCATCGATACGCTGGTCGCTAACCGTTATAATGCGGTCACCTTCGACCAGTACCTCAAGCCCCGACTTGAGTATACCGTCGTCAACATCCAGAATCTGGCCACCGAAAAACACAAAACCCGTCATTGTTCATTCCCCATAACGCGCCAGTTTCGACGCTTGTATACAATAAGTATATTGGCCTTATTCTTGCATGAGGATTGAAGCTTGTCTACATAAAAACAGACTGGTTTGTTTTTATGTTTAGGAATCACTTATATCACTGTTTTAATTTAGATTTATAGGGGGGGCATAGGCATCTTATGTTGATTTTAGATGCAGTTCGCTTAATATCCAGGCACTCATCTAAGTCGTCGTCATTTGTAGAGACCCAATCTCATGAACAGCTCCGCTAAACCGATCAGGGCTCAAAATTCGACGCATTTGCGTAGGAAAACGCAAGCGGAACGCTCGTCATCCACCCGGTCAAGGGTTTGCCAGGCAACACTTGAGGCGCTCGCTGAAGTCGGGCACGGACTCATTTCAACAGCTATGATCGCGCAAAAGGCAAAAGTTTCGCGTGGCGCACTGACACACCAGTTTCCTTCGCGCAATGACCTACTTGTTGCGGCCCTTCGCCAACTCCACGAGGACTGGGAGATAGTTCATCCTGTTGCGACAAACCCGGACGAGACACGTTATTCACTCTCTGAACTAACTGAAACGCTGTGGCTCAATATCTTTGCAGACGCGCGATATATAGCGGCGATTGAATTGATGCTGGCGGCGCGCTTGGATAACGAACTGGGTCAGAGATTGCGCGATGAAATGAAGCGATGGGTCGATATACGTGATTTGCGTGTATCGAAACTGGTGGGTTTTGAACCCGCAAACCAGGCGGATACCTTAAAGCTTCATCTGATTTTGTCGGTATTACGCGGAATAGCAGTACATCAAAGTTTCGATCCGGAAATTGCAACCGGTCGAAAACTTGTAGACCTATGGAAGAAAATACTAAACGAAATAACGGATACGTCCGACTGAACGTTAATATTTGAATGATATTTGGATAGCGCAACCCCTTTCAAAGGGGCAGGTATCATACAACTTGGCGGCGCTCCGGTCTGCGTTGTGATAGAATAAATTTGCACCTTCAGATCACCGCAAGTCCAGCGCGGTTGCCAGCTTTTCGAGATAGGGTTTCATCTTGTCGGCTGCGACATTGGCAAAGCCCATTATAAGCGCGCCCTGACGTTCGACTTGAATTGTATAGTCGGAGAGGGGATAGGTCTGTAATCCCAATTTGAAGGCAGTTGCTGTCGCAGGGCGATCGCCGGACGACGAAGGAAGCCACAATAGGGCGTTGAGGCCACTTTCAGAGCATTCAATATGAGCTGGGTCATTGAATAGCGATTGTCCTGCTTGGATAAAGGCCGTTCTTCGCTCGGCATAAAGATTACGCATTCTGCGCAGGTGATTGGCGAAATGTCCTTCAGCGATAAAGTCGGCCAGAGCCAGCTGAGTCTCTACAGGCATGCTGCGATTGATAAGGCTAGACAGATTGCGAAACGTGCCGACTAATTGTGGCGGCAGGACCAGATAACCAATGCGGAGGCCCGGATAAAGCGCCTTGCTGAAACTGCCCGCATAAATCACACGATCATGAACGTCGATAGAGCGCATGGAGGGCAACGGAGCACCAACATAACGAAATTCACTGTCATAATCGTCTTCTATGATCCATGTATCGCTTCGCTGGGCCCATTCCAGAATTGCCAGTCGACGCGATAGGGACAGTGTCATACCCATGGGATGGTGACGTGATGGCATGACAAAAGCAAGCCGGGCGTCGGGATGGCGGGCAATTGCCCCGTCAACGTCCATCCCGTTGGCGTCGACGTTGACCAAGCACATTTTGAGTCCAAGTGTGCGGAACAAATTATAGATTGTCACTGGTCCAGGATCTTCGAACCATATGCCGTCCCCAGGGTTGGCAAGTGCCATTGCTGAGAGCGCAAAGGCGCAGTGACCACCGGGGGTAATGACGATCTGCTCCGGGTCGCATGGGTCGTGTCGGTGTAGTGCAAGGTATTCGGCGATACGTTGTCGAAGGACAAGTTCACCGGAAAGATCACCGTAGCCGACGGCGGCTGCGCGGCCACCGCGTGTCGCCGAATTCCAGCACTTGCGCCAAATCGCAAACGGAAACTGGTCTATCGCCGGGCGATTAGGAAGAAACGGCTTGTAATCCACATGACCAATATCGGACGAAACACTCTGCGACAGTTTGCCAATCTGTGAAAGACGCATGGTCGACGTCGGCGAGAAGTTGCTTGTTGTTTGCAATGCTCGGTTCTGGATAGGGCGGCTTGGCAAAGTGTCCACAACGTAGGTTCCTGCACCTTGCCGCGCTTCCAGATAGCCTTCGGCCTTCAGGTTTTCCAGTACGCGCACGATGGTTTGCCTCGCTATGCCAAGTTCGTCTGCTAGAACGCGGCTTGCTGGCAGGCGCGCCCCGGCCCGCAAGTGACCTTTCAAGATTGCCGTGCGCAACTGATCCTGCAACTGCCTGAACTTGGCGACTGATGCTGTCTCCTGGACACGCAGGAATGGCAGAATGGCACCCTCGTGCTGCTTGACCATCAGCTTTCTACTTTCAAATTGGTCTACTCATTGGAGGCATAATGGACGTTTATGCTTCATCCAATTGTTACATCAGCCGGGCAAATGATCGCAAGAAATTAGTAACAACAGATGATCACGCCCAGGGGGAGATCGATGAGAATGAAAGTTGGATATGTCCGCCGCGCTACCATTGTCTCGGCACTTGCCATTGCTGCAGCTCTTCCAGGCAGTGTCCGAGCTGAGCTCCTCGATGATCTCTATGCAGCCGCCAAGAAAGAAGGGTGTCAATCGGAACGGAATATTGGCTCTGACTCACATTTGATGATTTCGCGGTGGAAACTGATGCGGTTATCAGAAAGGAATCAGCATCATGGCGACCAAGTTTCGTCTGTCGTCCCTG
>NZ_JAOYTK010000043.1:0-15315 GCF_025846885.2 Brucella sp. HL-2 | reverse complement strand
TTGCTGGTTTCGGGAAACGCCTCACGAACCCATGCTGTCAACGTTGCACGCCGGGATAGCCCAAAGCGCGCATCGTTGCAGAAACACAACGACCATGCGTGCGGTAGTGCTCAACAGCCGCTTCTTTCTGCGCCTGTGTGAACTTTGGGGCTCGGGGCGCAAATCCTAAACGCAGATCAAGAAGGTGCTCGTATTCCAGGTACCAACCCTTCAAAGCATTATTGCTTGGATAGCCCAACTGGCGAATAGTCGCTTTCGGGCGCTTGCCCAGCTTGATGTAGAGCGCAACTGCTCGCATCCGGTCTTCGTAGGAATACATGAACCACCTCCCTGGTAGTCCAAGTTTTCGTCCGCACCCCCACTCCATCAGTTCTCAGCGGCAATCAACAGTGGGAGGAGCCGTCTTCTGGATTGGACAACAAAAACGGTTTGCTCATAAATCCACCGACTTAGGCCGATAGGACAAGCCGTTTCGGTTGATCCGAACATATCCAGGGTTAGGTTATCAGAGCCTAAAAAATGGACGCGCGGATAAGTTTTAGGATTCTAAGATAACGACTCTGGTCTTCAGCGCGGTTACTTTCAATCATCAGGTAAAGCATTCAACAAACACAAATTAGTGCGGTTCAATTCGAATCCGCAGAGGGAAATGCTGTTCTTTTTCAACAAAGGACGCCCGTAACGAGTAGTGTTGGAGGATCTCGTGAATATAAATTTCAGATCGTCGGTTATATCTGTAGAGCGCATGTCAACACGGCGCATTCTTGTAGCAGGTGGTGCAGGGTTTCTCGGTTCTCATCTTTGCGAGCGTCTTCTGAACGAAGGAAATTTCGTCATCTGCGTCGATAATTTGTCGACGGGGCGGCTTGAGAATCTACGCAATCTGCTGCGTTACGACAGGTTCAGCTTCGTGCGTCATGATATCGTCAACCCGATCGATCTGCCGGTGGACGAGATTTACAATCTCGCGTGCCCCGCATCGCCGCCGCACTATCAGGCCGATCCGGTGCATACGATGAAGACGAGTGTCATCGGCTCGCTCAATCTACTCGAACTTGCAGCACATTATCAGGCACGGATTTTTCAGGCTTCGACGTCGGAAGTGTATGGCGACCCGCAGACGCATCCGCAACCGGAAGCCTATTGGGGCAATGTGAACTCGTTCGGCCCCCGCTCCTGCTATGACGAAGGCAAGCGCTCCGCCGAAACGCTGTTCTACGATTTTCACAAGCAGTATGGCGTCGATATCCGTATCGTGCGCATCTTCAACACCTATGGCCCGCGCATGCGGCCCGACGATGGGCGAGTCGTGTCGAACTTCATCGTTCAGGCCCTCAAGCATGAAGACATCACCATCTATGGCGACGGCTCGCAGACCCGTTCCTTCTGTTATGTCGATGACCTCATCGAAGGCTTCAGCCGCCTGATGAGCAGCCAGGTTCAAAAGCCTGTCAATCTCGGCAATCCGGGCGAGTTCACGGTGCGTGAACTGGCCGAGCAGATCATTGCGCTGACAGGCTCGTCCTCACGCATCGTCTACCGTCCGCTGCCAACCGACGATCCGCGCCAGCGTCGTCCCGACATCATGCTCGCCAAGCGCGAGCTTGGTTGGGAGCCACACATTGCACTTGTCGAAGGACTGAAGCAGACGATCGCCTATTTCGAACGCCAGCTTGTCAGGCCGTCAGGCGAACTCTTCGAGGTGGCGAGATGACAAGGCAAAATATACTCGTCACCGGCGGCGCTGGCTTCATTGGCAGCCATACCGCCAAGCTTATGCATAAGAGCGGATTTTCGCCGGTCGTCTATGACAACCTGTCGACGGGTCACCGGTCTTCCGTGCGCTGGGGCGCGTTTGTCGAGGGCGACACGCTTTCGCAGGAGCAGCTTATCGCTGCCATCAGGACCTTTGATCCGGCAGCCATCATCCACTTTGCGGCCTCGGCCTATGTGGGGGAATCCGTCACGAACCCCGCAAAATATTATCGCAACAATGTCGGCGGCATTCAGTCCGTTCTGGAGGCGAGCCGCCTGACAGGCGGCCGCCCAATCATTTTCTCATCGAGCTGCGCCACCTATGGCATTCCGGATGCACTGCCGATCCGCGAAGGCGAAACGCAAAACCCGATCAATCCTTATGGCCGCACAAAGCTGATCGCGGAACATATGCTGACTGACTATTCGGCAGCCTATGGTATGCCTTACGCGGTGTTGCGCTATTTCAATGCCTGCGGTGCCGATCTGGATGGCGAACTGGGAGAGAAGCACGACCCCGAAACCCACTTGATACCACGGGCAATGCTGGCTGCGGCGGGCATGGCAGATTGTCTGGAAGTCTATGGCGACGATTATGAAACGCCGGATGGCACCTGCATTCGCGACTACATTCACGTGGTCGATCTGGCACGGGCCCATGTGCTAGCGCTCGAGTATCTTCTTAATGGCGGCGGAAACCTGGTTCTCAATCTGGGAGCCGGGCGCGGAACATCCATCAAGGAAATCGTGGATGCGATAGAACGGCTTTCTGGCTGCACAGTGCCAGTCAAAATGCGCGCGCGCCGGGCAGGCGATCCGCCGGTGCTTTATGCCGATCCGTCGGAGGCTGCGGCAAAGCTTGGCTTTCGCACGCTTCATTCTGATCTCGACACGATCATCCACACGGCTGCGCCCTTCTTTGGTCTGGAGATGCGGACATGACACGGCGCGAGCTTCATCCAGCCTTTGATGGCGATACAGGTGAGACGGAACCATTGCTGGCGCCCATCTTCACTGGCCGCAAGCGGGTGGAATATGTGGTGGGCATCGTCCTGTGGGGCCTCGCCATCGCCTATTTCTGGCAATGGTGGTTCATCAGCGCAACGCACAATCATCTGCTCGGCTCAATTCTTGTGACGGCGCTCCTCGCCTGGATCACGATCCTGCCGATTTACTTCATCACGGTTTTCATCCACGCAGCGCGCCCGACCGGGCCGCTTCGCATCCCCGCCGGAAGCCGCGTCGCCATGGCCGTCACCAAGGCTCCCTCCGAACCTTTCGAGGTAGTGGCAGAAACCTTGCGCGCAATGCTGGCGCAGGATGTGCCGCACGATACCTGGCTTGCCGATGAGGACCCTTCGCCCGCGACGCTTGCCTGGTGCCGTGAACATGGCGTGTTCGTTTCCACGCGCAAGGGCCGCGCCGACTATCATCGGCAGACCTGGCCGCGCCGTACCCGGTGCAAGGAAGGCAATCTCGCCTTCTTCTACGATCACTATGGCTATGAGCGCTATGATTTCGTCTCGCAGCTCGATGCCGATCATGTGCCTGAACCGGGTTATCTCTTCAACATTCTGCGGCCCTTCGCCGATCCGGCTATCGGTTATGTTTCCGCGCCGAGCGTTTGTGATCGCAATGCGCATGAAAGCTGGTCGGCCCGCGGGCGTCTTTATGTGGAAGCCAGCATGCATGGCTCGCTGCAGGCCGGTTACAATGGCGGCTTTGCCCCGGTTTGCATCGGCTCCCATTATGCGGTGCGCACGGCGGCGCTGAAGGAGATTGGCGGTCTCGGACCGGAACTGGCCGAGGATCATTCCACGACACTGTTCATGAATGCGCATGGCTGGCGAGGCGTTCACGCGCTGGACGCCATCGCCCATGGCGATGGCCCGCGCACCTTCGCCGATCTCGTGACGCAGGAATTCCAATGGTCGCGTAGTCTCGTGATGATTCTGCTGCAATATACCCCAAAGCTGATCGGACGGCTGCCGCTGCGGCTGAAGATTCAGTTCCTGTTCTCGCAGCTCTGGTACCCGCTCTATGCCTTCTTTCTGGCGCTGACATTCATTCTGCCGATAGCCATCCTGATCTATGGCGATAATTTCGTCAGCGTGACCTATCCAGCCTTCCTGATGCACTTCATGCCGCAATCGCTCGTGATTCTGGCACTGGCATTCTGGTGGCGGTCGAGCAAGACGTTCCGCCCCATCGACGGCAGGATTTTCAGTTGGGAAGCGATGCTGTTCCTGCTGGCGCGCTGGCCCTGGGTTCTGGCGGGAGCCTTCGCAGCTTTCCGCGACTGGCTGACCTGTTCCTTTGTCGATTTTCGTGTCACGCCGAAAGGCTCATCCGAGGTCGATCCGGTGCCACTGCGGGTGATCGCTCCCTATGCGCTGATCTCCGGCCTGTCCATTCTGCCGGTCCTTCTCGTCGGCGGTGCGGATCAGACGAGAGGCTTCTTCATCTTCGCGATCATCAATGCGTGTTTCTACCTGTTCCTGATGGCAATGATCGTGATCCAGCACACACGCGAAAATAACGTGCGGATGACGAGCCGCTTCTATCGACCGGCAATGGCGTGCAGTTTTACGGCGCTGGTCGCGCTGACCGGCTTTACCACTGTCGAGCGCGGACGCGACGGCATCGAGGCACTGAGCTGGGGCACGAAAAGCTTCACGGTATTTGACGACCGCTTCTCGGTCGCGGGTGCTGGAAGGGGCGGGCGCGACGTCCACAGGACAATCTTCAATCCACGCTGGCGCACCGGTGCGGCCAGCGCAGAGAACTAGGCGAAAGAGGCGCGACGATTATGAAGATCGCTGTTATCGGTACGGGATATGTCGGATTGGTCAGTGGCACGTGTTTCGCAGCATGGGGACACGAGGTCGTCTGTGTCGACAAGGATGCCCAGAAAATCGCCCGGCTGGAGCGCGGCATCGTGCCGATCTACGAGCCGGGGCTGGATGAGCTGGTGGAACGCAATTTCGCCTTTGGCCGGCTGAGATTCACGACCAATTTGGCGGAAGCCGTCAAGGGCGCGGAGCTTGTCTTCATCGCCGTCGGCACACCGGCACGGGCCGGTCACGGCGATGCCGATCTGTCCTTCGTCTATATGGCCGCTCGCGAGCTTGCGCCGCTGATCGACAATCATAGCGTCGTCGTGGTCAAGTCCACCGTTCCGGTCGGCACAGGCGATGTGGTGCAGAAGATCATCGGCTCGGTTCGCCGACCCGGCACATTCTCCGTTGCGTCCAATCCGGAGTTTCTGCGCGAGGGTGTCGCGATCCGCGATTTCCTCGAGCCCGATCGCGTCGTCATCGGCGTGGAGGACGAACGCGCACGTTCTGCGCTTGTCGCCCTTTATGCTACGCCACTTGAGGCCGCAAAGACGCCAATCGTGATCGCGAAGCGCCGGACATCGGAACTGATCAAATATGCAGCCAACGCCTTTCTCGCAACCAAGATCACCTTCATAAACGAACTGTCGGATCTGTGTGAGGAAGTCGGCAGCGATGTCACCGAGCTGGCGCTCGGCATGGGGCTGGACAAGCGTATCGGCACCAGCTTTCTCAATGCGGGGCCGGGCTATGGTGGCTCCTGTTTTCCAAAGGATACGATTGCGCTGTTGCGCACTGCCCAGGATCACGGGGTTGCCCTGCGACTGGTCGAGGAAACGGTTACCGTCAATGAAGCGCGCAAGCGTCGCATGGCGCTGAAGGTTCTGGATGCGCTCGGCGGCAGTGTCGAAGGCCGGACGATTGCTGTCCTCGGCCTGACGTTCAAACCCGATACGGATGATATGCGCGACGCACCGTCCATCCCGCTCATCGAAACCTTGCAGCGCTTTGGGGCCAGCATCCGGGCCTATGATCCGGCCGGAATGGAGAATGCACGCCGTCTTCTCAGCGACGTTGAGTTTTACGACGATCCTTACGAGTGCCTGAGCACTGCCGATGCGGCGGTGGTCGTGACCGAATGGGACAGTGTCTGCAAGCTTGATCTCGTTCGGATGAAACAGGTCATGCGGGACGCTTTACTCGTCGATCTGCGGAATGTCTTTTCACCGGCGGTTGCCGAGAATCTGGGCTTTCGGATTTCGACAATCGGCCGTCCTGTTCAACAGCGGCAGGAAACAAGACCAACAAACGTTCTGCCGCACGCGCGCATCCCTCAATCGAAAGAACCCTTGGCGGGTGCGCGCAACCTGAAGGTCGTGGGAGGTTCAAATGAAACATGTGATGTTTGAAGAACAACGGTGCCGATCTGGTCGGAACACTGATCGGAGCAGATGTGTTCTGCCGCTGGTTGTCCTGCTTGCGGGGCTAAGCGGACCGGCTGGAGCGGCAACGATTCCGCCAGATGGTTTGCCCGATGGCACCCGTGTGATGACGCCTGCTGAGCTTTACCTACTCTATCGTGACAAGAACTGGCAGTGGGCCGACGGGGCTGGCCGGATGGAACGCCAGAACCGCCGCTTCACCGCCCGTGTCACTGGCGAGAAGGGCAAGGCATGGGCCGAAGGCCGCTGGCGGATTACCTGGTCGGGCCAGATGTGCTTCGATGCGAAATGGCATCTGGCTCAGGGTGTCTTCCCGAACAAGACCTGCTTCTCCCACCGTATCTCCGATGGGACCATTTATCAGAAACGCGAGCCGGACGGTGTCTGGTACGTCTTCCGCCATGCTGGCGGAAACAAGGATGATGAGGCGCGCAAGCTCCTCTCCATCGAAACAATAACGCCGAAAACGGAAGCGCTGAATTTGGTGCTGCCCGTTGCCCAATCGCCCGTACAATAAAGGAGGCGGCGATGAAAACCTCATATAAAATAGCAACGGCCATTCTTTGCGGTGGGCTGTTTTCAACCGCTGTTTACGCGGCGAGTGGTGTTTCGGGTGCCAATGTCGACACTCGCAACATGTTCCATGACAAGCGCCCGGTTATAACTCCGCAATCCATCATGTTCGGGGCCTATGATCCGCACGGGGATTTCACCAACGATCCCAATTCCCGCATCGAACATCTGTTCCTCCCGTGGGAGGATGTGGACCTGACGAGCCTGTCAACCGCTGATGCCTATGCGCAGGAACGGGGCCGCGAACTGCTGATCACCGTCGAACCCTGGTCGTGGGCTCGCGACTGGCGCGTTGCGCCGGATGATCTCCTGAGCGGGATAGTGCGGGGGCATTACGATACGAACATGGCCGCCGTCTGCTCTGCTGCTTCGAAGCTGAAGAGCCCCGTGACCATTCGCTGGGCGCAGGAAATGGACGACAAGACGGGCCAGTTCACCTGGTCCTACTGGTCGGCACAGGGTTATGTCCGCGCCTATCAGCATGCGGTCAATGTCTGCCGCAAGTCATTGCCGCACGCCAAATATATGTGGTCGCCGAAGGGAGATGCGGGGCTTGAGGCCTACTATCCGGGCGATGGCTATGTCGATGTGATCGGCCTGTCGGTGTTCGGCTATGAGCCTTATGATATGCTGGAACTGGGACATGCGTCCACATTCGTTGAACGGACAAAACCGGGATACGACCGGGTGGTGGGCTTCAAGAAGCCGATTGTCATCGCCGAGCTCGGTTATGAAGGAAGCGACGCCTATGTCCGGGCCTGGGCACAGGAGACCAACAAGCCGCAGCCCGAATTTCCGGAACTGACTGCGACCGTCTACTTCAACGACCGCGAAGTCTATCCGTGGCCACGGGGTGTCGGGCGGCCTGACTGGCGGGTTGCGAACCATCCGCTTGATTGATGTCGCATTTACCCCACGCAAAACCGCTTCGCACTTTAGCTGGAAATGCTCTAACGTCTGAACAGGAATACGACAATGTTTTCGATCCGTTTGAGAACCGTAGGTGCGGCGCTGTCCGTGCTTCTTCTGGTAGGCGCCGCCGATGCAGCGCCGAAACAGAAAACCGAGGACCCGATCGCCATCAAAGCTGCGGCGGCTGCACCGCTATCAGCCGACGCGCTTGAGGCGCTCTATTCCGGTAAGTCATGGAAATGGAAGGATGGCGGCGGCTATTTCTCGGTCGACAGACATCGTTTCGTCGCCTGGTCGCAGAAAGGCAGGGCGTGGTCTTACGGGCGGGGGCGCTGGTATGCCACCAATCGCGGCAAGCTTTGCCTGCAGGCCTATTGGGTCGACAAGATGGGCGGCGGCAGCGATACGACCTGCTTTCTCCATCGCGAGAAAGATGGCGTCATCTATCAGAAACGCTCACTGGGCAATAGTTGGTATGTCTTCCGCAACAATCCGCCACGCCCGACCGATGAGGCCGCCAAGCTATTGCGAGGCGACCGTGTCAGTAAGGGGCTGGCAATCATGAAAGCCGAAGCGGGATGATTGCCAGGCAAGCATGCCGGCTCGCTGATCTGTATGGAGTTCTTGCGAGCCGGTGTCCCATGGAGCACATCCCGAAAAATGTGCAAGAGTTTTCGGGATGTGCGCTCTAGTCACGGATGAAGCAGCGGGATTTCTGCCCGAAGCCGCTTGGCGTGCACACATAGGGCGTACCGGCCGCATATTGCGTGGCGGAAACCCTGGTGACCTTGGCAGATGCAGGCTTGTTGTAGCGCGCTTGGCTAATTACCTTGTACTTGACGAGGTAAACGGAAACCGTTTCGCTTTTCTGCTTGCGGGTATCCTTGGCTTCGGCGCCTGCCGTCAGGCATAATGAAGCGGACAGTCCAACGACAATAGCGGCAGCCCATTTCAAGCTTTCGCGGTGCACAGTATACGCAAATACATTGTTCATACGATTGCCTCCGGTTGTTATTACCGTGCTTTCTATCGGATACCAGTTAAAACTCCGGCTGGATATTCATGACAATTTTCATCAAATCCGACACAGTCAGGTCATTTCATCAAATGTATTCCAGTACCTCGTCTGAAGTTTCTTTAGGTGCGCAGAAACCTCGTCAAACGCTGGGCATACTCGCAGCTGTCACCGTAAGTGCAGTATTTTCGACGCTTATGAGATAGCGGCGTCGATGGATGTCATGATCAACTGCACGGTTTAACCAACGAATAGACTGTATTGTTCCAGTTTCTTGGATTTTACTTGCTCAAGTGCTACTATCCCGCCAGGGGCTTGGGTGGCGTTCCGCGTACCTTGGACCTGGGAGTTGGTTTGAGGAGTTGCCATGACGACCCCAAGCGACAAGGCTGCACACGATCTTAAGTCTGAATTTGTTGAGCGTCGCCAGTCTGCGCGAGTACAACTTACGCCGCTCGGCGAAAATAGTCGCAGTACTAATATTCTGGCCCCACTGATATTTTCCACTAATTCACTGGGAGCCACAGAGCAGTTTTCTGCATGGAAAAAGCATATAGCGGCTCTTTATGATGTGCGTATGCCCGATGGCGTTAATGCGCGTGATGGCTTTCTTGTATTGCAGAAAGTCTGGGATCTTCATGGTATGTTGCTTATAGAGCAAAACGCGCCACCGTTCAGCTATGAGCGCACGCCAGAGCAGGTTCGGTTCAGTCCAATCGATCACTGGCATATCAGCTTTTTGCGTAGCGGGCGCACTTGGACGGCAGTGGATGGACGCGTTGCTGAAAACGAACCAGGCATGATCAACATCCGTTCACTTGGCTATCCATTTCGTGGCCGGGCGCTCGCGACAGAAGCGGTGATGCTGATTATTCCCGTCGACCAGTTTGCAGGACTCGGGGGAATGCCCGAAGCCAGCAACAATGCCTCACTTAGAGGCTATCGGGCCAATCTTCTGATCGATTTCATCTCCAGTCTTCAGATGGGGCTAAGCCAGATAACGAGTGAGGACTTACCCGAGTTGCGGGATGCAATAAGGCAGATCGTATTCGATGCTATTGCTCCATTGGTCAGAGACGGTAATGCGAGTGAGCACGTCGCTTCGATGGGCCTGATGACCAAGGCAAGACGCTTTATCCAGAAGAACCTCATGTCTCGTGATTTGAATCCCGATGTTTTGAGCAAAGAACTCGCAATTTCTCGTACCCACCTCTATCAACTATTTGAAAGTTCCGGAGGAGTACTCAACTATATTCGTCAGAAGCGATTGCTTGCGGCGCATGAAATGCTTGCTGATCTCTCTGAAAACCGGAAAGTTTCCGATATTGCCCAGTGGCTCGGCTTTGAGACGGCTGCTAACTTCACCCGGGCCTTCACTCAGCATTTCGGCTACAGCCCAACCAGTGCCCGCAAGTCCACTTTACGGACTGATGGTATCGAGTGCGTCCAGTCTGATGTGAGTCCTAATGAAACTTTATCAACTTTGTTGAGAAGGCTATCATCACATGACACATAGCGGTTGATAATATCATCCCTATAAACGGTCAACCTAAAAGAGAGGGCTGTCCGCACTTCGGAATTAGGATCCAAGGCACTCGCGACTCCCTTGTGTGTTTCGGGCCTTTAATTGCGGGATACGTTGCAAAAATTCGGTAAATCGCGAGCACCAAGCTCTTCATCCTGTTTGTCGCGCTTCCCATCTAAATTGTCTCTCTACACTGGGCGGCGAGAAGGCTTTAGATAGCATTGCAAAGTGAGCATTCGGTCGCGAATTTTGGACCCTGTACTATGATCACTATTTGGGCCAGAAATAGCTAAACTCACGCAGCGAAATTCGATGATAAGGGTAGCAGATGTCTATGGAGGACAACCGTCGTAAAGTGAACTTTACTGATGAAGTTTTTGTTTCAACCGAATTGGTTGAGGAAAGCCTCAGGAATGACTTCTGGCGAGATGCTTCGCGACCCTTCTATGAAACGCTGCCGTTAGTCGGAGGCGAAAGTCGGCGTTTGGAAGGTACGATAAGATCGCGTGAAGTAGCAGGGCTCACCTTTGCTTCCGTGTCATTTAACGCCCAGCGGTACAATCGCGACAGACGCATCATCACATGGAGCGGTCTTGATCAGTATCTTATTGCAGTTGTCACAAGAGGAAAAATTTCAGGTGACTTTGCCCACACCAACGTTTCAGCCCAGTGCGGGGATATTTGCGTCTTAGATTTGACGCAAGTCCTTCAATGCAACGTGACCGAGGGTGGAACGTTGTCAGCCCTGATTCCTCGCCGAATTTTGGCAAAAGCAACGAATTATGCAAATCTGCATGGCTTGGTACTCAAAGCACATATGCCGATGACCAAGTTACTGACGACTTACCTTGAGGGGTTGAATTGTCTGGAGGAGTTTCTGTCGGATGACGAAATTGCTGCAGTGCAGGAAGCGTTGGTAATAATACTCGCCGCGGTCTTGCGTGGGGTCTCCCCACCCGACAGCGGAGATCTACAATTTTTGAGCATAGTCTTGCGTCAGCGAGCTCTTGATTTCATCGATCATAATATCGATAAACCCAACCTTAGCCCAGACCTAATTCTTCGACGCTTTAAGGTTTCCCGTGCTCATCTTTATCGTGCCTTCGCAAAAGACGGTGGCATCTCATGCGTAATTCGGAACCGGAGATTGGATGCAGCTTTTCTCGATTTGACGCGAACACACACTGCAGTTCGTTCTATTGAAAAGATCGCTTTTGCACATGGCTTTTCTAACGCAACCCATTTTTCACGTTGCTTTCGAGTACGTTTTGGGTTGACGCCCAATGAAGCACGACACGACAGGCTCTCTGGTCAGCTAGCTCCCGAACTTCGAGCGCATTTGCTGAGATTCGGAAGAAAAGCGGCGAGTACGTGAGACGGTTGGGCTATTAGAATGAGACAATTGGATGATGCGCTAGAAACAGCAATCACCTAGCCTAGGTCGTACCAGTTTTCTCTTGCTTGGCACGAGGTCGCTCCGCCAACTTAGAGCAAAAAGTGCTGGTACTGGAGATATCTGCTGATCAGACGGCATGTAACCAGTCTTGTCGGTATGCCGTTGAGTACTCGATATCAGTGCGATGCGATATGAACAGGCGACTCTATTTTTTTGCGCTGGCGGTTTTCACATAAGCGACACTACTGCATCTGAATTTGGGGCGTTAGCATAAAAGTGAAACAGACAAAGTAACGCGTAGATCAAATCTATTATATGGGGCTGGTGGAAGGCCAGGTCTATGATCGAGGGGGGGCGATGGAAATAACGATATTGCAATTAAGTCCCTAGCAAATCACAATCAGATTTCGCTCGATTTTTCCGAAAGTCATTGGTTAGAGGGAAATTCTTACATCGTCCCGCCGACCACTACCGGGTGATGGGCTTTACTGCATGACGTCATATTACTGGCCGGCGCGAACCCGCCATTAATCTTCCGCGTATCGTAGTGGGCTTTGCCCGCTTCAGGTGCAGGCTGCAAGTTCTTATCGGTTGGGTATAAAACGCAAATGGAAACACGGAGATGGCTATGTATTGACTGCAGTGAAGAAGGGCGCGGGTCCCTCCCTGCTGCATGCTCTACTTGTGGAGAAAATGCAGGTTGGTATGTCAATGATGGATTTCATGACGATCAGCGATCTATGGCTCAAATAATGCTCGATCAGATAATGGGTTATCTTGGAGAAGAAGCATGCCGCCCTTTCAAAAAGGGTAAACTAATCTCCCATTGCCTTGATTCAGGTGCCGTCACTCTCAATCGACACGATCCTTTGGCATGTAGATAGACAATCTACCAAATACGCAGTGCACCAGGCTATACCTGTAAAGCACTTACGGCGTCGCCGTCGATGTCACTGAAAGAGTTGGCGAGAACGGTTTCGTTTATTAACTTATGTTTTTTGCTGAGCTCTTCAAATTATTTAGAGCGCCAAGCCGAGCTTCTCTGAAGTATCTAGGTTGCATTATGCCTGTAACTTTAATTGACTGGTCCGTTCCCATCACAATTATTCTTTGTGGAATAAGCCTCATTGCCATCAAGTATATGGGGTTTGCGACTTCACGTTGGGGGTATGCATTATGTAGTCTTGGTATTGGTTACGCTGTGATGCTGCTCGAGACAGATCATGCAACGCCATACAAGCAAATAGTCGAAGACAACTTCATACTGGTAAGCGTGATATTGGCGTGCCGCGCCTTGAATGATCGGCTGAACCTAAGACTAAGCTTCCGGTTCGATGTAGCATTATTACTCGCCTTAACCATTATGATCACCATTTCACGGACGGTGTTCGAGAGTGTGAGACTGGAGACACTATTCGTTCTGGCATGCTGTGCATGTGTATTATGGAAAGGACGTATCGGATTTTCAAGAATTGCGGTAAAAAAATCAGACAAGCTCTTGTCTGCAACGTTTCTCCTATTTGCAATGTTGCTAACCGGCCAGTGTCTTCTTTACATAGCAGCGCCTGAGATTGAACAAACCACCGGTGCGTGGCGATCAACCGTTTGGGGCAATCTGGTTCAATACACGGGTCTGATCGGCAGCATCTCGTTGGTATTTTCCGTCATGATCGCCACCTCTTATGATTCCATCGAACAGTATCGTATCCATGCCTACACAGATTCCTTGACCAATCTGTTTAACCGAAGAGGTCTAGCCGCTCTTCTCGCTTCACCCAGGGGGAAGTGCTTTAGAGCGGAATCGACAGCTGTAATTATGGCTGACATTGACCATTTTAAGACCATCAATGATCGCTTCGGTCATTCTTTTGGCGATATTGTTATCTCAAGATTTGCCGGTTTGCTGCAGGCTCAGGTTGCGTCTCATGGGTGTGTTGTTCGCCTCGGCGGGGAAGAGTTTGCCGTTCTGCTACCCAATACCCGGATTGATGACGCCATTACCGCTGCCGATAAAATGCGACAGGCATTTGTCGTTGAAAGTTGGCCGCCAAACAAAACAGATATCAAGTTTACCGCAAGCTTCGGTGTAACATCAATAAAGAATGGTGAGGGACTTTCGACCGTGTTCGATAGGGCCGATCATCTTCTTTATGCGGCAAAACGAGCTGGGCGCAATTGCGTCGCTGCAGAAAAATACAGATCAAACGGGAGCGACGGCAATGGCGTGCTCATTGTCGTGCAGGCTGAACACGCTGATGTGGTCTATTTTCCCCGGGCTGCTAATGAGAATTGATGCTGATCGGACGTCGGAGATTTGCGGGGCCCATGGCAGTGGCGGTCGAAGTTAGTAAGGAGCAGTGTTGAACGCATGCCCACCAGCCAGACGGCCATGTGCAGTCTTGCCTAACCTTTCTTAGCAGCGCTTTTACGGCAACTGTCAAGGTACGCCATGGCTACATTCCCCAATTTGGGTGAGTCGAAGTAGTCTAATGTATTCATTAATGGCGATTTCATTTAGATCAAATAAACATATTATTTTATATTTACATTTTTTGCTATCAGTGGAATAAAAACGTCATATACGAAGTGAATATTCGATAGTGATGTGTCTTTTGTCTTGATTCGGGATATTGACATAAGTCATAACGCAACATCTGAAGGATAAGCCCTGGCGGAAGAGTTCACGATCTTGCGTACCAATGAAAGGACCTACAATGAGACGCTTCCATTACATCCTGGTTTGCACGGCGTTAATAAGTTCCACGATTGTTGCTCCTGTGATGGCGCAGACCACTGCTGAAACAAACCAAACCCTTGATGCGCTGTTCGGCAATCACGCGCCCTATCAGCTTTTTTTCGAAAGGCTACAACAAGCCGTTAAAGCTGGAGATAAACAAGCGGTTGCGTCGATGATCGATTATCCTTTCCGTGCACGGATCGGCGGTAAGGCAGTGAAGATAAAAGATGCTGCACATTTCGCTGCCGATTACGACAAGATCATTACTGCGAAGGTCAAACAGACAGTCCTTGACCAGACATATCCAGCGCTGTTCGCCAATTGGCAAGGCGTTTCAATCGGTGATGGAGAGGTCTGGTTCTCAGGTGTTGGAGATCAAAGCGTCATCAAAATTATCGCGATTAACGACTGACGCCTTGATGGATAAATTCTTTTCTGACGATACCTGCGCAGCCGATCGTCACTCACTCAGGAGGGGTTCTCATGCTACGATACATATTCAGTGCCTCGCTCGCACTTGGCTCGTTGTGGGTCATTTCTGATGCCCGGGCGGAATCCACTGTCGAGTGCCAATCTAGGCACTATCAGTATGGTGAGTGCTGGGCAGGGCCACTGAACAAGCCGCAGCTCATTCATCAGACTTCCGGAAGCCCCTGCATTCTGAACCGGACCTGGGGGTACAATCCACGCAGCAAATACATCTGGGTCGCGCAAGGCTGCTCCGGAGTTTTTGCTGATGTCGGGGGATATCACCATGGCCGTGGCGACAGTTTTGATTCCAATGCCCGCATGTATGACCAACGAGGTCATGACGTCGGCGCAGTGGTCGGCGGGGCTATTGTGGGTGCTTTGATCGAAGGGATGGCAGATGGTCATCAAAAACGTCAGCACACGACGAGCAATTATCACCAAGACAACAGCTACAATGGTTGCCATGGCATAGGCTGCATAGTTGATAATCCGGACATGGCAATCGATCCTCGACCACAATTCGATAGACAGGGTGGTGGTGGAACGAAGGGCCGCTGGATCATCGAAGGTGATTTGGCAAGTTACTTCGACACAGTTCATCATCGACTGCTTCTTCAATGTGTGCGGCGTCGGGTACAGGACGGACGGTTTG
>NZ_JAOYTK010000042.1:0-17359 GCF_025846885.2 Brucella sp. HL-2 | reverse complement strand
CACCTATGACGAGCTGTGGAGAGCCCTCGGCTCCGTCTGCGATCTGTTTTCGCCACAAGAGTGCCGAAACTTCTTCAAAGCAGCTCAATGTGTTGCATGATTAGCGCCCGACGCTCTAACGCTGGCTGCGCTCACACCGAAACGCTCGGCAGCCTCTCTATGCGATGCGCCGCCATCAACGGCGGCAACTACACGTATGCGAAGATCAACGGAAAGGGCTCGCGACATATCTGCCGACCTCCATCGGCAGATAGTTTGAATCAGAAAACAGCTGATTTGCAAAGCCATCCGATTCAATCAGTCAGGGAAACGCTCTAAACCAGTGACTAGGTCGGTTCTCGATGTTTTCCCGCTACCTTCGGCGAACAAGCACGACCCGTCATTTAATGACAGTAGGTCAAACAATGAACAGGCGCGCGTCTTATATCCTAGCAGCACTAGTAACTATCTTTTTTCACAGTTCAGCGAATTCGGCGACTAACGACCCCCTTCCTTGGAATCAAGTAGCGGACAAAAACGTCTACCCAGTATCGTCTGGAGCGGTCTGGGCTGAATACAATGGAGGTCGTGACTGCATTCGATATTTTGCCGCAGGCGCTATCGCGTCCGCTCCGGTTACCCTTATATTTCTAGGTGGGGATCGTCACCTTGATGCCGCATTAGATATAAAAGATATTCCGAATAATACTGTTGCCAAACAACAGGCAATCGCTGATCGCGTCATGAGACGGACCAGACTCCCTGTCATCATCATCGCACGGCCCGGAACCTACGGCTCAAGCGGGAACCATTTTCATACCAGACGGATAGCCGAGTTCCAGGCAATTGATGCGACCCTTAATGAACTTAAAAATAAGTTCCATCTCAAGCGGTTCGTGATTTTGGGGCACAGTGGCGGAGCCACAGCCGGCGCAGCGCTTCTCACGATGGGTCGCCGCGATATCTCCTGTGCGGTGCTGACTTCAGGAGCGTTTTCTCTGGTGGAGCGCGACCAATTTCTGGACAAGAAGAAAGGTAGAGTGCCGCGCGATAAATCCGACCAAAGATACGCAAAACTATATGATCCCCTAAATCATGTAGCTGGAATTGAACCTGACCAAAGCAGGGACATCCTGCTCATTGGCAACGAAAGAGACAATATCACGCCTTTTGCGTTTCAACGGAAATTTGCAAGCAGCGTTCGACGTGCGGGCCATCGTGTTAAACTCATCAATCACGATGCCTTTGCGCCAGCATTTCATAATCTGAAATCGCAGATTGGTTTGACCAAAGCTGCCGAATGCGCGCGACGTATTTAACCCAACTTGTGATATTGGTCGGAGACATGACTGCAGCCGACCCGCTTTGTTCAAACATTAATATGTAAACACTTGCCAGACGGACGCCATCCAGACATTATAGTGCCCATCGCCATAATATGCCGCCCATAAGGGCCGTCACTAACCTTCAGTTATATCTCTAGGAGGCTATGATGAAAAAGTTTTTTGCCAGTTTATCGCTTATAACGCTCCTTGTTATAGCGCAACCAGTCTATGCATTTGAGTGCATAGGTGTTCAGACATTGGATGACTTTGGGAAATGCATGAGTGCATGTCCTTCATTTGTTGAATACTGGGTATGCTTTTAATCATTAAAGCATTTCCAGTAAAAAGTGCGAAGCGGTTTCGCGTAGGATAATGCGTAAAACCAAATAGTTACAGCGGTTCCAACGATTCAGTCTTAACTGGAACGGTTCTGATGGGGTTGTCTTGTCTTATGACTTTCCAGGCCGTTTGGTCCAGTAAGAGATATCCGATCCGGGATGGCCTTCCCGGATCGGACGGAAGGGGATGGATCAAAGTTGTCTAGGTCGTTGAGGACCGTCGATTAGTGTGATTACCCCTTTCTTTTTCATCAGGCCTGAACGGAAACCGGGGCTTTGGGGCCCGGACGGGCAGTGTAACCTTAACCTGTGTCCGAACGTAGTTCGGTCTATGATGCAGTTATTACACTGATTTGAGGCATGTGATTACGCGCCACATGGCGGCGGCGGCCTGACGTAGTTCGCGGTGGTCGGCTGAGGTGAAGCGGTCGCGGGGAAAGTAGTGGAGATTGTAGATCGGGTCGTGGACAGATGCGCAGCGTTGCAAATGTCGTGCTGACTTAAAACGCTTCAAGACCCGCTCTCGTCGTCTTATCGGTTGATGAGAATTCTCTGCCCGATTGTTCAAACCTTTATGCTGACGATGGTCACAAACAGTGAGGCCGATCTCCCGGTTGGCAGCGCCATAAGAACCCAGTTTATCCGTGACCATGACGCGGGGTGCAGCGCCCTGACCTGATAGTAGTTTGCGGATGAAACGCCTGGCAGCCCTGGTATCACGCCGTTTCTGGACCAATACCTCAAGCACAAACCCATCCTGATCAACGGCGCGCCACAGAAAATGGCGTTCGCCGTTGATTGTTACGACGACCTCATCCAGATGCCATTTGTCGCCAAGGCGTGGTGTAAGGCGACGGATCGAATTGGCATATTGCCGTCCGAACTTTTCAGCCCATTCGCGTACCGTCTTGTGGGTAACGATAATCCCTCGATAAGCCAGCATGTCTTCAACCATGCGAAAGCTCAAGAGAAAGCGAAAATACAGCCACACCGCTTCGGCGATGATCTCAGGTGGAAAACGATGGCGGTGATAAAGCGAGGCACGAGGTTCGATCATGACCTCTTATCACCGCGTCAGTTTACGCCAAAGTTAACATTACACTGCCGTGCTGGGTTGCTCCCAAGGGCCTCGGAACCTTTCCGATCCGCTTCCCCTCACCAGAATCTCCCGGTGACGATGGTTGGCATGTTGACGTAAGTTTTGGAACCGACAATCCAGATTTCATGGAGTGGCGGGCCAACGTGAAGACTAGCGGACGCGCATTGTTGATGCTGTTCTTGTTTTCGGATGTTGGCCCCGACGATGCGCCGACAAAGATACGGAAAGGCTCGCATGCCATCATTGCACGGGAACTGCTGCCTTATGGCACGACCGGCGCAACTCTCCGACAATTGTCGGCCAATGGTTATGCTTCAACAGAAAATTGCGAGGTGGGGATGGCTGTGGGTACGGCAGCCACGGCCTATCTATGCCACCCGTTCTTGGTCCATGCCGCACAACTTCACAGGGGGCAGCGGCCACGCTTCATGGCGCAACCTCCACTCTTGCCGAAAGGCGAGTTCGATCCGACCCTGCCTCCCTCTCCGGTTCAGATTGCCATCCGTCAGGTATGCGGGTTGACGTTTTAATCATATGATTTCGGGACCATATGAACAGTCCAGAAGTCTCAAGGTGTTCGTCGTGGAAATCCTGACATTCTGACGGAAATGAATTGAACTGAAATCACGCATATCATCCAGATATCGCCAACAGCATAGCGCCGTATCATCCTGAACGGGCATTACACCTTCAAAAACGATGGCAAAACAAGCGTCATCGATGACCTCGTAGAAGGGCTTGAATTGGGATGACGGAATTTTCTGGGGTTCCAGCTTACATCCCCTATGTCATAGTTTATCAGGAGCAATGGGCGGCAGGCATCAAACAGAATGGCTTCAATACGATATTTAATATGCAGTTTGGAGTATAATACAATTAGATGTATTTTTTAATTTGACATTAAATATAAACTTTAAGAATAATGTTTTATAATTTTAAATTAGAGATACGGGATATATACTGTGAAGAACGTGTTTTGTATTGTTACGGCTGTTCTGATCTTTATCTTTACATCAGTTGCAACCCACTCACAGGAAAATATGGCCGAGACAATCAAAGTCGGAGTTTATGTCAGCCCGCCATTTGTTGTTAAAACTGATAATGCCTTCTCAGGCATGGCTATAGATCTCTGGGCTGACATATCTCAGCGCATTGGTAAAAAATCTGAATTCATTGAGTATCAAAACTATAGTGATCTTATCAATGCGGTTGCTGCAAGTCAGGTAGAGGCGGGGGTTACCAATTTAACGATCACTGAAGGCCGAGCGCAACTGGTTGATTTTACGCATCCGTGGTTTGATGCAGGGCTGCGCGTGATGATTCATAAGGAAGCCGAGAATGCACTTTCAGATATCTGGCATGGGTTAGCAAATGCAGGGCATCTTGCAACTTATGCATGGATTGCCTTTGTCATTCTGCTTTTCACGATTATTTTAACACTGTTTGATCGCCGTTTTGATATAAATTTTCCAAATCGCTGGCGCGAAGGTTTTGCTGAGAGTTTTTATAACATAATGTCGATTGCTACCTCTGGTAAAACCAGTCGTAAAAATCTGTTTGGCTGGATCGGGCGCATTTGGCAGGCATTCTGGATGGTGTGTGGCATTGCAATTATTGCTTATGTTACGTCCTCAGTCACAAGCGTTATGACTGTCGCTCATATTAACCGTAATATAGAAAACGTAGCTGACTTGCAGGATAAATCGGTTGGTGTAAGAGCAGGAAGTGTTGCTGAATCTTATTTGCGATCACGCTCTATCGCGACTGTACCGTTTAATCATTTGACTGAGGCGGTGGCGGCGCTGCTGAATGATGACGTATCCGCCATAGTTGCTGATGCGCCGGTGCTTGAATATTACACCCATACCAATCCGAGAGAACCGCTTGAAGTTGTGGGTAACATTTTCAGTCCTGACAAATATGGCTTTGCTTTTCCACCTAAAAGTCCACTGGTAAAACCTGCGACTATAGCGATCATCAGCGCTCATGAGACGGAAGAACTTGCCAAGCTGAAAAGCAAATATTTTGGTTATAAATCATAGAATATTTTTATGATTATCTCGTAAATTGGTTTAGCGCGCAAGGACACTATGCCTCAGGATCACCGGAGGCACATCGCAGGGGGGCACTATCCGAGCAGATCATCGCGACGCTTGATGAAACCATTCTCGGTCGCAATAAATTTCTAGAGCGTTTTCATTAAAGTCGGCATCCTTTCTGTCCCCCCATTTTTTGTACGAGTACCCTTTTCTGGAATTTCGTGATTTAATCTTAGAAGAAGGGAGATTTTATCATGAACAAGCAGGGTGCTTATTCCATGGATTTACGTGAGCGGATTGGATCAGAGCGATAGCGGGTGGGCAATCTTGTCGGTCTGTGGGACGCCATTTTGGTGTGAGTGCGAGCACGGCCATTCGTTTGGGTGGCGCAGTGTGCAAAGGAAAAAGTATTGCAACCAACGGTAGATCTGCAGAAGGCCTTGCCTAGCCCAGTCGGTCAGCAAATCTTCTGCATCATCGGTGGCGGCTTTGTCGGGGTTTCGACGTTGTTGCGGTTGGCTGCTCTGGCCGACATTCGCCCCACTTGATGACAGAGAAGGACGGATCTCCGTCCTCTTCTCTCCCTTTATACGCCATCGACACGCGGCAAGCCTGCACCGGCCGCGTGATCGATAATATAAAGCCATCGCCCGTCCGCCTGCTTGCGGATCACTTCCGCAGCGCTACCCGACGCAACGATGATTCCATCAGCTGCCCTCAGTTCCCAATCGGCCCGAAGCAGCGCGAGATCGCCATGTATCACGCAAAAATTGTTACGCGATGTCATATTGGGGGCGATTCCGGCTGAGGGCGGAAAACCACTATACCGAAATATCGATGAATTTTCAGTAAGATACAAAGCACACCGCTTCTGCTCTATTGTGTCCCATTTCGACAAGAGGCTGTTTGGGACATCTATCACGTTAGAAAGCTCAATGGGTTACAGGCTGGAAAATCACACAGGTTCAATTGGGACAGCACAGCAGGCGCTTAACGTAACTTTTCGCCCCCTACCGGAACCGACCCCTTGAAGTTGATCAATCTGGTCGCTGGAAAGGCTAATCTGCCAGGGCTGGCCTTTCGTGCTTTGCCGTCCCTGGATAAGGCCTGGGGCAAGGTAGTGGAAGATAGTTTGTGCCGTCACCCCGATTGCAGCGGCTGCACCCTGTACAGAGTAAGTCCCATCAGGCCAGCGTGGCGGATTGGCGGCAACGCTGTTGATCTTGGCGGTGGGGATTGCCCAACGGTGGCGCAAAAGCCAAACATTCTCATAGGTGAATGGTCTGCCTCGAGCGGTTCGGATACCCGCCTCGTTTAATTGTTTAGCGATTTGTCTGTCCATTTCACCCGCAGCATTGAGGGGTGGCGACAAGAACTGTACGAAATTATACGGCAAGCTAGAACAATCGAAGAACACTCTGGCGCCGGCTATGCCGCACGGGCCAAACTGCTTGACGACCGAAGCGGTCTGAAGCCATTGACAAGAGTCAGCGGTTCATTCCACGAATAAATCCCGGTTAGATTTATATGCTCCCACGCTAACGGGGAGACGTGTTTGAGCACTACATCCGGAATATGCCGGCCTTGTTGTCGCAAGTGCTCGACGGCCCTTTCAAGATAGACCGTATTCCAATGAACGATAGCACTGACGACGAGGTTGAGACCAGAGGCACGGAACGCCTGGCTGTCGAATGAGCGGTCGCGGATTTCACCGCGCTCATGGAAGAAAACGGCGCGTTTGAGCTTGTGCGCTGCTTCACCCTTGTTGAGGCCAGCCTGACAACGTCGGCGGAGACCAGAACTCGAGTACCATTCGATCATGAAGAGGGAGCGCTCGAGGCGACCAAGCTCGCGCAGAGCTTTGGCGAGCTGGCTTGGATTGGGCGAAGCGGCCAATTTCTTGAGGAGTGTCGATGGTGCAACTGATCTTGTGGTGATGGAGGCAGCGAGATGCAGCAATTCATCCCAGTATTCCAGAATGAGATCAATATTGAGGACCGCGCCGATATGCTCCTTGAGCGTGGGATAGGTTTCTGGCTTTTCGAATGTGTGGAATTTCCGTCCTTTCAGATCTCGTAGTCGCGGGGCAAAGCGTTTTCCAATCAGGACGAAGAGGGCAAAGACATGATCACTGGCACCGCCCGTATCAGTGAAGTGCTCTTCGATATTGAGGATTGTTTCATGGTCGAAAAGGCCATCCAGGACGTAGGCAGCCTCGCTTTCTGTTGGGCTGATTGGCAGTATGCTGAAATAACCGTACTGATCGGAGAGATGGCTGTAGAACTTTGTGCCAGGTTCGCTGCCATAATGCAGGTTCACATCCCCGCGTTTCGCAGCGCGGTCGCTGGCCCGAAAGAATTGACCGTCCGATGACGCAGTGGTTCCATCTCCCCATAAGAGCGCATGAGGATGACGGGCGTGCGCGTCAGTGACGCATGCTTGCGCCGCACGGTATGTTTCCGGACGCGCGTGGAACAGGCGCAACCAACTAATTTGATGCGTGCTGATGCCTTTGGATGCAGTTGCCATGCGTTTGGGGCCAAGGTTGGTGGCGTCAGCAAGAGTACCTGCCAGCATGGCTGGAATACTGCGTGGAGGTTCGCCGGTGCGCACATGGGTAAAATGCTCGGCAAAACTGGTCCAGTCGTTAACCTCTTTCAGGAGATCAGGAATTTCGACTAGTGGGTACATACCGGTCAATTCTTCATTCAACTCATCGGCCTCAACAGGCACATCGCTCGCAAGCGGCGTAACAATAAGCTTTCCCTCTTCAAGCCGCACGCCTTCGAGCTTACTGTTCCGGGCACGATGGGCGAGACGCTTGAGGTTGAAATCAAGCATCTGTCGCATTTCTGTGAGGTACGCGACGCCGTCACGTTGCACGCCGAGACCGAGCTTGTCCTGTTGTTTGAGTGCATCGAACGCCGAGCGGGGCATCAGATGTTCGTCGATCGGGCGGAATACGCGGCTGCCTTCGACCCAGATATCGCCTGATCGCAAGCGGTCACGCAGTTCAGCCAAGGTGGCGATTTCATAAAGGCGCCGCCGGTCCGACTTGTCCGCAGTTAATACCAGCTTGCGAACCCGCTCGACGAGGTGAAACATCGGCACCTTGTCGGGCAGTATTCGTTTGCCATCGTCATTTAGGGTTTTGAGTGTCCTTATGGCGGAAAGCAGGGGATCATGTTGTCGTGAGGAGCGGAATGTAAACATGTTCAGGAACAGCACTGCGTATTTGCGTACATTGCCATACCTCTCAGCAACCAGAAAAAGAATATCCGGTTCGGCCTCTTTTACCATTGCTTCAATGACGGACTGTGCCTGCAAGAGCCTGTTCCAGCCAATCTCGCGATCAAGCGTTTCTATGGCATCGGAACCTGTGTCATTCGCTGCCACCAACGCGCGCAATGTATCCCTGAACAACCGAAGTGCCTTGGCTGTTTCCTTTCGTGTGTCCATATGGCGCTGCTTTTGCTTGGCTGTCGCCTGCGAAAACAGCCTGCCGAGCAGTTTGATGAACATGGTCACCGCATCATCGGTGAGTTTTTGGCCTGACTTGATCATCTGCGCGACAATCGTGGCGCGTCTGCGACCTGCGTTGAAATCTGCTGCCAGCCATGCAGGTGTTACATCACCCTCGCGCACTAACTGGTTCCACCGCGCTGAGTGGATCCGGCTTTGCAGGCGTGGATCGATGGCAAGAGAGCGTACAAAAGCCAGCCGTTCCATCAGGCTGACCAGATTATCAGCTCCCGGTGCGTCTGGAGCTGATCGCAGCCAGTTGAACCGGGTCTGTCTGATCATGGGAGCGACCTTGAGAAGGCTGTCAAATTGCTCAAGCTGTTCTGCCGAAAACTCTGACAGTACCTCAGTTTCGGCAAGCCGCCGGGCAATGGACCGTCCGGCGAGGCCAATACGTTCAATGGTATCCTGCGCCGGTAGCAGGACATTGTTTGCACGGAATGCCACAACAACAGCGTCAACGATAGGTAGGCCTTTGTCTGTTTCGGCGGCCGCCTCTATTGCTGCCAGCAATGCAGCACGCCGATCAGCACCTTTCGCCGTTCGCATCTTGAGATAGGCCGAAAGGCTTGCAGTATGCTCAAGCCGAGTGGGTTCACGCCGGGAATAATGATCCAAGTCTTCGCGATCAACCGCGAGTTGCTCGGCAATATACCCTACAACCGATGACGGCAATTGTTCGCCTGGCATCAACGTTCGTCCGGGATACCGCATGAGGCAAAGCTGAACGGCGTATCCGAGTTGATTGTACGAGCGCCTGCGTGTTTCGATTTCCAGCCGATCCTCCGGTGTCAGAGTATAGTGCCGGATCAAACTTTCTTCGTCATCAGGAATACCAAAACCCTTTTCCCACTCTTCCTGCTTGAGAAGTTTGCGCCGGCCCATATATTCACCAATCCAGATCATGAACAATAAAGTTCATCTATCCAGTAGCGTCGAGCAGCAAAACCGCTATCGTAAGACAAGGCTAATCAGAAGTAAAAGTCGGGAATTTTGCGACGTCATTGGAGTTTATGTTGAGCAAGGTCTTTTTCATCACCCACCCCGAAGTCGTGGTCGACGCCAATCGCCCGGTCCCACGCTGGTATCTGTCCGAAAAGGGCATTGAGCGGATGAGGATTTTCGCGGCTTCGGCAGGTATGCACGCTGTCAAATCGGTATGGGCAAGTGATGAAACCAAGGCGATCGAAGCTGCCGGCATTCTCGCGGGTGCGCATGGCCTTCCAATCAACGTGTTACATGATCTGCATGAAAACGACCGCAGCGCGACCGGATTTTTGCCGCCTGCCGAATTTGAGCAGGTTGCCAACCAATTTTTCGAAAGGCCCAACGAATCCGTGCGGGGCTGGGAACGCGCTGCCGACGCTCAGAATAGGGTGCGGTCTGCGTTTGAGGCAATTGTCGCGGCGACCGAGGTCACAGAGGATATTGCCATCGTCGGGCATGGTGGGGTCGGAACATTGTTGCTTTGTCACTTGATCGGCATTCCGATCAATCGCGATTATGACCAACCTTTTCAAGGGCATTTCTGGACCTACGCATTGGAAACGAAAATACTTCTCCACCAATGGCGGCCAATCGCGCCACGATAGAAGCACGCTGCAAAAGCCCGCGCTTCATTTGGTGCAGCAATCGGGAATTTTGCGACTTTGGATTCGGGTTACATGATGACTGCTTTGAGCCGTCCAGACTTAAGCGATATTCATGCTGGCGATTGGGTCGATCGTCGATTGCCGGTCGGGTGGCGGCCCTACGCGAGACTTGCCCGGATCGATCGGCCAGTAGGGATATGGCTCACTCTTTTCCCCTGCTTGGCCGCGCTCATTCAAGCATCGCACGGCCTCCCAGAAACCTGGCTTCTGGCGGTGTTCTGCCTCGGCGCGTTCCTGATGAGAAGCGCCGGATCGACGGTCAACGACATTGCAGATCGCAAATTTGACGGGCATGTAGAGCGCACCCGCTTTCGCCCGTTGGCGAGCGGTCAGCTCCGGCTGCATAGCGCGGTAATATTCCTCGCCGCAGAACTCGCCTTGGCGGCGCTACTCTTGTTCTTCTTGAGTCCGTTCACCCGGCTTATCGCTGTTTGCGTGCTGCCGCTCGTGTTCATCTACCCGCTTTGCAAACGCTTCACCCATTGGCCGCAGGCTGTCTTAGCAGCGGCGTTCAATTGGGGAATGCTGATGGCGTGGGCGCAGGTGTCGGGCACTATCCCGACCGGGGCCGTGGTGATGTGGATCGGCGCTATAGCGTGGCAGATCGGCTATGATACGGTTTATGCCTATGTCGATGTGGCCGACGACACCCGCTTGGGCCTGAAATCGACGGCGATTTTGTTCGGCCGCAGCGGCAAAGCCTGCATTGGACTGTTCTACGCCCTTACCATCGTTTCTTGGGCGGTCGGGGGCTGGCTGCTCGGCATGTCGATGCCCTACGCTGTCGGCATGGTCATCATCGCGGCCCATCTGGCTTGGCAGGCATGGTGTGTTGACCTCGAAAAGCCGGAGTTGAATTTCCGGCTCTTTCTATCGAACATCCTGACCGGGGCACTACTAGCAGGCGCGGCCTTTGCGGGGACTTGGTAAGCTGTAAGTGTGTCGCGGGTTTTGGGATTTTCACGACAGCCAGTTGAGTCTACGCCGGCCAAATCAGAAAGCGGGGCGAAACAGGGGTAGGGCCATATAAATTTTGGCTTATCCTATTTCGAGCCGGGTATTTTGGTTGATTATCATGTTTTTCCGTATAATATGCGGCTATGGATGATATTGACCGAAAAATCATTGATCTGTTGTCTTCAGATGCCCGGCGATCGCTAGCCGATATTGGCGGCAGCGTGGACCTGTCGCCTTCCAGCGTGAACGAGCGCATCCGTCGCTTAACCACCTCGGGTGCCATCCGGCGTTTCACGGTGGACGTGGAACCGGCTGCGATCGGACTGGAAACACTCGTTTTCATATGGGTCGCGTTGCGTGAAGATGCCGATGAGGCGGCCTTTCGCCGCTACGCCGAAACGACACCGGCGATGCTGGAATGCCACCATGTCACGGGCGGCTGGTCCTATCTAATCAAGCTGCGGGTCAGAGCCACGCCGGAAATCGAGGTGTTTCTGGCCGACCTCAAGGCGCGGAAGTTTCTTGGCCGAAGCGAGACGATGATCGCCCTCTCGTCCCCGGTTGCAGGAGCTTTCGTGCTCAAGGATGCCCACTGATGGAGCCGCTGCTCTTTATCAAAAGCCTGTTCCTCGGGCTGGCCATTGCTGCACCGCTCGGACCGATAGGGGCGCTTTGCATCAACCGGACGTTGGAACGGGGATTTGTCGCCGGCGTTGCCGGGGGCCTCGGCACGGCGCTGGCAGATGGGGTCTATGCGGCGCTGGCCGCCTTAGGCTTCGCGGCGTTCTCCAATGTTCTAGGCATGATCGACATGCCGCTTAGACTGGTGGGCGGCGCTTTTATGCTGTGGCTCGGCTGGAAGAGCATGAGACCAAGCCCACCCCGGACAGCGGCGAAGATTTCCGCGCGCGATTTGATCGGCACCACGGCTGCGACTTTTCTGCTGACGATTACGAACCCTATGACGATCCTTTCGTTCGCAGCTCTTTTCGCCGGTCTTGGGCTGGCGTCTGGAACTGGACCCGCCGACGCTATTCTCGTCGTCTCCGGGGTGTTTGTCGGGTCTATGCTGTGGTGGAGCGTCCTCAGTGGTGGAGTTGCACTTGCCCGGCATCGTCTGCCCGAAACCTTTGCTGGATGGGTCTCGCGCCTCTCCGGTGTCGTTCTGATCGCGTTTGGCCTGTGGGCGATAGGCTCGGCCGTTCTCTGAGCCACGATAGCTCGGCAAAGCTATTGTGTTGTCGCGGAAATCCTGAAACCTGTAACAAGTTCGCCGCCCATGGGAATGACAGCTTCCCACCACCCCAAATCCGGCCGTCCGCTCACGACCTCGTTTCGGACGTTGCCTATGCGGTCTGCTTGAGGACCAACTCGTATCATGGTAGCACGCTGACGAAAACAACGGGCCGAACAGATATGGGAACATCAAACGAAGCAGACCGATAAGCCGCAACAGCTCGTGAAGTTGTTGCGGCGTGCCATCCGGTCTGATCACCATCTGCTGGCAGGACGCCGCTTGATCCTCATCAATGCGGAGTTTTTCTTATGCCTGCGGAACGCATGATTTCCCCTGCCGTCTGGCTCTCATTCTTGTTCTTTACATCGTTGGTCCTGTTCACCGACGATTACGTCATAGCCGGCATTTTACCCGAGCTCGCCCGCGATTTGGCCGTCAGCGGCGGTATGGCGGGGCAACTGGTCACCGTCTTCTCCTTGACGGTCGCGATTGCAGCGCCTGTGCAGGCTGTCTTCCTAGCAAGTTTTGACCGCAAACGCCTGATCCTGGCGCTGCTGCTCGTATTCGTATGCGCCAATCTCGTGGCGACGTTCGCAACATCGTTCAGTCTTCTGATGGCGATGCGGATCATCGCAGCGCTTTGTGCGGCGGCGATCACGCCATCATTGTTTGCCGCCGCCGCTTCGATGGCGCCCACCGAGAAGGCCGGGCGCTACGTCGCGGTTATCAGCCTCGGCGTGACCGGGTCGATAGCCTTCGGTGTCCCGTTGGGAACCTGGATCGGCGCAGCCTTTGGCTGGCGATGGACTTTCGGCGTCATGACGATGGGTGGAGTCCTGGCGGCCATCGCAATTTGGATTGCGTTGCCAAGGCCGACGCTTCAACAGAGCTCGGGGTTGAACGCGCTGCTCGCTCCGCTGATATCGCGGCCGTTGCTGTTTGGCTATCTTGCGAATTTCCTGAACATGGCCGCGAGCATGTTGCTTCTGACCTATCTCGCTCCGGTCCTGCTCGGGCTGGGCGACGTCGGTCAGCACCAACGCGGCCTAGTATTTGGGGTGTCCGGATTTGCCGGGATGGCCGGCGTCTGGATGGGTGGCCTCGCAACCGACCGCTGGGGAGCCTTGCAGGCCTTGGGTGCGGGGATGACGGCCTTCGTGCTTGCCATGGTCGGGCTAACAATCTTCTGGGTTCTGCGACCAGTGCCGCTGCCGTATTTGCTTGTGCTGGTCAGTCTATGGGCAGGCTCGGCGTTCTGGAATTCACCCGCCATCGCAGCGAGGATCATGACTCTCGCGGACGGGGCCGCGCAACAGGCGATGGCGCTGAATACAAGCTTCACCTATCTCGGTGTTGCGCTCGGCGGCGTTCTCGGTGGCGTGGCTCTCGATATGGCCGGCGTTGCGTTTCTCGCGCCGACGTCGCTCACCATCGGGATCTTGGCTCTGGTCGTCCTGCGCATGTCGCGCTGAAGGCAATGCCAGAACAGCGACAGGCTCACGGAAAACCGAGGAGCCTGTCGTCGTGTCGGCAATGAGATGATCGTCCTTGGATGGATGTGACGCGCCAGCCTTCCTCACGTGAAGCCGCAAAGCCGCCAGTTCGCTTTCCACCAACCTCGCCGTTCGGCTGTCGCGTAACTCCTAAGTTTTAGAACACTTCACCCGCCCATTGAAATGATTGCGATTTTTCTGTTGCAAAAGTCAGGCGCAAAAGTAAAGTTATGCGAACGATTTTTGCAACGGATATGACATGCTTATTGGATATGCTCGGGTCTCCACCGACGACCAGAACCTTGAACAGCAAAGAGTTGCTCTCACTGAGGTCGGTTGCAAGAAAATCTATGAGGAGAAAGTCTCCGGTGCAAAACGCGATCGGGTACAACTCGAACGCATGCTTGATCAGTTGCGTGATACCGATGTGGTGGTGATCACCCGCTTGGACCGATTAGCGCGCTCAACGCGTGATCTCCTCGACATCGCCGAGAGACTGAACGTACTCGGCGCTGGATTGCGTTCAATCGCTGAGCCATGGGCGGATACAACGTCGCCAGCCGGGCGAATGGTGCTGACTATCTTTGGAGGAATCGCCGAATTTGAACGCGCGCTTATTCACCAACGGACAAGCGCCGGACGATCGATTGCCAAGCAGAAAGGTGTCCGTTTCGGACGGCCACCAGCACTAAAGACCGAGCAAATTGTACTTGGACAGAAGCTCCTAGACGAAGGCAATTCACCCCGTGATGTCGCCAAGGTCCTCAACGTTCACTCCTCAACCATTTACCGTGTGCTTCGCAGCCCGATTTCCAGCCCGGATTGAGCTGCAATCCCAGCTGTTCGCCATCCGTTCTAACTTGCCGTATGATTCCGCACAGTTCTTGTCGCTGCCCCTTTTATCGACAAGGCGATTTGACGCCATTTCGTGATTGCGTGTGTGCGAAGTTGACGATGATCGGCGGCTGTCAGGTGTTTTCTGTGAAGAAGGAAAAGATTGGCGATTGGGCCATGGGTCGAGACGAAACGCTGGCATTGGCGTGCCGACTTGAACCGCATCATGCGTCGTTCCCGTCGTCGGACGGAAAGGTGTGAATTCTCAGCGCGGTTGTTGAGGCCTTTATGTGAACGATGCTCGACGCCCGGCATCAGTTCGGCCTTCGCCGCCGAGTAGGACCGCAGCTTGTCGGTGACCATCACCCGTGGAGTGGTCCCCTGGCCCTTGAGCAGCCTGCGCATCAGCCGCAAGGCTGCACGCTTGCTTCTTCGGTTTTGCAGCAGGGCATCGAGGACATAGCCGTTGCCATCGACAGCCCGCCAGAGCCAGTATTTCTTTCCCCTGATGGAAACCACCATCTCATCAAGATACCATTTGTCGGAGAACTGACCGCGGGACCGCTGACGATGTTGATGGGCGAATTTGAGATCGAACTTCGCCGCCCATTCCGACACAGTCTGGAACGAAACCTCAAAGCCGCGCTGGGCAAGCAGGTCTTCAAAGTCGCGAAAGCTGAGCGGAAACCGATAATAAAGCCACACCGCATGCGCGATGATTTCTGCAGGAAAACGATGGCGTCTAAAGTGAACAGGCTGGGCTTCAGTCATGCTCCTTGAATATCACCGCGCTTAGCAAAAAACTGTTAAGGCGACGCCACCTGTCCACCCCATCACAGCCATCGATCAGCCCTTGCAAATCAAGGCTTTGCAGGCGTGAAATCTATGATGGTTCAATTGGGACACAGACAAACAGCCTTTGAGTGTCATTTCGCCCTCAGCAGGAACCGACCCTGCTTATTGGGTTCCTCCTGCCTGATCTGTCGCTGCAAAAGGTAGTGTCAAATTATGCAAAAAGCAACGACACGCTACCACAGGTTTGGGAGTGTGTTCGCACCACAATAGGCGCATAATATGAGAGCGGGAGGCCCCTCAAAAACAGTTAGGGGATCATCATGAAAACCTACTCACTATTCGTTGTCGTTGCTTTGGCATTAATGAATGCCTCAACAGCTTATGCGGGTTCAAGCAAAGGATTAATGAGCACGTCCACATTACCATCGGCTCAAGCAGCCGAGACAATCTTTCATGTGAAAACGTCTGCGAAGACGAAAGACTATGAGCCAGTAGACTGTAAATATAAAACTTGGGAACAATGCATAGCGGCCTGCGGAGGCAACCTCTGCGCGTGGTGCCGACATAGTGGAAAATACGCGTGCATTCGGCTCAAATGACCTTGTGGGGAGGGTGAAGCGGATGGCAGTCGAATTCTAGGGTGCTCGTTTCCCAAAAAGTGTCATCCTGCATGCGATCTGCTTTTACGTAGGATACCCGGTTTCCTATCGCGAGCTTCAGGAGATTCTGGCTGAGCGCGGCATAATAGTCGACCATGCGACTTTGAACCGATGGGTTGTTCGCTACTCTCCTGAGATTGCCGCACACGCCCAGATCCGCAAACGACCCGTGGCCAACTCGTGGCGCGTTGACGAAACCTATCTCAAGGTACGGGGCAAATGGGTCTACTTATACCGAGCGGTTGACCGTGATGGCCAAACACTCGATTTCATGCTGTCTGAACGCCGTGATCTGGCCGCAGCGCGCAGGTTTTTCAAGATTGGAGAAGCTATCCCAAGTGCATCATGCCGTTGATGAGGCTATCTGATTATGCTGCTTCCTGCAAAAGGGAGGCGAACACTTCAGCGGGTGTCTTGAATCCAAGACACTTGCGCGGGGTTGCGTTGAGATCATGGGCGAGGGCAGTCAACTGCGCCTGGTTGACCTGCGTCAGGTCAGTGTTGCTGGGTAAGTAACGTCGAATGCGCTTGTTGATGTTCTCAATAGCACCTTTTTGCCATGGCGAGTTTGGATCACAAAACCAGCTTCTGGCCCCCATTCCATCCTCCAAAGCCCTATACCCCATAAACTCGGAACCACGATCAAAGGTAAAACTGCGGCGTGCGTGATAAGGCAGTGCAGCAAAGGTCTGAATGATTTTGTTCATGATAGGCTTTGAGTGCCGACTGTTGTTTTTGATGATGACGCAATAACGACTTTTGCGTTCAACAAGCGTCATGACATTGGCTTCTCCAAGGTCTCGTTCAAAGATAATCAAATCACCTTCCCAGTTCCCAAATTGCAGACGATTGCCAATAAAATCAGGGCGTTGATGAATGCGAAACGCTTCTGGAATGCGGGAACTGCGCAATCGTCTGGTACCGCGTGGGCAGCGTTTTGTTCGCATCTCGGCAAGGTGTTCATACAGCTTCAGAGCGTATTCTTCCTTTGAATAGATGAAGCGATAGATTGTTTCGGCACACAGACGTATCGCGCTCAGACCATGGCTAACCAGTCGGCCGCAGATCTGTTCCGGCGACCAATGGGCTTCCAATTGTTCAATGACAAACTTGCGCAGCTCGGGGTAACGTCTGAGCTTGCGCAACCGTGTTCTGCGGTCTTTGCTGATGTTGTCGGCAACAACGCTGTGATAGCCATTATAGTCGGGAATCTCGGTGTCCCGAAAGCTGTTACGCTTGATCTCGCGATAGATTGTTGAGCGATGACGCCCCATCAGTCGCGCTATATCGCCGAGAGGGACTTTAAGCTGTTTAGAGCGTGGGGCGATTATTTTGAATCGTTAAAGAGGGTGATATTTGTTGGCATTTCGCGCTTTTTAGATTGATGATTCATTGGGTCAGGAGGAAAAGCTATGTTCCAGCAAGCTTAT
>NZ_JAOYTK010000041.1:0-21907 GCF_025846885.2 Brucella sp. HL-2 | reverse complement strand
AGATCATTGCCTGCGGTTGCCGACAGATCGTCACCAGCTTTAAGCGACGAACCAACAGCGGTCGTCTCGCTCTCATCTTTCTGGAAGATACGGCCATTGGTGTGTTCTTCACGGCTGTCAGCCATGGCAACAATGTTCACATCGCCTTTGGCATTCAAATCGAGGTTCTTACCCGCTTCAATGGAAGAGCCACCAATCAGAATATCGCTGCCAGCTGTGAGCGACGTGTCCCCGCCTGAAGACAGGCTGGAGCCCTGCTGTGTCGTGGTGGCAAAACTGTTGGAGCCGAATGATCCACTGGCATGGTCCTGCGTCGCGATGACTGCCACACCTTCTCCAGCATTGATGGCAAGGCCTGTGCCAGCCTTCACATCGGAGCCTGCAATGACAACGTTCTTCCCGGCTTCGAGATTTGTCGCGCCGCCGGAAGACAAAGCGGATTTCTGTTGCGTCGTCGTCTCGCCAAAGCCGTCTGTGCGTGTTGCTTCCGCCGACTGGATGGTCAGATTGCCGCTTTCCGCTTTCAGGCCGAGATCGCCACCGGCAGCGACACTGCTGCCGGAAACGGTGATGTCGTTCTTCGCTGTGATGCTCGTATCAGCGCCTGACTGCAGCTTCGAACCGGTCAGTGTCTCCGACCCGTCGGCGCTCGCGCCTGTGGCAGTGCCGATGCTCACATTCTCACCGCTCACAGCCAGATTCTGGCCAGCCGTGACGTTGACGCCGTTCAAAGCGACATCCTGTCCGGACTGGATCGCTGCATTGCCGCCCGCCTTCACCGCATCGGTCGGCACAACAACCGTCTGCCCGTTAAAACTGGTCGTGCCTGCGTTCAGGCTGATATTGCCGCTTGCAGCGAGCGTCAGATCGCCTTTCGCGGCAAACCCGCCGCCATTGGCGGTGATGCTCGTCGCCTGAACGTTCAGGCTGGTACTGGAGGCAATCAGGCCGGAATTGTTGATCGTGTCGCCGGAAACGGTCACGATATTGCCTTCGATCATCGACCCGGATGCTATAGTATTGCCCTTGTCCTTCGCCGATACATAAAGGACAGGTGCAAAAACCTCGACACCGCCGATGTTCTGTTTGACATAGACGACAATCGACTGGTCGAGTGCGGCAACCTGTTCCGGCGACAAAGGCTCGCCAAAGGCAAGGCCATGGCTTTGCGCATAATCGACCCCGTTATCGAGAAGCGACTTCATCCGTTCGACCGGATCAGCGCCGCTGCGATTGAGACCATAGCCCATCGCCTCGCGCATCTGCTTGTCGATCAGCTGGTTCTCAAAATAGGCATCGCCCAGAAACAGGATCTGGTGATCGGGCTGATAGCCAACACGGTTGAGGAAGTAGCCTGAGCCATAGAATTTGCTGACATCAAGGAACTCAGCGCGGGTTTCATAGATAAAGATCTGTCCGGGCACCGTGCCGCCAAAACCACCTGAGTTGGGTTTTGGGGCAGAAGAACCAAGGGCTGCCATGATTTCTGCAGGCGATAGCGGCACGCCGCCAGCCTGAATGCCGTTCCCGGAAACCGAAATGCCTTTTCCGGCAAGAAGGTCGCTGATCGCCGGATTGGGTGTGAAGAGTGCTCCGCCAGCAGTCAGCCCGCCCAGGGCCGCCAATGGATCACCGGTCGAGGGCTTGGCCTCATAATGGCTGTAGCCTGCAATCGAACCATCGGCGGAAGTATTGTCGAGCTTGCCAATATTCAGCGTCAGCGCACCGCCGGAGCGGATAATGGACGACAAGCTGTCCACTGCTTCATGGCGCAGCATGACAGACGAACCTGCGCTGATATCAGCACTCGCATTGCGGCTGCCATCGGCATTATAGCCATAACAGGTCTCGGCTCCCGCAAGGCAGGTCATATAGACATCGCGATAAAGCGTGACGCCCTTGTTGGTCAGATGATCGCTTGTGATAGCGGCATCGCCGCCAGCCTCAATCGAACTATAAAGATTGTCGATTGTCGTAGCGTTGATATCAAGCGTGCCGCCCGCCTGGATCAGGCCCTGTGCCGATGGTTTTGTGACAAAATACTGGGTCTGGAACTGCTCACCCATCGCCGCATCGGCATTCCAGTCATACCAGATCTTGCCCTTGCCATCGTTGGACCCGACCTCATTCCATGTGAAGGCTTTGTAGATCGTGCCGTCCGGCAAGGTCAGATAACCGTAAGTTTCTTCCTTGGTATTCCAGAGCCCTTTATCGAGCCAGGTCACATCACAGGGATCGCCGTTCTTCTCACGGCAACCGCCCCGGCCCCATTTGATATCCTCACGTGCATCATAGAACAGCCGCCCCCGCATCGGGGTATCGTTGTCCCAGAGCTCTTCAGCATGTTCGGGCTGACCGAACGAATAGCGCGTTCCGTTTTCCTGCCGTTCACCGATAACGGGCTCACCATTGGCTTCGTTTTTTAGATAATTGGTGAGGATGGAAAGGTTCCGACCCGACTGAATCAGGCCTGCCCGATTGACGAGTGAGGCATTCTTGCCGTTTCCGGCAGCGTTTGCGAAAGCCAGATCATTGCCGGAGAGGATCGCACCCTGATCGTTGAGAATATTGCCGTTGGCGAACAGACGCCCATCGTGCCCGGCATAGATGAGACCCGTTGGCGTATTGGTCAGATCGCCCGTAACGGTGAAGGCCAGATCGCGATTGGCGGCAAGCTGGCCGGAATTGGCGAGCGAGGCCAATGTCAGGGTCAGATCATTGGCAGCAAGGATTGCGGTTGCAGCAGTCGTCGTGATCGTTGTCGCGGCAATCGAGATGTCACCTGAGCCGCCATCTACCGTCACGGCGCGCAGTTTTGTACCCGATACATTGGCTGAACCGGTGAGGTTCAGCGCAATGCCGCCGAAGGTCAGTGTGGAATTGGCAAGATTGGCGCTAGCCGCATGGACGATCAGTGTGCCAGCGGTGGCAAGCTTGCTGCGGTCGTTGCTCAGATCGAGGCTTTGGAGCGTCAGTGCGATGTCACCTTTGGCAACCGTATCGTGGTCGAGGCTGATTATGCCCATGACCGCATTGAGATCGGCCGAGGCGAAGCTCCTAAGGCTGTTATAGGTGATATCCTGTCGCGCGGTAGCCTGCAGATCACTGCCGCTGACCAGTTGGTCGGCTATAATAGAGCCGTTGGAAGCCTTGAGTACCATCGTCCCGGTGCCGGGCATACCAGACGCGCTTGCCGCACCAGTTTTGAGGATCAGAGAACCGCCCGATTGTTCGGTCGCGGTAAAATCGACACCGGACACAAGCGTTCCAACATTGATCGCACTGGCATTGAGCGTAGCATTGCCGCCGGAAAGCGACTGGCCAGAAAGCGTCAGCGTACCGCCAGCAGTCAGGTTGAGATCGCCATGCGAGAGTGCATTCGCCGAAAGATTGCCGCTTGCGGAGGCAATCGTACTGCCTGACGATAGAAGGCGGGTTACGGTAATATCACCAGCCGTTGCCATGAGGCTGAGCGTATGCGCGGCACTACCTGTTGCAATATTGCCCTTGGCCAGTGCAACCAGATCGACGCCAGCGGCAACCGTCGCAATATTGATCTCCGGGCCTGTCACCGAGACGTCGGAACCTGCCAGCAATTGACCGCTGATCGTCGTACTGGCTGTAATCGTTGCCCTGTCATTGCTGGTGACATTGGTTGCAACGAACGTCCCGGCATTGACTGTCAGAGAGCCAGCCGACAGCAATGTTCCGGCATCGACCTTGCCGCTGGCCGTCAGGACTGACTGTCCGCCTTGTTCGGAAGAGAGCACAAGCCCACCACCTGCCTGTTCTGTCGCCGCAAAATCAACACCGGAAACGAGCGTTCCGATGTTCATCGAACCCGCCTTGAGCGTGGCACTACCGCCCGCAAGAGACTGACCGGAAAGCGTAAGCGTGTCGCCAGACGTCAGATCAAGTGCACCATGGCTGAGGACGTTGGCCGACATATTTCCTGTAGCGGATGCAATTACATTGCCTGAAGAAAGCAGCCGATTGGCGGTCAGATTGCCTGCCGTCGCCGTCAGATTGAGCGCATGGGCCGTATTGGCGAGAACGACATTGCCGTTTGCGAGCACTGCCAGATCGACACCAGCAACAGCCGAACCAAGATCAATGGAAACACCCTTGATGGTAATGTCAGAACCGGACAGCAATTGACCGCTGATTGCCGTCGTGCCGGAGATATTGGTCTCACCATGACTGGTGACATTGGCAGCGGTGAAGTTCCGGGCATTGGCGTTGAAATTGCCAGCCGACAGCAGCGTGCCGACGTCAATCGTTCCGGTTTGCGCGACAAGCGTTGTGTCCCCTGCGTTTCCGACGACAATGGCACCATTCGAGGACTTGCTGGCAGCAAAATCGACGCCAGAGATAATCGCACCAACCTTGATGTTCGCACCGTTGATGCTGACATCACCGCTCCCAAGAAGCTGGCCCGAGACAGTCGTATCCCCAGCAATCGTAACGATGCCATGACCGGTCACATTTTGCGCCGCAAGCGAAGCCGCTGAAATATTCAGGTTTCCGGCGGAAAACAGCGAAGCAACATCAATACCCCCGGTCGTCGCAAGGCGCATGTCACCTGAGGTTCCAAGTGAGATTGCACCATTGGCAGCGTTGGTTGCGGCAAAATCTACGCCCGAGACAACATTCCCGGCTTTCAAAGAGCGCGCGGAGGCAACAAGTGCACCGCCAGACAGAATGTCACCCGTGACAATATCTGTTCCGGCCGTCAGCGCCATATTGTTGAAACTGACAAGCGAGGCAGCGCTGATCGAGCCAGATGCGGCTTCAATCGTCAGCGCGCCGCCGCCTGCCTTGGCCGTGCCGGACAGGGTAATGTTGCCGGATGCCGCAGTCAGGTTTGCTGCACCATCGGCCACGACCGAACCAGCCGTAAGGCCTTGGCCGGACTGGAGCTTTGCATTCCGCCCGGCGGCAACATTGCCAGTCACAATCGCACCTGAAGAAGTCAGCTCGATATTTCCAAGAGACGCTGCATCACCTGCAATCGACAGAAGGCCCGCATCCGAATTCAAAATGACATCCTCGTCAGCGGCAACCGCTTCCAGAGTAATGCCTTTGGCGGCTTTCACGACCACACGCTTCTTAGACGTGAGGTTCTTTGCTTCGACCTGTCTGCTCTTCGACTGGAGGGAAACGCCATCGCGACCGGACGCATTGCCAAGCGATATCTTGCCATCGGCGGAAAGCGTCAGCTCGCCTGCATTGGCTGCCATATCATTGCGCATGCGTACACCTGCGCCTTTGTCGGTAACGACGATCCTGATACGGTCCGCCTGCATGGCACCCAGTGCCGAGCCGTCGATGGCGAATTCGCCCGCGTCGTCGGCACCCTCCAGAGCAGTGGCTTCACCAGTGGCGTAGTTGAATTTCTGACGACCCGCAGAAAGGCGCAAATGCTTGCCGTTGACAGGCCCGTCGATCTGGACGCGCCGTGACACAATATCGAACAGATCAACAGCACCGTCGCCCGAGGCAAAATTGCCGCCTTTCGACCCGAAGGTGACATCGCCGCCCTGCACTGTAAAACCCGAAAGCCGTCCGGTGCCGTCAATATCCGGCGTACCCGTGGTCAACGTCGCACGCGGCGTGTTGATGAAACCGCAGCCGTCGCATGTAATGCCGTTGGGATTCGCGATAATGACGTCAGCTCGACCGCCGAACACTTCGGTTGCGCCCTGCAGAGCCGAGCGATTGCCGCTCGTCACTTCATTCAGGATAACCGTCGCGGGACCGCTATTCTTCAGGTTCGGATTGCCTGGTGTCACGCCGCCGAGCTTCGAGGTGCCCAACTCGCCATTGTGATTGTTGAGGATCAGGCCCGGATTGCCGACATTGAAGTCGTGATATTTGTTATGCGACAGCCCCTGCCCGTTCGGCGTCACGATATCGACCAGAGGCACGCCGTTGGGTGCTGCCCCCACACCCGGCTGATTACCAATCGGCGCGCTTGTGTCTGGTGCAACCTGCGCCTGAACCAGCATTGGCTGGAACACCAGCAAACCACTCAAACAGGTGGCAACGCTCTTGCGTGCCAGATGAGCGGGATTAAAGCAAGAAACATGAACTTTGGATGAGAACACATCACGAAATGAAAATTTATGCATATTCAATCCTCACCACTGCAGTGACGTGCTGACAAAAAACAAATCTTTTGAACTGGCCTCGGCTGTACTCCTGACGATGCGCGAATAGCCGATATCGGCACCGATATTGCCGCCTGCCAGACGTGCCCCGACTGTCCAGCCGGACACATCGCCACCTTCGATGCCGAAACGGTCCTGACCAAACACGTGGCCGTAATCGATGGCTGCGTATGGCCGGAATTCGCCCAGGCGCTTGGTCAGAAGCTCGCTGTCTTTCCACGGCAATGTGCGCCATGTGATCTCGTTGCGGGTGAACAGACCATTATTGCCGAACAGGATACTGTCGCGAGTACCGCGCACATTGGAGTAGCCGCCAAGCGATATTTGCTCGGCCCCATAAAGATTGTCCGGCGAGTACTGGCCGTTGATCAGTGTCGAGAACTGCAGGTTCTGGCTTGCAAGCTGGAATGGCTTGGTGACGTTGATCGTACCGGTGAATTTTGAGAATTCCGGCTCGGCATCGCCTGCACCGGGATCGCCGCGTTTCGTGGCACCAAAGAGGCCGAGCCCCTGATTATAGCTCAGATCGAACGCCCAGAGCCCGCCAAGCATGCGGCGTGAATGGGAAATGCCCAGATTGGCAACCGAATATTGACGGCTACCGACTTCGATCAGATCGCCCATCAGGAAATTGTTGGTTTCCTTATAGGCAATGCCTGCATTGAGTGTGGTAATGGAGTTCTGATCACGCAGGATGACGCGGTCCACATTGAACCCGAGCTGGCCGGAGTCGCCCGATGTGTCGATATCGCCGTAGTTTCCCGGAACAGAGCTGCGATATTTGTAGTAAGACCCATTGAGCGTGAAGGTCCAATAGCCATAGGGAACGCTGATCGAGCCAGAAATGCTGTTGCTCTGACCAACACCGTCATTGGGCCATGGATAATCAGGTCCAGTGTGTTCATAAGTCAGCGATAAAAGATCATTCAGATTGACCAGATTATCCATGCGGAACGATATCGATGACCGGGAATAGCCCGTCGATTTCAGGCCGAGATTATTATTGGCTACCGAGAAGTGCCATGGCAGGCCGGGCTTGTTCTCGACATTGAGAATGGAAGCGCCCGGCTCCTTGCCAGGCAACATCGACGTCTTGGCATTGTTCGATGACAGGCGGTTGATCTGGTCGAGCCCCTGCTCGACATCGCGGATGTTGGCCGCCCTGCCCTTCATGCCCGGAAAAGCTGTTGCCAGCAGTCCCGGATATTCGGCGGGCTTTCCATTCAGATAAATATCAGAAAGTGAACCTTCAGCAGCAACAAGGCGCAAAACCTTGGTGCCTGCAATATCCTGTTCGGGCACATAGACGCGCGACGTGATATAGCCCGCATCCATATAGAGATTAGTGAGGTCTTTCAGCAGAACATTGATATCGGCAAGGCCGATACACTTGTTGCGATACGGTGCCAGAACAGGATCGAGTGCCGCCTTTGAAAGTAGGGAAACACCTTCAACATCGACATGGCTGATGGAAAAGCACGGGCCAGAAGCGGCACCTGCCTCGGGTCCCGTTTGCTCCGGCCTGACGGACGGCGCGGCGCGCGGCGTGGCTTCTTCAAGCGCATCAAGCCGCTGCTGCAAATTCTGCTCAGTCTGACGCCGCATGAAATCATCAGCGGGCGATGCCGCCGGGTTCAGAACCGGAGACGGAGCCTGCGCGAAGGCGGACGTTCCCACCGCGAGGCAGGCAATACTCAGCGCAAGGCAAAGCCCGTCCGTACGAACACAATACAACATATCTGCTCCCGATCAGGCCTTGGCTGGCTTTTGTAGTTCTGCGAGAGCCTTGGTCAGCCCCTTCAACGAGAATTTGAGATTGATGTTCTGCCCATTCATCAGACGCAGTCGCGCTTCACCTGCAGAGCCCTTCTGCAGTGCTGACAGCATCTTGCCGTCAAGCTTCTGCTGCGCCCAGCAGCCTGCCTGATTGCAATTGCGATAGGGAACCGTCACCACATCCTTGCCATCGGCGGCAAAACCGAGACCAATCGGCAAAACGACATTGAGCGGCACGAGCGCCGTCAGCAGCAGATCATCGCTGGAGGCCTTCTCGCCAGCGTCAGGCGCAGTCTTTGCTATAGCGAGTGTGAGAACATTGACGTTCTCGTCGCCCTGCTTCACCTGAGCAATCTGCGCAACCTCACATTGCGCCACAGATTTTCCGTCAGTAGCCTTTACGTCGGCGCAGCGATAAGTCCAGTCATCAAACCGAGTGGAGGCAACAGCAGGCGCTGCCGGGACGACAACCTTAGCCTCCTCGGCCTGCGCTCCCATGATGCCGGATGCGAAAATCCCTATAACAGCACCCAAAGGCACCATCTTCCTCACAAAATGCATGACAATGCCCCCTAATCAACCAAGACAGTCGCAACTGACTCGATCAATCGCCCCTCCAGACAACGCTCTGGATGAGCAAAAAACTTCAATGAAATGCTGATGCCATGCCTAAATTGCCACGACCTACTTCTCCTGCTACTCCTTACAGGAAAGCAGGCACCACAATTAAAATAATATGTGCCGAGTGCAAAAATCGTTTGGTGATGTCAACCGCAAATAGCAAAAAACGAAAGCCTTATTAGACTTAAGTTACAGAAAAGCCACAGAACGCATGTGCGCTACCTGTCCGTAAATAGCCCCTGCGTCTCAATCTGGAACACAACACGTCACCGAGAAAATGCACTCATTCCGAATCGATAACCGAAGGAAGGGCCGTGATGCAGGATCGGCAAATCGTTTTTCTGGTGAATTGAAGCCTTCGCGCAAAATTACCTGGCAGCTTTCACGGCCGCAACTCCTTGAATTGGCTTGGCGCGCCTCGGCCGCCCGACATGAATTCCCCTGAGCTTGGCCGCTTCCATGCCCGCTTTCGTGCGTTCACTGATCAGACTGCGTTCGAACTCGGCAAGTGCTGCCATGAGATGGAAAACCAGCCGCCCGCCCGCTGAGCATGTGTCGATATTTTCCATTACAGAATGGAATTCGACCCCGCGATTGCCCAGCTCGCTCATCAGCCCCACGAGATTGATCAATGAACGGCCAAGACGGTCCAATCTCCATACCACCAGTGTGTCGCCCGGCTGCAGGCTCGCCAGCGCTTTCTTCAGCCCGGCTCGGTCTACCTTTGCACCGGATACCCCTTCATCCATGAAAATTTGCTCACACCCTGCGAGCTTCAAGGCATTGAGCTGCAGATCGACTTTCTGTTCTTCCGTCGACACCCGCGCATAGCCGACTTTTCGGGGTTTGAAGAGAATATGGCTTTCGGCTTCTATTGGTAATGTTCTGGATTTCACTGCATGGTTTCTCTGCCTTTCCTTCAGTATTCGTGCCGTTTTCATCACTGTCGAGGCCCTAATTTGTTGAGGGGAAAGGCAACCCTTCGCCAGGTCAAGAGTGGTCAACATTTTTTACATGAATTATTTTGGTCGAATCCAAATCATCGGCGGAATGACTTGATTTTCGACTTAAATTTTCTTTTGACTGCTTTCTGACGAAATCTTGTGAGAAGGGTTCCGTTTAAGAAAACCTCGACTGTCAGTCGGAAGCCGGGGGTAGCATGACGCCAGCATCAGCTATGAAATTGAGACGAATATTGTTGGCGTTGCTGGCGCAGCGCTGACAGTCGGCGTAGCTGTAGCTGCGGTTTGTCAGCTACAGCTACGCTCCATGCGCTTGCCAGAATGGGCAATTTCGATCTCTTCCCCTAACGCACATCCCTCATCATGGTGAACTTCGTTAGGGAAGTGGTGCAGAAATACGGTCAAAGACCGAATATGAAGCCCTGCGATGGCTGCCGGATTGATCCCTGTCCATTGCAAAACCTCCCCCACCTGCCCCAAGACCGGAGAAGACGTTTCCATGAACAATTGGATCAAGCTTTCGGCTGCCTTCACACTGGCCGCCACGACAATTTCCCTTCCTGTCAGCGCTACTGATGCCAACGCACAGACCCGGAAATCCACCTATACCGATACCGCATCCTGCAAGACACTTGAGGAAGGCGAAGACCGCTTTACGCTGAGATGCCCTGTGCCCGGCAGCGACGGCGTGCACGCTATTCTGAATTATTGGGACGGAAGGGCCTATGTAGCCGTTGAGCTATACCATAAGCCGGGCAACAAGACCCGGCTGCACACTATTGCAGACAGTGCTTCCCGTGTGTTCGGACAGAAGATCGAATGGCGGATGCGCGAAGATAACCGGACTGCCTGTGCTGCTATCGTGCGCATCTATACGACAAAAGCAGGCATTCTCGCTGTCAGCGATCTTTCGACCGGAAGGCACCTTGGCGATGCCCGCACCAATCCACAAGCGCACAAACTTGCCGAAACAGCCTGTCGTTCGAATGTTGCGGAATCACAGCCGGGCGTCGCACTTTCGTCAACGGTAAATCCGGCATCAGAGCGCGGAGAAAGCATTAAACAGGCAGCCCTGCGCGGCCAAAAGGCATTCGATGATGTCTACCGCATGGGCGGGATTTCCAGCGCCATCGACGAGACCAAGGCCTGCTATAAAAAGTTCCAACGCACACCAAGCAAGCCTGCACTCGCTCATTGCGCTGCGATGGATATTCTCGGCGGCAATATCGACAGCATGATGGCGCAGGGCAACCCGCAGCGTATGCAGAAATATTTTGACCAGGGCCGTGCCACCGACAAGCGCATTGCCACGGGAATGCGCAAGCTTGGGCTCAGCAAGCAGAAGCGGACGGCATTCGAGAAGGAACTTGCAGGCACACTTGGGGCAACGCTGAACGATTAAGCGCGCCGCCGATCTCACAGGCAACCAACATCAGTCCCTGAACATCAGAACAGGTTCAGCCAGTCACGGGGGTAAAATTGCACAGACCAGACACAGAAGACGGCATCACAATTATCAGTGGCGAGATCGTTCAGATTAGTGCCAGCATCTCACAAGGGGACGTCGAGAATTCCAACACCAGTCGGATGTATCCGTTCATCATGATCAAGTCAGACGACGGGGAAGTCATCAAAATCAACAATTTGATTGCTGACGCCCACATCGAGCAGCATTTGTTTCTTGGGAAAAAGGTCACGTTCTATCTGAAACAGGTCAGGCATCTGACGAATTTCAAGACGATGAATTGCGCGGTCGCCGCAACAAGCGATGCCGGGACCGGGATCATGGATCTTCCGGCACAGGTTGTGCGTGCACTTTATATTCAGGCCATTATTGTCGGTTTGCTTGTCGGAGCCATCGCATCGTTCCTCCTGACAACCGTCATTGGCGGCATTTTCCATTACGTCGGCAGCGCGCTTGCTATGATAACCGGACTGTATTTTCTTGAAGGTCTCGTCTTTGTCGGCGGACTGATCGGCTTTCTCTCCGGCCCGGCCCTGCTCATCTACTTGCTTCGTTCTGCAGGCAGGTTCGCCGACATTCGCAAAACCGCTGAGCGCCTGCGCGGCAAACTGACCGACAGCTATCGTGGCACAGCCGTTCGCAATATCTAGACGCCAGCGTAAAAATGAAGAAAGCGGTTTCAGGCGAAACCGCTTTCAGCAGCATCCCTGAGGGTGGGAGGGGGAACGATGCTGCCATTCAATGATATGCAACGTGTTCATCGGCGCAAATGCATTTTCGCAGAAAAACCAGATGCCTCAATTCCGCTCGTGAATCCGAAATGCAAGATCGTGGGCAGCGCAGCGGCAGCTTCCTTGAAGTAACGCAATCCCCCCCAAAGCTTCTTATCGCCGATGACGTAGAAGCGCCGTTTAAAAGAGCGTCCCATTTCTTGGGAAGGACACTTACTCCTTCATTGCAGTAAGGTTTTCTCAAACTAATTGCGTAAATGCTCAGTATCATTCTGAGGGTGTGAGTTTGAGTATCTCGAACACTCCAATTCCCAAGAACGGCGCAAGCAATGATGAACCATTGCCAGCGGCGGCTTATGTTCGAATGTCGACTGAACTGCAGAAGTACTCAACTGAAAACCAGCTAGCGGCAATTGAGAAATATGCCGATGAGCGAAACTATAAAATAGTCAAAATTTATAAGGACGCAGGGAAAAGTGGCCTCGGAATTGCGGGGAGAAATGCTCTTAAGCAGCTCATAGACGATGTCACGGAGCGTAAAGCAACATTCAAAGTCATCCTCGTCTATGACGTCAGCCGCTGGGGGCGATTTCAGAACGCCGATGAAAGTGCATACTATGAATATCTGTGCTCGCGCACGGGTATTGTCATTCACTATTGTGCAGAACAGTTCGAGAATGACGGAAGCCTTGGATCAGATTTACTGAAATTCGTTCGCCGAGTTACAGCTGGAGATTATAGCCGTGATTTATCAGTCAAGGTTTTTGCGGGTCAATGTCGTTTAATTGAACTGGGTTTTCGACAGGGTGGCCCGGCGGGGTTTGGCCTGCGTCGCATGATGATCGATGAACATGGTACTGAGAAAGACGAACTGAAACCCGGCCAACGTAAAAGCCTTCAAACCGACCGTGTCATTCTTATCCCCGGCCCCAAAGCCGAGATTGACATCGTCAACCGGATATTCCGCTCCTTCGTTGATGATGGATTAAGCGAAAGACAAATAGCTGAATCTTTGAATGCGGAGGGCATTCTTTCTGATAGAGCAAGGCCATGGACCCTCGGCACCATACGTCAGATACTGACGAATGAAAAATACATTGGAAACAATGTCTATAATAAAACCTCAGCCAAACTTCAGAAGCGACGCGTAAAGAATAAGCCGGACATCTGGGTCCGTGCCGATGCAGTATTTCGGGGGATCGTTCCCCACGAGCTGTTTGAAAAAGCCCAGGTCATTTTCCATGAGCGTAGCCAACATCTGAGCGATGAGGAACTACTGCATCTTCTCAAGGAGTCTTTAGCGCGCAAAGGCATCATATCGGGCTTCATTATTGATGAAATAGAAGAACTCCCGTCGAGCAGTGTTTACCGTCGCCGCTTTGGCAGCCTACTTCGCGTCTATGAGTTGATCGGATACGATTCTGGACGCGATTACCGGTATATCGAAATCAATCGGGAACTCAGACGCCAGTTCTCACAGCAGCTATCATCACTTTGCGACACACTTTCCGCGATTGGTGCTTCTGCCATCCATGACGCCGAAACAGATCTTCTGCACATCAACGAAGAATTCTGCGTGTCCGTCGTTATCGCAAGATGCAGAACAACGGCAGCAGGCCGTCTGCACTGGAAAGTGAGGCTGGATACGGGCCTCCTGCCTGACATCACAATCGTCATGAGAATGGATGAAGATAATCGAAATGTGCGCGACTATTATCTGCTGCCGTCCATCGACATCATGGTCCCAAAGCTCCGTCTGCTTAAACAGAACCCGTTTGGGTTGGAAGCTTACCGTTTTTCATCCCTCGACTTCTTCTTTGACCTCGCAAGACGCATTGAACTGGAGGATGTAGCATGAACACAGAGACGCAGAACAGCACCTGGCGATACATCGATACGATCCCCATAGACCGGATCGTCATTTTGAACCCCAGAGTTCGCGACAAGAGAAAATTTCGGAACCTCGTCACTAGTATCTCCCGAGTCGGCCTCAAGCGTCCGATCACGGTCGCCAAGAAAACTGGCAGCGATGGAGCGGTCACCTATGATCTCGTCTGCGGTCAGGGCCGTGTCGAAGCATTCAATGAACTTGAACAGTCCCTTATTCCAGCGATGGTTATCGATGCCAGTCAGAATGACTGCCTTGTCATGAGTCTAGTCGAGAACTTCGCGCGCCGCCAGCACCGGGCAATTGATTTGCTTCGGGAAGTCGGCAACCTTCGCAGTCGCGGCTATTCCGACCATGAGATTGCAAAAAAAATCGGCGTCAGTCCGGAATATGTCAATATGATCGCCAGCCTACTGGAGAGAGGAGAAGAGCGGCTCCTGTCAGCAGTCGAAGCAGGAACCCTTCCCCTCAGTCTGGCGATGGAAATTGCTAAGTCGGATGAAGACGGCGCACAAGCCGCAATGATGGAGGCTTATGCGCAGAATAAGCTGCGCGGCAAAAAGCTACTTGCCGTCAGACGAATCCTCGAAATGCGCAGCAAACGAGGCGGTGGTTTACCGGACCAGGCATTCGGGCGCTATGATGGCCCCAGACGACCATTAACAAGTGAGGCCATGGTCCGTACGTATCAGCAAGAGGCAGAACGACAGAAGGTTCTGATCAAAAAGGCCGAGGTGACCCAGGGGAAACTGATGTTTGTCACCGAAGCCCTCAAATCACTGATGACAGAACAAGCCTTTCTCAACTTGCTACAGACAGAAGGATTGAACGCGCTTCCGGCGCAGTTGCATCAACGATTGGTTAGGACATCATCATGAACGATGAAACTCATAACCCCCGCACCAATGAAAATTCCTCGAATAAGCCAGAAGACATCCTGCAGGCGTTCGAAAATGATTGCATTCTGGTCCGCCTTGACCGGATGCTGCCAAACAAGCCGTGGCGAACCGCCATCAAATCAAGCAAGAAGTATAAGCAGGTTGCTGCATCGATACAGGCTGTGGGGCTGGTTGAGCCGCCTGTCGTATCGCGTGACCCTGCGAATCCCGGCAGTTATTTCATCCTGGACGGGCACTTACGCATCGAAGTTCTCAAGGACTTGGGCCACGTCGAAATTGAATGTCTTATCGCCACCGATGATGAGGCTTTCACTTACAACAAACAGGTCAGTCGGCTGGCTGCGGTGCAGGAGCATGCAATGATTGTGAACGCGCTCAAGTTGGGTGTTCCCGAGGAATATCTAGCCAACGCGCTGTCGATCAATGTCTCTTCCATTCGTCGGCGCGCCAACATGCTGAATGGCGTCTGCTCCGAAGCCCGTGAACTGCTGAAAGACAAAAGCTGTCCGATGGCGGTCTTCGAAACGCTCAAGAAAATGCAGCCGCTTCGACAGATTGAGGCTTCCGAGCTCATGATAAACGCCAATAACTATTCCGTCGCCTATGCCTCTGCAATCCTGGCCGGAACACCCCAATCTCAGCTGGCGGCACCAAACAGGCCAAAAACGATCAAAGGAATGACGGCCGACGCAATCATTCGCATGGAAAGAGAGCTCAACCGCCTTCAGGAGGGAATGTCGTCCATCCAGGACACTTATTCCAAAGATCATCTGGAACTGACGGTTGTGAAAGGCTATCTCAAGCGCCTGCTTGGCAATGCAAGTGTCGTTCGCTACCTTGCCGCCAATCGGCCGGAATATCTACCGGAGTTTCAGAGCATCGTGGAAATGGAGAGCACTGCGCAAACCTTGCCTTAACCTCTTCATCGTTATCCGCCTGCCCGGATCCTCTGATGAATACGAGCGGATCGGTGACTGAGCGGACAAAAAGAAAGTTGACCGTTGCAGAACCGGGCTGACAATTTCAAGAGGCCTTCCAGTAGCCAAAACGTGCAATTCAAAATTTTGCCCATAGACGGGACGGAATGGCGGCAAAATTGGTGCGCAGCTTCTCATCAGGCTTTCCGTTCACACGACAACTGTAGCTTCGCTACTCCCCAGAGCGACAAACTAGCTGTGAGAATCATGCCACATCGCCAGCGCGCGCTGCCCGCCAATCCGCCATCGTAGTGCGTCCGCTCTCTCCGGCTGTCAGCCACGGGCATAGCGTAACGAAAATAACCGGGACGAGTGAATTTCGTTACGTCCGTACAATCCGCTCGACTGATACTTCCTGATGCAGTCGACGTCAGAGTTGCGTTCGATCCTGTCTCACCAATCCGGCAATGCTTTTGTATGGGATTTAAATGGCTATTTCCGCGTCAAAAGTGCTGCTTCTTGATGTCGGCATCGGTTTCCGACAATGCCATGCGGAACGGCCCAATTCGATGATTTTCGAGAGGGGCTGACAATGTCGGGGAGAACAGGTTGCGGATGACGTCAGCTTTTGAGCGACAACCCACCAAGTCTTCTCACGATTATTAATCTCGTTCAGCGTCGTATCATCCGTTCCGGTTCTGCCTTCACCGTAGTCGGCTGGTCGACACGGTCAGAACGAACCAATTTGTGGACACGTTTGTGATCGGCCCGACGAAAACATTGTTGACTGTTGCAGAGATAGGCCGGGCAATCCGGCATTTCCTCATGATCAGAAATGCCTAATTCAAAATCTTGTAGGAAAAGGTTGGCAGACCGGGGCTCTCTCGCAACGCGCCAATTCCCCCACAGGGACGATCTGGTTTGCGTATTGCGGAGAAACAGCACTTTGGCCCAGCCGTTTTGTTGCGGCTTTTTCTCTCTTAAAGCCACGACGCAGATTCCGTAACGAAAATGGCGGATGAAAGGGAATTTCGTTACGCCCTACTCTGAGCTTCTTGCTGCAACCGACATCGGCAGAACACCCAATCCGGTCGGGCCAGTATGGCGACATATCTCGGCATGAGACAGAAACGGCCTTTTCTGCGTTAAAAGCTCCATTCACGGATATCGAGGCTCTTTTCACAGATTGGTGTTTAAAACAGCATGATCTGAGGATTTAACGATACAGTAGCGATTCATGCCGGAACTGCGGCAAACATCGGCTTCCCCGATACAGCTCCAGACTTTGTCACGACGTATGGTCCCACCCTACTCCGCTCCGGGTCGTTCAACTCGCCTGATCCGTGTCACGCGCAGCAGGGCCATGTTGCAAACGAGTATGAAAACATCCCGTCTGTATCGTCTCTCTGGGACTGACGCGGAACCGGGATTTTCAGAATAACCGTCTCTGCGAGACTTCTGTTTTTGAATCCACAGCGACATCTGTCCTACCGCGTTGAACAAGGTAAATCCGGGAAGCAGGATGTGCCGCAGGGCTTCGGAACGATCACCAGTGGGAGGAACATTTAGGATTGGCCATTTCTGCGCTGACGCCATACCGGATTACGCATGAGCAGCTCTGTTACGGTCAACAATGTTTTCATCCGGCCTATCGCAAAAAACGTCTCTCAGACTGAATCTTTGCATCCGGTCATATCCAGCTTGGCGGATGAAACGACTGTCTCGCGTCGAAGACTGCGAACATCGCGCGTCTCATCCTGTCACGCTGCGCGCACCAAGGTTCTGCCATCCCCTGTTTCGATGTCTCGCCGAGACGCTGACCCGTCTCGTAGAGCATTTCGATATTTCCGATACAGAAATACGAAGTAATGGGGGGAGCAGCGTTACATTCGCTCTGTCAGATGCTTCTCAATGCCGCTGATTTCAGCAAATCGTTCAAGGTCCGGCCGGAACGATCTGGAGATACGTCTGCGCAGCACTGGAAGCGTCCTTTCCTCGACAAAACCATCCTGCTGCAATATCCGCATGGCTCCCTGCAGAATTGCTCGTAAAACAGCTCTTTCTGACGTTTGAGCCTTTCCGCGCTCAACCGCATCGGCCAGCACGGCCACGGCTGCGGCCAGCGCCGTATCGATGCGATCAGCCTCTGGCTCTCCGGTAGCCTTCAGCCTCGCCCGGTACCGGACCTGCCGTTCGGCCTTAACAACATTGATCGGATTGACTGGTCTTGGCATGGTGCTCTCCTCGATTGCATCTCTACGAGCTGAAGCAATCGCCCTGCCCGTCTCTACGAGATGGTCGGCAGACCACCAGCAAGGCACAAACCGTCTCTACGAGACAAATGCATGCCGAATAAACGTCTCCACGAAACGCCCCGCTGTGGTCTTTATGAGCAGCATCAGCATGACCGAGAAATGGGTGTCTGTTCACGCCGCGTAGCGGGCGTTTTTCCTACAAAATTTTGAATTACGTTTTCCGTCGCCACCCAGCATCAGCTTACGCCAATCCTCACCTGGAACAGTCAACATTCTTTTCCTTCGCCGGATCGCAAAAACACTACCGTCGAACGGACTGTTTCTTTCCGGTCATTTCATCGCCAGCGGACGAAAAGAGCTCGTCACGAAAAGGATACTTCGACCGCGCCCGTTATCGCGCTTTTCGTCTCGGTGAGATGTTCGATAGGAAGCGCTAGCATCGCATCGTCTCTGCGAGACAAGCGCCACGCAACCGGACACCGATGAAGCGTCTCTACGTGTCCTCGAAACAGCACCCCGGATACTTAAAATACGCCAGAGTCGACAGAATTTTGAATTGGGCCTCGCCACTTGGGCAGAGTTTCAGAATTCGACAGATGGCATCAGCAGCTGTCAACTTCGTTTGCATCCGTCTGATCGCAGGCGCGTCAACAGACTGGTTTTCTCCGCCGCCCATTTCTCCATAAACGGAGGAAACCCCATTGACGGTTCTTTCAATGCCACACCATACTTGGTGTACAAACCCTGAGAACATGACGTGACGCCGAATAGAAAACGCTATTTTTCTTCCCGAAAAGATTTCATGCCGCAGCCGCGCGGTGACCTGTCGACATCGCTGGCAGAAAAGACTGTCGCAGACATTGCACCCGAAAGCCCTCGTCCTGCTTCATTGCTGGACCGCGTGAAAATCACTGGCGAAGACAACCTCACTGCAAACGACGTCGCTCTCCATGAACTGCTGTTGTCGCACGCATATGAAGTCGAGACGGAGCTGCGCAAAGCGGGCAAGCCCCTGCCGGAAACGCACACGATCCCGGTCAGTTGGCTGCTGCGCTATCTCGGTCCAACGTCTCGCCGAGATGCTCTGAACGCCTCGTTGAGACGCCTCGCAGAGACGGTGATCACATTCGGCAGCAAATCCAGTCTCTACGAGGACATGCAGCTACTCGTGAGCTGGTGCCAGTGTGATGGCGATGACAATGTTATCGCGTTTTCGTTCCCGCCGCCGATCCGCGATCTCATGCGGACGAAGCAGCGCTACGCCTATCTGGAACTCGTGCCGTTGGCCATGATGAAATCGCGCTATTCCATCCGGCTCTATAAACGGCTGGCGCTGGAAGCATCGAAGCACAAATGGTCACCAGCAGGCGAAAATCTAATCACCTTGTCCGGCGCACCTGCCGAAGTCGCGGCATGGGCTGGGTTTCAGCCGGAAAGCGGCATCGTTACCACCAGTAAGCTGCGCGACCGCGTTCTGAAATTCATGGAAACCGATTTTGCAGCTCTACGTGCTTTCTCAGTATCTTTCCGAGAAATCTACGGCACCGGACGCGGACGTCCTGTCGAGCGCTTCGAGTTCCGGCTGCATTTGAAGGCCCCGTCACATCATCTGGCTTCTGCGCAATTCGAACGAGATGAGCACAAACTTAAAGGCGTCGGCGGCATGGATGCCCCAGAATACCAGGTGAACTCGCACATCTGGCAAAAGGCTCAATCACAATTCGGAAAGGCGATTCCCGAGAAATACACGTCCTATCATTATTTCTTTCAAGCATGGTTGCTTGCTCTCGAAGAGGCAATCACAGAGGACGCTTGGTCACCAGCCTATGAGCGGCGCAACTATCGTGGACCGCGTCTGCTCACGGCCATCGAGAAGCTCGGAGCAAACGAGGCCGCATGGCAATTCTGCTGTGAAGAAGCAGCCAGTCCAGATTTTCTGGAGGACCATGATTTCCTTAACGACCAATCCGAGCGCCTGAAAAAGACCCGCAACGAACGCATTGCCGCTTTCCTTAAAGCGCAGAATACCCCACCCTCGCCCGAGGACGCATATCCATCGTACATCGAAGAAATCGGCAATATCGATATATCCGGCGTATCCGCCGAAATGTTGGCGGAACTGCTCTTTGATGACGACAAGGTTGTTCCGAACACTCCCGTCGGCACGGTTACACTTCCCGACTTTGCTGCATGACACAAACTACGCTGGCATCGTTTCAGAGCCAGCATCTGTCTTTGAAACAGTGTTTCCATTGGATCATGCGGCCACACATCCCGCCGCTACAGCCGCCCTCATGAGAAAACATCCCGATTTCCCGCATTCTTGGCGGATCATCGAAAAAAGAGGCACATAAATTCGATTCTGTGCATGTTTTCGAAGTCCTACAGGTATCAGGTCATCCAGAAAACAAGGCTTTTAGGTGTAACAGACATGTCGGTTACAACGTTCGTGGCGGCTATTCCAAATCCATTAACGTGTTGCTTTGCTTCAACGCGATCCGAACAATCATAGCCTCGTTGGCACCATTGCCATCGTCAGAACGGGCATCCCTAGCCCGGCTCAGTATATGACTTCCGTCTACGAAAGCTCATCGCTGTACCTGTTGCCCAGCAGCAAGACTGGAAACATAGAAAATGTTGACAACTCGTGCAGAACATTATACCCAAAGCACTACCAATCGACGGTATTTAACTTTTTGTAAATCAATACGTTATTGGCAACCTGGTGGAGAATCCCGCTCTCTCCGCCAGTTTAGCTTGATCATCTCTTTATATATATAATTCAACCGCTTAGTATCTAAGCACCCTTCCATTTAGACCAATTGTTTAGACTCCTACCCACAACAAAAAGTGCCCCGTGAGCTTGAACCCACGGGGAACCTTCTACCTACCCTATCGTGCGTCTTTCGGCACGTACTTCGGCAAATCGCCAATCATCACATTCGCGAAGATAACGGCAGGGAGCGCATTCCCGAATGGAAGGACACGCAAGATTGCCCTCGCCTCTTGCTGGAACCATTCCCCTTCTGGAAGCAAGCGAGACAATGAAATGCCAGCTTTGTAGACATCATCAATGCCACCCGTTGTGGGATTTCCTAATGCCGTGTCTGTGACCTGTCCTGAAGTTCGGCTACAAGCGAACTGCTGGGGAATTCCGGCGACAGGCAAAATCGTGTCGATTAGCATCGGCGGTACAGAAGCCCACCCGGCACGGGAGAAACTAGCGGCGACTGTTTCCTCCCACGACAGACGCTTATCAAGCCACGCATCCCGGTCGCTTCTACCAATAGCCTGCACCGGCTCAGCCGGAGGTCATGATCATGGATGTCAATGCCGCTCCATCGCGCATGTTAAGGTTCCTGAGCGTCTGCGTTGCGTACGCCCCGGAAACAAACGTTCTGAATTGCATAAGCATCTTTGCAGTAGGGAAGAGACACACGGGGTCTTTCATGGTCACGACATCATTTATGCGCAAAGAGACAATTGAGGCCTCGGCCGTTGTTTCGCGTTTGCTGACTGAAGAAAGCCGCAACGATCGCGGCAATCAAACGTCTCTATGCAGAGCGTAAGCCACGTGTGATTACGACGGCTGCCCGCGGCTCATCCGATCACGCTGCATCCTTCTTCAAATATCTGTTCGAGATCAGCGTTGGCTTGCCGGTGGCTTCAATAGGTCCTTCGGTGACATCGGTTTATAACAGCCGCTTGCAGTTGCAGGATGGGTTGCACTTTACGGTTTCGCAGTCCGGCACCAGCCCCGGCCAACAATTGTTGCCGGGGCTTTTCTTTATGGTGGCGGGGGCCTGTTTCCTCAGACTGCCATCATTATCGGCGTTGATATTTTGGCATCTGGCGCTCTAGAGACAGTAACCTTTGTTACATGGGGGCTTGGAGTTGACCCTTTTCCCTCCCACATGATTTTCAGTATTCGGTTTAAGATCCGTTGCGTACTAGCGGTTTTTTATTGATTAGTGGGCTTTAGATTTTGTTTGCTTTAAACGCAAAAAGCCCCGTCGGAGACGGGGCTATTTATGATTTGGTTGCGGGGCAGGATTTGTCCCGTTCGTCGGGTAATCGATAATCAATCGATTACTATCCTCCTCCCCCTTCAGGTTATGGTCTGCGGACGACGAGCGACGATCGCCAGCGAAGATGCAGTCTTCGTGGCAGCGATAAGAACTGATTTAGGTTTTGGGGGATTTGGTTGCGGGGGCAGGATTTGA
>NZ_JAOYTK010000040.1:0-24575 GCF_025846885.2 Brucella sp. HL-2 | reverse complement strand
TTTTATGAGTTCGGTCGCTTTCTTCAAAAGGTCGTGCTCAAGCTGCAGTTTCTGAATATCGTGCTGCAGTGTTTCGAGCTGGCGCTCTAATTCTTTTCGCTCTGGCACTGGCGGTGAGTTGTTCTTGCGTTTCATGATTGCGGGAGCCTCCGGACCGAGTAACTGGTTTTTCCAATTATACAGTGTCGGTCTGCATACGCCGAGCTTTTCGGCCAAGGCTTGCGCGCTTTCTTTTCGATTATAAAGCCCGACGACGCCAGCCTTCTTCAACGTCTCCGGATATCGTGGAGGACCAACTCTACCAACTGTAGCTTTCTGAGCTTCAGGAAACGCCTCACGAACCCATGCTGTCAACGTTGCACGACCGGGATAGCCCAATGCGCGCATCGTTGCAGAAACACAACGATCATGCGTGCGGTAGTGCTCAACAGCCGCTTCCTTCTGGGCCTGTGTGAACTTAGGGGCTCGGGGCGCAAATCCTAAACGCAGATCAAGATGGTGCTCATATTCCAGGCACCAGCCCTTCAAAGCATTCTTGCTTGGGTAGCCCAACTGGCGAGTAGTCGCTTTCGCACGCTTGCCCAGCTTGATGTAAAGCGCAACTGCTCGCATCCGGTCTTCGTAGGAATACATGAACTACCTCCATGATAGTCCAAGTTTTCGTCCGCACCCCCGTTCTCAGCGGCAATCAACAGGCACCGGATGGAACCGTCTCTGATGTCGAGCTCGTTGAAAGTTCAGGCGACGATCTCGTCGATGCTGCAGCATTGAAAGTTCCGACTGCTGGTGTGGCCTTCCCACCCTTCACTCCAGACATGGCGGGTGACAAACCTAAAAAGCTTATTGCCCCGTTCGAGGTTCGTCTCCACAAGCCCGAGTCAGAAACAACAAGCAATCCCGCGAAGGCGGAATAGGACTAAGCGACTTTCAGCTCTCCGATCGGCAAGCCGGTGTCGGTCATTTTGTTATCGACACCGTTTTCATCGAGAAACTGCTTCATTTCGGCATAGGTCTCAAACCAGGCGCGGTTATATTTGTCGAACAGCGATTGATCCCAATAGTCTTCCAGACGAAATGGCTTTTCGCTGAAGACATCATAGCTTGGGATTTTATAGGTTTCGGCAAACTCAGCCGTGCGGCTGTCATAGGTGAAATAGATAGACGGAATGCCATTGGCGAGCGCCATCAGGTTGCCATGCAGGCGATAGCCAAGGACTAGTTGCTGCTCACGCACGAGATTTTCGTAATCCGCGACGACATCCGAATAGAACATGCGATGACGATAAAGATTCTCGATATCGTCATCGAAATACCAGTCAGCCGTCCAGCGATGTGCTTTGAGAGCTTCTATCGCTTCTTCTTTTTGTTCGGGCGTGCCGAACATCATCTTCTTTTCTTCTATTTCGCCCTGCGCCATCAATGTCACATCGAAACGTCCAGCCATTGTGCGGATAAGATCCCGATGGCGGGTCAGATATTGTTCAATGTCCTGCGCATAAGCTGGCGAAACTTCGCGGCGGACCGTAACACCCACCTGTTTGACCGCTTCGAGCGGGGGCAGTTTGATGCGCAGATGTTGATTGTTGCGACGAAACGCCGTCGGGCAGCCAATGATACGCACATTCTGAATGCCAATATCGTTGAGTACCTGAGCCGTATAGGCCCCACGCACGCCAACAGAGACGGTTGAATCGGCGATCATGCGCAGAACTGCCTTCGTTTCCTCTGACAGCTGGATTTCACCCCGCACCGGAGCCTGCGCGCCAACGCCAAATGCAATAACCGGGAGTTTCAACCGCTGGAGCACTGGGATCGTGTCGCGCCAGTTCATATCTTTATTGATGTAGTTAGAGCCGCGCAGGATCACATAATCATATTCTTCCCGCAGCTGATCAATCTTTTCGGGTGAAAAATTGGTAATCGGCAGCTCGGCCGCCTTCTCATAATTCATCAGCTTCAGCGACGACTCGAAAACGAAAGCGTCGCCGATATTGTGATAGTGATTGATGCTGCCCTGCACGTCAGTATGACGATACCAGCGGACATTGTCGTGATCGTACACTTCTCCTGCCGGGATCATGACGAGGGCGCGTGCCATAGGCTATTCCTTCTTTTATAAACAGATGCAGGCGAGCCAGGCTCAGCTTGCCTGAGAAAGTGCGGTTTCTGTGACTGCAGGTTTCAGTCTGCGAGGTTTGGCCTCGCGAAGCCGGCTGTAAAGATCGAGATGTGCGCTCGCACAATCGACATAGTGAACCGGTTTACGGATGGATTGATGCAAGCGGTTCCAGATATTCGGATCGCTCAGCACTTCGGTGAAACGATCCGCCAGATCTTCCGCGCTTCGAACACGGAAATGAAGACCATCTTCACCGTCACGGATTTTTTCGGCCATGCCGCCAATGTTGGAGCAGATGACCGGACGGCGATGATGCAGCGCTTCCTGAATGACGATGGGCGAGTTTTCCCACCAGATCGAGGGCATGACTACCCAATCAACCGACTGCATGAGGCGCGGCATTTCCGCATTCTGATAAGCGCCATAGAAGCGAACGCGCGGACCTGCCTCCTCAATCAGCTTCTGCATGCGTTCCTGAAAGGCTGGTGGTTGCTTTTCGAGGTTGCCGCCAAAGATCATCAGGCGGGAGTCCTCGCCCCAGACCTGTTCGGGGACGCGCGACACCGCATCAATAAGCACATCGATGCCCTTGAATGGATTGATCTGTCCGAAGAAGGCAAAGCGGCCGCGGCGTGGGTCGGGTCCAGTCAGCTCGCGGGGCGGTGTTGTTTGGGTGATTGCGATGCCATTTTCTATGACGGCCATCTTGTCGGGATTGATCCCCCATTCGCGATAGCGATTTGCCAGAAATTCACTCGGCGACACAAAAGCGTCAGCCAGTTCCAGCATGCCGCGTACAAAGCGTTCACGTTTGAGAAAACGGGCAGGCGGTATCTGCGGAAAGCAGGCGTGGCAATCAATTGGGGACGCCTCGTTGCAGAGCTTTGACGTGCCCGCTTTCACCATTTGGCCGTCATTGTTGCAGATAGAAAGGAACTCATGGAACGTCACCAGAATGATGCGATCCGGCAGCGCTTCGCGGATGGCATAAAGCGTTTCCAGACCGAGACCCAGCACATGGTGAAAGTGAACGATATCCGGATCGAAATCGCGCACGAACCGCAAAAGATCGCGGCGGATTTCGTCGGTATTCTTGTTGGACAGATAAAAGTGATCATATTCGTCGGCGTGAAACAGAATCTCGTCACTGGCGCGCCGCATGCTCATCAGCGCCGTGGTGCCGTGGCGGGGGATAGGATGGCTGGCGCGCGCCAGATAAACCGATTGTACACCTGGTGTGGCATTCAATCCCTTGTGCAGATTGTAGGATGCGATTTCACCGCCGCCGAGCGAGATTGACGGATGTGCATGGGAAATGACGAGAACACGGAGTTTTTCGCTCATGCGGTTTCCTCCATCGCGACCTTGCGCTTGCCTGCGAGAATTGCAGACCAGCGAGCATCAAAAACCTGACGATCGATACGTTCTATAAGCGCGATGGTGGATGCTTTATCCGTTACTGAAACATCATCGGCGCCGAGCATCTGGGCGGAAGGCAGCCAATAGGAACGCAGACCGGATTGCTTGAGCTTCAAGCCAAGGTCGAGCCCCTTTTCATGGGTACCGAGATAACCGCGGGTAAAACCCCCAGCGGTGAATAAAGCTTCGCGGGGCATAATGCAGCATTCGAAGGTTGCTGTTGCCACCTCAGTCAACTGCATGCCCGATATCGCGTCAATCGGATAGCCGGCATACCGGCTGATGAGGGCGCGGTCGGACTGTGGCCCTGCCACCCATGTTCCCGCCCAGCGGATCGAGTCATCCTCATAGGCAAGCGTCGGCGAAAGCACGCAATCCTTATGTGTCTCATAGGAACTGACCAATTTGTTGAGCCAGCCCGAACGGCGCGGCAACAAAGAACCAGCGAGAAAGATGACCTGATCGGTGGAAACCGTTCGAGCGCCAACTTCAAGCGCATCATAAAGATCTTCTGATCCATTGGCCGAAACCAATCGGATACGCAGTCGGTAAAAATCGGCAAGTCGTCTGATCTGTACGCCGATGCGGTCGATGATTTCGGTCGCAGCTGTAATCACAATCGGCGCGATCCGCGTTTCAGGATCAAGTGCCAGCAGAGCAAGCAGCGGTTCGATTTCTTCGACGCGTTCATCAATGCCAATGATGATAGCGGGGCCTATTGCGTCCTCAAAGGGACCCAGATCGACCACGCCAAAGACTTCCGGGGCAGGACGGTTGACGCCGCGCAACAATGGCACAAGCTGCTGATCAACGATGTGGCGCAACGCCCATGCATTCGGATCGGTGGCTCGCAGTTGCCGGACGATGGCATCGCGTGATGTCACACGGGTTGGCGTTAGTGGAAAGAAGGCACGCCGCCCGTCGCTGATTGCGAGCTCCAGATAGAAGGGGGACGTACTGTCACCTGCAAGTTCCGGGGCAAAGGCCACAAAACCATGGGCATGGCGGTTTGGGTCAAGCCCCGCATTAAAGGGAGGATGATTATCAAATTCACGTGTCACATCGGAGCGGTCGATGCGCGTCCACGTCGTGTCGATCTGGATTTCGCCGCGATGACGTCGAAGCCGCACGCTTTCAACGTGACTGTCGGGATCAAGCAGCCAGCCGGAAATCAGTATGCCACTTCCTTCAACTCGAAAGACACTGTCGATGCCCATGCGAACGGGAAAAGGCAGGGCGGAGACGGTATCTGCACCATCGAAACGATTGGCGGCAGAACGCAGGCGCAACAGAATATCGGTGGAACTGCGTACGCGCGGCAGGATGGCTCGGATATGGGCGGGTGTTTCGCGCGAGCCTGAGAGAAGTCTGCGATCATAGACTTCGGTAAAGCGCCAGCCGCGTCGACCGCGAAACAAAATACGCTCGATATCATTGGCTTCCACTGGCTCATTGGCGAGAAGAAGCCCGGCAAAGCCAGAAGCTTGTTCTTCAAGATCAGGGCGCGCAAAAACACTGATGGAGCATTCGGCGAGTGAGGAGTTTTTACCGCTGATCAGAAGGCGTGTTACCGCAGGTGTCAAATCCTGCGCCCAGCCCTGAACGAAAATATCGCCTTCGTCGCTTCCGCCGATCAGTTCGATGCAACCATCCGAGCGCGCGCCCGCCTGCAGCAGAACGGTGATCGCGGATAGCTTTTTTCGGCTGATGGGCCCCGATATCAATCCCTCAACGAGTTCATCGATGACGCCTGAAAGGTTCTGCCCGGATAAATCTCCGATCATCGCCACGAAATCTGGAACAGATGCCGAGCGCGATGCAAAATTATAGCGCCCAACCTTTGCCCGATGCTGGAACATGATGGTCTTGAGGATACCGCGACGCAACACATTCGTCGGCACGATGGCAACAAAGCCATGTGTTCCGGCGGGCGATGGCTCTCTCAACGGCCAGGTTATGAGGCTCGTTTTCACGCTCATCGCCGGGTCGCCATTGAGAAACGCTGTAACCTGATCAGTGGTGGCACTTCCGATGCCAAGCACCAGGACGAGCGTCTCCTCAATCACGCACCCCACCACCATTTCGCCTTCCATAATCATGGGAGGACGGTCGGTCGTGCGGCCATTTCTGGCAGCGGATTGTATGTTCGGCCTTTCATCCTGTGTCATGCAACAATCCTCACGGCATGATTGCGAGGGTGAGGAGGGCACCAGCGACAAAACCGGTCAAGACAGCGGCGAGCACGAAAAGAACTTTGATGTCTCCGCTGCTCCTTTTACGCACGTCTTCCATACGCTGTTCAAGACCGGCAACGACGCCGTCCATGCGCATGATATGCACATCAAGCTCGGTCATGCGCTGGTGCAGATCGGTACGCAGGGTATCGACTGAACCGGCAATGTCGAGGAGGTCAGTGGGCGAAGCATTGCCGGTGCTGTCTATGGTGGGGGCTGCGCGTTGCAGCGAGCGCTGATTCACTTGCAACTGGCGCTGGGCTGCCATCAGCATGTCGAGTTTGTCGAGAATGCGGGTCATTGGCGCTGCGATCAACGCTTCTGCCGCCTGCTCATCGGGCTTTGGTACGCGCAGCTTCTGTTCTATGCCCGCTGCATTGGCGGCAATCACGACCAGTTCACCTGCACGGGCTGCTGCAAACTGAGGCAACATCACCTCAAACGCGTGCATTCCGTCGCCGATACCATTGCGCTTCAGATCAGGCCTATCCTTGTCCGCAGGTGCTTCGGCAATTGGCTTGTCATCAAGCAGAACCCGAATAATGAGCCGCTCGGTCGGGTAGGAAGGATCGAACGCCCAGCCGTAAAGGCGGCCTTCTTCGATGGCGTCAACGCGTCCTTTCATGGCTTCGGTCCTTTGAGGTGTCGGCGAAACACTCTGTGCTTCAGCCGGCTTTTGTGCCCCCTCGGATGGAATTTTGGTCGCGATGTTCATGATCTACCTCTCATGCTGCCTCGACACGAGCCGCGCGCAATGCCCCGATCATGTCGAGATAGCGGGTTGCGGTGGTGTCGATGGTGTCCGGGTGCCGCGCATTTTCGCCAAGCGATTGGCGCAGGTCCGGGTTTTCCGCCATGCGTCGCATTGCTTGGGCAAGCGCCAGCGGATCATTGGGCGGAACAGTGAGGCCATTGATGCCATCAGTGATCATCTCGGCCATTCCGCCAATATTGCTGCAAATGACAGGGCGGTTCTGTCCCTGTGCTTCCTGAATGACGAGCGGCGCGTTCTCCCACCAGATAGAGGGCATGATTGCGCAATCGACAGACTGGATGAGTTGAGCGATGTCTTCGCGGCGATAAGCGCCGCGACGCTGTACGACCGGCCATGTTTGCGCAAAAAGCTGGTCGATTTCGCTAACAAAGCTTTCGCTCTGGAAGGGTGCGGCTCCGTGAACACGCAGCTCGAAATCAAAGCCTTCGGAAATCAGTTGTTGAGCTGCCTCCAGCAGGACTGTTGCGCCCTTCCATGGATTGAGATTGCCGAAATAACCGAAGGTTGGCTTTGTCCGTTCCTGCTGTCGAAATTCGACTGCTGGCCGTTCGGGCTGGCCATTGGGAATGACCTCAATGCGATCTTCTGCAAGACCCCATTCGACATAGCGCTGTTTGAGAAATTCACTTGGTGAGACGAAGGCATCGACGGCGCTGAGCAGCGATTTGATGTGCCTTTCCCGCAATACGAACTTATCGAGCGCAATGTCTTTAAAACAGGCATGGCAACGGTCGGGGCTTGCACCATGGCACAGCTCTTTGCCCGTGGTGCGTACCATCAACCCATCATGGTGGCAGATGGGATAATAGTCATGCAAAGTCAGAACGATGCGGCAATCTGGCAGTGTGCGGCGCACGATATGCGGGAATTCAGCACCCAGCAGCAACAAATGATGCAGATGCACGACGTCCGGCCTGAAATCGCGCAGCAGTTCGACGATATCCGGCACAATGCCGTAAAGGTCGATCTGGCTCATGTAGAAGCGATCGAAGTGCCCCGACCAGAGCAGAATTTCATCGCCGCCATTGCCGATGCTCTGAAAGCTTGTGCCGGGACGTGCTTCACGATGCACCTTGTTGGTGGCACCCATAAACATCGCTTCGCATCCTGCACGCTGATAAGCGCGGAACAGGTCATGGGCGAAAATTTCCGTTCCGCCCGGATGAAGCGATGGATGATTGTGAGCGGCGATGAGAACGCGAGGAGCCATCAGGCGGCACCTCCGCGCGAAGCGATGAAAATATCCTGATAATGATCGGCATCGATGCCACGCCAATGCCCGAAGGATTTCGTTTCAAGTTCCAGCTTGGCACCTGCAAGAGCGCGGTCGAGAAAGCCGTTCTCAAAACCAACAGCTGCAAGAGGAGGAAGCTCTGGCACAAACCAGCATGGCCTGGCTCCATGACGTTCAAAGGCGAGGCGCTTGTCACGCTTACCGAAACGGTCGCGGGCGGCGATATCATCAACGACAAATGCGGTCATGAAGAGCTTGCCGCCCGGTGCAAGTACGCGTGATACCTGCTCGAGATAAGTCTTCACTTCATCAGACGGCAGATGCGTGACCACAGACGTCATGATAACAAAGTCAAAGCTTCTGTCCGCAAACGGAAGTGTCAGGCTCAGACCGTTCACAGTGCCTTTCGGATTGTAGAGGTCATGCGCGATATCGATATGGCGGAACTCGAAATTCGGGTAATGCGAAGTGATATTCTGACGACACCAATTGACGCCGCCAGATACCGGATCGATACCGGCATAGCGCGCTTTCGCCATATCGAGATATTGTGTCAGTGGCACCGCCATGCGGCCAATGCCCGATCCAATATCAAGCACGCGTGCGTCGGGCTTCAGGCCACCTTTGCGGATGAAATGGCCGAGAAACTCGGCGCCAACCGCACGATAATCTCCATCGCCAACAAAAACGCTGTTCGGGTCGGGCGAAGGCAGAAAACGGTTCTTCAAAACAGATTGCATTAGCCAGTCAATCTGTTCTCCGGGTATTGCTGGTTTGGCTTCAGGTTCTGGCTGTTTCAGCATTACCACTTCGGTCAAGCGGCGCTCCTTTCAGATTTGGCCACGATCACATTCGAAGGAACCGCCATTGGGTTCTCATCTTGGGGTGACGTCATCAGTTCTGTGATTTCTTCGTCCCAGCGCTGCGTGTGCAGCCAGGAGTTATATTGGCTGGCGAGACCCCGCATGTAATCCGCACTGCGGCGGATGGAGCGGCGCTCGAAATGGTAAAGGGCGACACCTGGCTCGTAGAATATCTGGAAGCCAAGCTGGCGGATCTTCAGACACAGATCGCTGTCTTCGTAGTCACCAATGACATAATCCTCGCTATAGCCGCCCACGAGATCGAAGATATCCTTGCGGGTGATCAGGCATGCGCCGGTGACACCCGGAACGTCGCGCGCACGGCGCGCCGGTGCATAATTACCGGGCATACCCTTATGATAGTGATGATTGAGCCAAATGCCCTGACGATCACGTGCGAAATAGAGCCCGGCATGTTGCAAAGAACCATCCTCGAACAGCAAGCGCGGGCCGATTGCGCCGAGCTTGGGTTCATCGAACAAGGGCTGGATCAGCTGCTGCAACCAGCCGTGTTCGGACGGCACCACGTCTGAGTTCAGCATGACAATGGTGGTGCCGGTTGCAAGGCTTGCGCCCGCATTACAGGCGCGAGCATAGCCACTATTGCGGTTCATGATTGCAAGCTTGAAGGGCATATCATGAAGGATGTGCAGGCCACCCAGCATATGTTCTGTGTCGTCCTGAATTTCAGGAGAATCGAGTACGAAAATGAATTCGGCGTTTTCCATCAGCCAGGGATCGGTTGCCATCGATGAGAACTGAAACCGCAGAAAATCGAGATTTCGATAAAGCGGGATGACGATGGAAGCGAGTGGCGAGGACGGCGTCTCTCCAAACTCTTTGATTTCAGCAATTCTCACGGTCGCGCCAAGCTTCTTCTCAATTTCTGTCAGGGCAGGAGCCAATATCTGCTCAAACACATGTGGCCGCGCGTGCTGTGGCGGAACCGAACGCAAAATTCTGTTGCGTTGCGTTGAAGCTTCGAAGGGTTGTGGCGCGGGGACCAGAGGTGCGGTTGCGCCGGATGAGAGACGCATCTGAAAGCGCGGCTGTAAAAGCGAGCCAAGATTTTTAGCCGATGGCAACCAGGCAACAAAGCCCGTTACATCTTGCTGTGGCGTATCTTCACGCTTTGCAATCTTGACCGCGAATTTATGGAAATGCGGCTTCAAGGAAACTGCGCTACCGCTTTCAGGCAGATATTCGATATCAGCAAGCAAATTGGCAGGATCGTGCATCCAACCACCAACGATCAGCCCGCCATCCAATGCCAGAGCAAGGTCGATTTCGGCTGCCGGATGGGTTGCTGATTGTGCGATTTGACGAACAGGGAGCGGAGAGCGTGTCTGCAAATCAATCGCCACGGCAGTACCCGCAGGACTGAGTTTTCCCAATTGGCGAACAAGGAACTCGCGTAAATCGCCATTTCCCTGCCATTTGCTCCACCATTTGGCAAAGTTTGTCTTTTCAGCTGTGCGCGCCGCCAATTTGCGGACGGCGACACCTTTTTGTCCCGCCAGGATCAGCAACAGTGAAGACGGCAGATCCTGGGGAGCTTCCACCAGCAAATGGCACGGTTGCCACGCGTTGTGCGCTTGCTTACCCGCGACAAACCGCGGTGGGATCACCATCACACTGCCCGCTGTAACGCCGTAAATAGCTGAAATGTTTCCGAGCATCGGATCAACAGCGGTCTCCAGAAGATGATGACCCTGAACGGGTTCGCCGCAATATTGTGCTTCACGCGGTTCTGGTGTTAGCGCGAAGGTCAGTTCACGCACGAGGGATGCAAATGTCTGATTCCGCGAGAGCCTGAATGTGCTGCGCCATGTCGTAAGAACATTGGTCAGAAGCTTGATATGGCCGGGCAAAGTGAGGTCGCTGACGACGTGATGTACGTCGAAAGCTGCAAGTTCATTCGCCGGATAAAGGATCGCTTGCGCGGTAGGCCCGAGTGAGCCTGCCGACAGCGATAATTCAATTGGTTCGGTGCCAGTCCGCATGGCCCAGAACATGCGCACACCACCACTTTCGAGCGGAATGCCAATGCTGAGCAGGGGAACGGGCTGGACAGGCATGTCCAGCGTGCATTTGGTCGTTGAGCGAGCCGGGCCGGGAATATCCCAGATGACCACAGCCACATCGGCGCAAAGACGGCAAATGGAGAGGTTCTCAGTTTTGCTTTCAGTGTCCGCCGAATGGTCGAGGTTCAATGCGAGCGCCCTTTCATTCTTGTTGGAAATGCAAACCCGGACGCATTTCTAGGCAGAATGCGGCAGGCCAAAGATTGAGGTCAGAAGGCAGTTGAGGAAGGAACGTGCCCGACGGGAGGATGTCGGGCACGAACTCAATCGTTCAATCAGTGAACAGTGAAGTACTGGTCGGGATGGGCCTGTACGTCGTCTGCACTGGTATTCACGAGGGTAACGGTGTCGCCGTTGCCAAGGTCGACAACAACATTTCCACCAACCTGCGTGACGCGATCTGCGAGGTCATCCGCCGAATTGACATCAAGGCCGTTAATGCCCTGCTGAATCTGGAGGATGTCTTCACCTGGGTTGAAATCAAGGATGACGTCGTTTCCGCCGCCGCCATTGAACAAGAAGACGTCACTACCGGCGCCGCCGATAAGGATGTCATCTCCGGCACCGCCATCAAGGATGTCGTCGCCGTTTCCACCTTGCAAGACATCGTTTCCGTCGCCGCCAAAGAGGAGGTCCGAGCCGTTGCCGCCCTGGAGAACATCGTCTCCAGCACCGCCAAACAGCACATCATTCCCATTGCCGCCGCTTAGGATGTCATTTCCTGCATCACCGAATAGAACGTCATTACCGTTTCCGCCGAAAAGGAGGTCATCACCGTTTCCGCCGAATAGGATGTCATTCCCGTTATCGCCGAAGATGGTGTCATTGCCATCACCTCCGAAAACGAGATCATCACCGCCATGGGCGCGGATGAAATCGTCAAAGCGGGAACCGAACAACACGTCGTCGTAGGCGCCGCCTTCTAAAGTGGCCATCTGCTTCTCCTTGTGTTCCTGTATGGGGTGTTCCTGTATGGATTTACAAAAAGGCCGGAAAATGGTCCGACCATTATGCTTGTAGTAGTCTGCGCCGCATCGTTTACAATTGCAACATTATTAGTTGGTATAAATTTGACAGCTATAAGTAACAAATTATTACGAATAATTTATATTGCAGTTTTATAAACAGAATTATAATGTATATTTACAATCATTATAATTTATATTTATATTGTATTTGGATGTAAATTAATTTCAAATTTGAAATATAGCCCTATAGGAATAATAGTTAATATATTTCAATAGCATGGTATAAGGCGCATCGCGTCACGCGCTAACTGAGCGCGGCGGAGAATTTCAACCTATGGATGATCTATATTGTGAAATACTCTTCCTGACGGGCTATCGATCTAAAGCTCAGAACAGTAGCCTGATTGAGGTGAAGCATTTCCAGCAAAGGTGCGTAGCGGTCATCGTCAGCACAAAGGCTTGAACAACCGGGCCGAGAATTCTGATCAGCCGATACGACGGCGAGAGCGGATTATCAAGCGCTTTAAATCATCACGGTATGTGCAACGGTTTACGTCGATACATGATCCGATTTACAACCTAAATTACTTCCCCAGCAACCAATTCAATGCCGCTGATCACCGTGAATTACGACAAGCCGCCAATAACAAGTGGCGGGAAATCGCTTGCCTGAAATCTGCATAGAAACTGCGTCAAAGAATGAGTTACGTCTACACTCTCGTTAAAGTAACAGTGCCGTTCAAGGTCATCAGTGCGCGTCGGGATTATTGCCGATCCTCATCTTCTTGACTGGATATCAGCATATCCTTGGGAGGGTTTGCGTGATTGACAGTTCTATCCCGTTAAGGGGAGGGAGGTGTACTCTTGGACGAGTATCTGACTTTTCTAACATGATACACAGTCCTTTCCAGACGCTTGAGATCTTATAGAGATAGGATTGTCAGATTGAACTTGTTATCAGCTAGGCAGGATCGGGAAATGGGAGGAAAATAAAGCTAACTGCTCTTTTTACTCGTAAGCGGTGTATCACTGCTCTGTAAATGCGCGGGAAAAGGAATCGACGATAGGGCGTGTCAAATACTCAAAAAAAGTCCGTTCGCCTGTGTGGATGTGAGCCTCGACAGGCATACCCGGGCGTAAAGTTTCAGGTGAAATTCCATCAGGCAATTTTTCGTTTAACTTCAATTGGGTACGGTAGTAGGGCTGATGAGTTACTTCATCTATCAGCCGGTCGGCGGAAACATAGGTGACGGCAGCGTTCACTTCAGGCGTGGTACGTGTGTTTAACCCGATCAACCGCAGGCGTGCAGACTGACCTATTTTAACCTTATCTATTTCGTGCGGCATAAGCTTAGCATCAATAATTGTCGCTTCACTGGTAGGAAGAATTTCCATGATTTTTTCTCCAGGCCGAACGAAACCTCCTTTTGAGTTAACAACTGCCGTGACAATGATGCCATCTACCGGTGCCTTTATTTCAGTGCGGCTCAGGACTGCTTCGGAAGCCTTTATTTGCTCCTCGACATCTGCAAGCTGATTACGAACTTCGTTTATTGCGGTGACAGCCTGTTCAACTCGTTGAGATTTTAAACGTTCGATTTGCTCGTAAGCTTCGGCAATCTGCGTTCGGTTGGTGGCAATTTGTGCGTCAATAGCACCTCGTTGGCCGAGAAGCTCGGCTTCAATTCTGAGAAGCTGAGTATATTCTGATCGATTTGTGAGACCCTTAATAAGCAAAGCGTGCTTTCGGGATGTTTCGTCCTGAACAATTGCCGATTGTTTTTCGACCGCATCTCGCTGCGCGGCCAGACCGGATATGGCCTCTTTCAGGGTTGCCAACCGCTGATGGAGGATGACGGTCTCCGAATTGAACCGATCGAGTCTGGCATCGAACTCATTCACCTGCTCAGAAATGATGTCATTGACGTTTTTAGGCCGGGGGAAGCTTAGCACGTTGAGGGTAATTTTGAGCTTTAAGGCACCATCGCGTTCTGCCGAAAGACGTTCGTCCTGAGCTTTGAGTGTAACCCATTGTTGGGTCAACCGATTAAACTGAGTGCGGGCGACCGTATCATCGAGCATAAGTAGAGTCTGACCAGCTGTAACTATCTCTCCCTCTTGTACAGGTAGAAGGCTTACAATACCGCCTTCGGCGTGTTGAACGATTATATTCCTCCCGTTGGCAGCAATTCTGCCCGACACAATAGCAGCGCCTGCGAGAGGTGCAGTTGTCGCCCAATATCCAAATGCACCGATCAGAAGCGTGATAGCAGTATAACCAGTAATTTCAATTTTCCGGGTACTGGTCTGAATTTCATCTTCCCAAGATTTATTTGGGTACATACGTGCGATCATGACCCGCCGCCCGCTTGTTTGATCGAATTGGCGGGTGTTCTCTGTTCAGAGACAGTTTTTATGGAGGAAAAGTGTGGGGCTAGCGGCGACTCGTGAGATTTGCGAAGAATCTCATGAGGTGCACAAAAAGCCTCGATCCTACCTGCTCGTAGCATTAACACCTTGTCACATTGGGAAATAATCGATGTTCTGTGCGAGATTATAATAACGGTTGTGCCATCAGCCCGTGCATCTCGAAGCGCTCGTTCCAATGCTGCCTCCCCATCACTATCGAGGCTTGCATTTGGTTCATCGAGCACAAGTAACTTAGGGTTTTCGTAAAATGCGCGAGCAAGACCTATTCGTTGGCGTTCGCCACCCGACAAGTTGCCATAGAAAGAACCGACTCGGGTCTGATACCCGAGGGGTTGTGATAGTATGAGTTCGTGAACCTGAGCCTTAAGGGCAGCGGCAACCACTTCTTTGTCGGACGCATCAGGATCGAACCGAGATACGTTCTCGGCTATGGTGCCAGGTAATAACTGAACATCCTGTGCTAAGTAACCTATAGTGCTGCCCAACTGGTTTTCATTCCAATTCCTAAGGTCAGAACCGTCCAGTTTGATAGTTCCGTTTGAAGGTTGTATTGCATTCACCAATAGCCGCGCAAGGGTGGATTTTCCCGCTCGGCTTGGTCCAATTATCGCAATACTTTCACCCGCAGTTATATCTAGATTGATGTTTTTTAGCACCGGTTCAGTACCCGACGGCGAGCCCTTTAGAATATAAGCCAGATTGCGGACTGCAATGCGTCCAGTGGGTACCGGAAGTTCTAAATTGTCGCGTAGTTTTGCGTCGGAAGTAGTGATCATTTTTGATGTCAATGCCCATGCTTTGCATGCGACACCAAGCTGCTTCCAGACACCGACGAGTTGATCGAATGGTTGGAGAGCCCGTCCTGAAATGATCGATGATGCAAAAATCATTCCGGCGGTCATCTCCCCCTTTAACACCAATATGGCACCGATCCCCAGAATTGCCATTTGCAACAACATACGAGTTGATCGGGAGATTCCGGCAAAGACGGCGGTTAAATTAGCTGATCTATCAGTCAATTTAGTTGTCTGGGCGAACAGCTCACCCCATACTCGGCCTGCATTATGAGACATGCCCATTGCTTTCAACGTCTCTTCATTACGCACAAAAGCCTGCGCGAATAGATTTGTCATTGCTACCTGTTCCGCAGCGACAAGTCCGTTGTTTTGATTGGCTAATTGAGTCAGGATGACGAGCAGGATCATTAATACCGCTCCCGCCAGCGTAATCCAGAACAGCACTGGGTGAATATAAAAAAGCAGGCCCATAAAGAAAGGCGCAAAGGGCAAGTCGAATAGTGTGGTTAGCCCTTTTGAAGCAATGAATCCTCGGACGATTGCAAGGTTGCGCAGCGGTGCGATATCTCCGGCATCGGATTTCGAACTTGTAAGGGCTGCCGCGAAGGCCAATCCTGCTATTTTTTGATCAAGGATGGCGGCCATGCGCTGCGCATAAAACGACCGAACGACGTCGAATAGTCCCAAAAATATAAGCGCGGCAACTGCTATAATCGATAAGAATATTAACGTATCAAAACTTGATGATGGTAGTACTCTGTCGTAGATCTGGAGCATGTAAAGCGGTGATACGAGCATCAGGACGTTGATGAATGCCGAGAACACGCCAATGTGCAAGCTACCGCGCAGAAAAACCCGACGTATGGCAGCTGCTCTGCTGGTTACGATTGACATCCGTGATAGGCTCCATGAGGAGAGGCTACCGCGGGAGCAACGTTTTTTACATTAAACTCAGTAGGCAGCCACTGTTTCGCGTGCTTTGATGCTTAGATGAGACCACCGATAGGTTCGGGTGTGAACCACTGATCACTGGAAGCAAAATCCGGGTCTGTAATGATATCATCAAAGGAGATGATGCTGCCAACTAAGCCATGTTGAATATCGATCAACTGGCTATCACGCTCGTCAGAAAAATACGATTTTCCGTTTTCGATGGTTGTCGCCGCTGCCATATAAACAACAATGTCGTCATCAGCAGAAATACTTGCGGATCCGATTGTATCCGAGTAAATAATTGTCCCATCTGAACTCGTACCATACGCACCCTCTATACCAAAAGAAATTATACTATCTGAGGCCGAAGAGTTGTACTGACGCTCATCGTTGCTCGGGGATTGATTGAGACTGTTCGCTCCAACATTAAACTCAAAATGGCTGGCATTCAGTTCTGACTTATTAACATTGGAAAGCACGAGGTAATTGTTGCTATCGAAATAGATCGCAGTGTTTGGTCCCCACTGCTGCATAGCCGACTGAATGTCTGAAAACGTGTTGTATCCGGTGTAGTTGATACTCACCACATCATCTGCAAGTGCGAAATCGTTGACATAATCAATACCGCCGCCATTTTCATAAACAAACGTATCGTTTCCCTCACCGCCGAACAAAGTGTCATTCCCAGCGCCACCATTGAGGATGTCGTTGCCGCCATGACCGTACAACACATCATTGCCGGCGTGCCCGTATAAGATGTCATTTCCAGCGGTGCCGTTCAGGAAATCATCTGACGATGTTCCATTAATAATATTTGGGCTGCTACTAAATCCAAAATGGCTGGCATTGAGTTCTGACTTGTTAACATTGGAAAGCACGAGGTAATTGTTGCTATCGAAATAGATCGCAGTGTTTGGTCCCCACTGCTGCATAGCCGACTGAATGTCTGAAAACGTGTTGTATCCGGTGTAGTTGATACTCACCACATCATCTGCAAGTGCGAAATCGTTGACATAATCAATACCGCCGCCATTTTCATAAACAAACGTATCGTTTCCCTCGCCGCCGAACAAAGTGTCATTCCCAGCGCCACCGTTGAGGATGTCGTTGCCGCCATGACCATACAACACATCATTGCCGGCGTGCCCGTATAAGATGTCATTTCCAGCGGTGCCGTTCAGAAAATCATCTGACGATGTTCCATTAATAATATTTGGGCTGCTACTAAATCCAAAATGGCTGGCATTGAGTTCTGACTTGTTAACATTGGAAAGCACGAGGTAATTGTTGCTATCGAAATAGATCGCAGTGTTTGGTCCCCACTGCTGCATAGCCGACTGAATGTCTGAAAACGTGTTGTATCCGGTGTAGTTGATACTCACCACATCACCTGCAAGTGCGAAATCGTTGACATAATCAATACCGCCGCCATTTTCATAAACAAACGTATCGTTTCCCTCGCCGCCGAACAAAGTGTCATTCCCAGCGCCACCGTTGAGGATGTCGTTGCCACCATTGCCGTAAAGAATATCATTACCGCCGTGACCATTTATGATATCATTACCCGCCAGGCCGTTGATTGTTTCACCTAACGATGTTCCATTCAAAATGTCGTCGCCAGTAGTGCCAGTGATTGAAGGGCTCGTTAACACGCCGGAGAGTTGAGCGAGTGCGGCCAGCGCACCAGAAAAAGCCGCATTATAATGTGTCGCAACTTCATTTCTTACATAATCAGACCTGTCATCGACCCAAGTATAAACTCCTGGTACGTTGTTATTGTCCGATGGCCCACCTACGAGCGCGCCGTTGATTGTGTATTTGTTAGGAATATTGCTCAGAAACTGTTCCCAGCCGTCAAGCCCGGACGCACCCTGATGATGTGGTCGAACAGGATAGCTTGTCCCGAAACCAACAAGGTAACTTTGACCCGACTGATTGTCGCCCAGAACATAATCAATCTGATCCGAGCCAAAATTTATGAGCTCATTTATAAGTGGTGCATCAAGTGGGTTGCCACGCTCTACTAACAAACGAGCGTACTGTAGCTCTATGAACGCCGCATTCGCAGCATGTTGGTTCGACCCCCATCCGCTAATTAACGTCATTCCGGCATTGGTAGACGTTCCATCATTCATCTTTTGGGTGTTTATGAGGGTCTGATGGTAATCATTGAGCTTGTCAAAGTACCATTGGTCGCCTGTTTCCTCTGCTAACAGGGTAGCAACGCCAAACGACTTGGAAGCCCAGGAAAAGGATTTGTCGAGTGGACCTGCTCCGTTTGTGTAGACCAAGTTTTGTGCATACGCTTCGGCTTTAGCTAGATAAGTCACATTACCCGTTGCCTTATATAGCCAAGTAGCACCCCACGCTAATTCATCATCCGCATCGTATGAACCATAAAATCCATCGGTAAGGCCGTCCGTAAACATCGTCGGATAGGCTTCAGCAAACTTGAATAGTTGCTCGGCTTCAGCCAAAAGCTGGTCCGCCAATACGATCTGTCCATCTGCACGCAAAGCGATGGACGTCGAAGCCATTGCTGCTGCAGTCTCTCCGGCAATGTCACCGGCTGGTTTGTTTGCCGATGCTGCCAGCGTCACCCGTGAAAGGTTTGGATCATTCTCAGGCGCAGTTTCAGGCGGTCCCCATCGGTTATTATGCCATTGATATGGATCTCCAACCTGAACATATAAGACGTCATCACTAACATCTTCGGGTGTTCCGCCGTTATCATAAGCGCGCATAAGGTAATCAGTAACGAACTTTAGATGATTGATAACATCTTCATACGCGCCGCTTTGCTGATAACCGTCTTTGTAATCAATCGCTCCCCAGGCAAGCGTGGTTGCCGAATAGGCCATTGGCAAACCAAATTTAATCAAGTCGCCGGCATCGAACCAGCCGCCAGACAGATTAACGCCTACATCAGCGCCGTCGTTTAGAAAGCTATCTCCACGCCAGCTTATTGGGAAATCGGTTGGCAGATCTCCAGAATACTGTGCGTAATAAAACTGCATAGAGAGGTTCAAAGCACTGGAGTAGTCCGTACCTTGAAAAGCTCCATCCCATGTCTTTGTCATTGAATGCCCCCATCCAAATCAAACTTATAACTGAGCGTACCCTGCTCATATCAATCTAAAGTGTCAAGGCAACTTGCCTTTTCATTCTAAAGACGAATTTATTTTGGTCACGTCCCACGAAATTAGTAACTGCAGCGTTGAAAACAGCCCATGACGCTAGTGTATAGATAAATTACAAAACGTCAGTTCCCTAAGAAACCCGTCGCCTAATGAACTACGAAGTTACGATGCGTGGCTTTAATGAAAATCTAAGCAATTGCCTTCGGAGCATTGGATTAAGTCTCTTTTCGATAGTTACATGAAATATTATAGAAAAAGCAATTAAACTGAGCATTGTCAATGTAATGGCACTTAACGGTGAAACGTAATCCAGCAGTCGTTCAATCGCGATGTAGCCGATGTTCTGGTGAAGCAGATAAAGTGAATAGGTAGCACCACCTAGAATACTCAACATTTGCGAGTATCGCTCGTTAATCTTTAACCGGAGCATTAATAAGAATATGCTTATGGAAAAAAGAATGATTATAGCGATCACTCCAGGGGAAAATGTGGTGGAGTAAGCGGCTTCAGCCCAGGCGATACCTGCAGTTGCCGTATATATCGAATAACCGGCCGCACTAATGCAGAGAACGCACGCGTAGTATGAGAATTGTCGATAGAGGCGATTGAGGATGATTCCCATAGCAAAGAAGCCGCTGTGTTCTGTAATAAAGAGGTTCTGGAGGTGTTCGGAGCCGATATAAAACTCATTTGCGAATGAAAAAGCCAGCCAAAATGCAATAATCCTAAGGATGTTTCGGAACTGACCGAGGGCTAAGATTATGAATATCCAACCATAAAAGATAACCTCGAGGACGATTGACCAGTATGCGCCATCAACGAATGGCTCTCCAAGCAATTTTGAAAAGATGATTGTGTTGGCCAGATACTGGTGCACGCTAACATGAAATAATGGATTTGACGAAAACCATATTGTAGCGGCGGTTAAGGTCATCATCATAAAAAAAGTGGGGTAGATGCGCGTAAATCTCGCGATCATAAACTGCCAAGGCTTTTGGCCTTCAGCGGAGTAAGCAATTACATACCCACTGATAATGAAGAAAACGCTGACCCCCAGTGACCCATAACTCGCTATAGCTTTAATCGTTTCGGGGATATTGATTGCTGGCAATTCACCAGCTGCTTCGCCGCGAAATGCAAAATGGTAGAACATAACGGCAAGCGCAGATATGATGCGCAATATGTCGAGACCATATATGTGGCTGTTATGCGCGGAGCTCTTCATAGATTTAACCCGAAAGTTATGCGTTAAGCTGAACTTTGCAGCAGGATGTCTCTCTTGTTAGGTGGAGTTCGTCCTGACTGTGCTTCAGGTGGAAGCCAAACACCCGCAAAACCAACTGTTGTCAGATAATTGCATTTGGTGATCGTTGAAATAGCTAGTTGTTGCTGACTAATGGCGTCCTGTAAAAACCAAGTTTTCTGCTTATAGCCGTCCCACTGGCGCACCGAATCAAGATCAAACAGCCTACAGTGGACGCAATTATCCCCAAATTGTTAGTAAAAGTCATTTGCCACCCCAGATTACACAGCATTCTTGATTAACCGTTTTCGGATATGTGGCAAGCGAATAATTATAAGATGGATTAGACCAATTACACTCGAATTGTTGAGGGAACTGGCTCAGCATCATGCTGTCAACGACATTCGGGCACATTCTTGACTGGTTATTCCGAATGCTGCCCAACTTCGTCTGAAGCTTTCGAAAGCATCCTGCGTACAGGCGAAAGTTGCTCCCGATACACTTACTGCGGGTGTTTTTCTGGCGAAGTGCTCTCACTATTCCCGGCTTTAAAGGGACCATAAAATCCCATAATGCTAAACTGGACACACTTGTCCATCTTTTCTCGTCCGGACAAACAATCCGGACGAGTTCTGTGAGAACTGACTCAGTGCAAGAAAATTCAGAAGTTAGCAGTCAAAGATGCACCAACGCCGCCGCTGAAGCTTATTCGCAATCGCACGTTCCTGATGTGCCGACGATTGAATATTTACCTCATAGGCCAGTTCCAGCACTGACGAGCGAATACGCGAGTGTCGGGCAACAGGTCGTTGAGCAGACAATTAGCCCCTGCCCTCCCGTCCTCAAAAGCATGAGGAACTTCCGCATGAAGCGGACGCGACAAATTCCCAGTCAATTCCTGAAGCCGGTGACAGGAAAAAAAGCAAATAGGAGAACGGTCAATCTGAGTGTCGAATTACCTTCAACAGGACGTTACACGAAGTCGGCAACTCCACCCGCTGAAATCGATGATCGGATAGAAGAAGTCGAAGCGAAGCTTAAACCGAGCGCAGAACGATTATTGAAGGCTGTTAATGAAAAAGTCGAAGCCTATGGTGCATCGCCTCGAAAGCGGAAAAGTTATCTCGACATATTCAACGCTACTGTCCCGGACCCGGAAGATATTGGGCTGATGACCAATGTCACATTGCGAAAATAACCGCGGCGCCCAGCAAACCGGCTGGTGTCTGCAAACCGCGCGAGAACTGTCGATGATGAGCTCACTTTTAGTGCCATTGCCGCGTAGAATGGATATTTGCAGGCCATGCTGGTGGAGAACTAAGGTCGACTGGTGACATGCGCCCTGCTTACTCGGTAGCGACGGACGATTGAAGGAAAGGTTTGAATTTATCTAAATTTACTCAGTTATGTTGAGTAAATGATGGCACGTTCAAACTTGATAATGGTTTAAGGCTCGTTTATTATACTCAGTATGGCTGAGCAAAGCACCTCACTGTTAAACCGCCTCGAGAGAGACCTGCCAGAAGGGTTGGTCGTGGATGCTGCCTGGCTGCAAGAGCGCGGCATCGCCAGTAACCTGCGCGCTTACTACGTTAAGAACGGCTGGCTGGAACAGCCGGTACGTAGCGTCTATAAAAAACCGCGCGGCACGCTGAGTTGGCAGCAAGTCATCATATCGCTCCAGACCCTGCTTTCACGAGCGCCGCTCTATGTCGGCGGACGCACGGCGTTAGAATTACAGGGCTTTGCGCATTACCTCGCTCACGAGACCAGGATTGTTCATCTCTACGGACCGGAAAAGCCGCCTGCATGGCTGAACAAGCTGCAACTGCCCCAGCGCTTTGTTTATCACAACAGCGCTACCTTGTTCCGCAATGAATCAATCACACAAGGGCTTGGCAGCCTCGCATGGGGGCAGTGGGACTGGACTATGACGCTTTCGCAGCCTGAGCGAGCTTATCTCGAAATGCTCGATGAACTGCCGCGCCATGAGAGTTTCCATCAGACCGATATGATTATGCAAAGTGCCGCAAATTTCAGCCCGAGACGGCTGCAAAAACTGCTTCTGGATTGCGACAGCGTGAAAGTCAAACGGCTGTTCTTTTATTTCGCAGATCGTCATGGCCATGCGTGGCTTAAGCGACTGGACAAAACCGCAATCGACCTCGGGAAGGGTAAGCGCATGCTTGTGCCCGGTGGCAAGCTTGATCCGGTCTATCACATCACCGTACCGAGGGACTTCGATGCCATTTCGTGATCAGTACCAGGGCCAGGTCAGGCTGCTTATGCGCCTGGTTCCTATTGTGGCGCGCGAAACCTGTTTTGCGCTCAAGGGTGGAACCGCGATCAATCTCTTTATACGCAACCTGCCGCGCCTCTCCGTTGACATCGACCTCATGTATTTGCCCGTCAACGACAGGCCGGAGGCGTTGGCCGAGATTGACGCAGCCATGAAGCGGATCAAAACGTCAGCATTAGCAGCAGTACCCGGCGCTCGCGTCGCCGAAAACGTCCACGATGGCGCGATCTTGCGGCTTCTTGTCATGGCCGAGGGAACACAGGTGAAGATTGAAGTCTCCCCTGTTTTGCGCGGCGTAGTGCACGAGCCTTCTGTGATCCCTGTCACCGAGGTGGTCGAAGAGGTCTTCGGTTTTGCCGAAACCAGCGTCGTTTCCTTTGAAGACCTGTTTGCAGGAAAATTGGTTGCAGCGCTTGATCGCCAGCATCCACGTGATCTCTTTGATGTACGCGGTCTGTTTGCCCATGAAGGGCTGAGCAACGAGTTGCGCGAAGTTTTTCTTGTCTATCTTCTCAGCCACAATCGCCCCATGGGCGAGGTACTTTCGGGCCGGGTCAAAGATCTCGCAAATGAATACCGCAATGGTTTCGAAGGCATGACTGAGGAGGTGGTCCACATTGAGGAACTGATCGAAGCGCAGCAGCAGATGATTGAACTCCTGATCGGCGGAATGCCGAATGAGCACCGTGAATTTCTGATCGGATTCGAACGTGGTGAACCGGATTGGTCCTTGCTGAAGAGCGGTCATATCGCAGAGCTTCCGGCAATTCGCTGGCGGCAGCGCAATCTCGACAAACTCAAACGTGATCAGCGCTCCGCTCTGGTCGAATTGCTGCGATCTTCCCTTGAGCGGCGTGCACAAAAATAGCTGCTTCGCAGCATAAACCTGAAATGCAGCCGGAGCTTTAAAGGCTGGGATCGCGCGCGGCCAGCTTTTTTCAGGCATCGAAGCAGAGCGTCATCGACCTTGATTGTGGCCTGCAGCACTGGGCCAGTGCCGCAAAAAGGAATAACTCATCAATAGATTTTTTGTTGATCCCGTCTTTGGGAGAGACCGCAACGTTGATTTTGTTGTCGGGCTTGCATCCAGCAAGGTCCGCATTGCGCGCAATCCCCGTCAAATCGTTGAAGAGCACATCCTGACTTTACCAAAACTAGCCAATCCGCCCCATAAGCCCACAAAACAGGATGATATCATGGGAAAAGTCGATAAAGTCATCTTCTATGCCAATGAGGTCTCACACCCAGACAGCTAGAGCGTATCCGTTTTAAGTTGGGTCATAACCGCAAGCAGCAAAGTAGTTGGCGCACTCGGTTGGTTCAAACAATGTAATGACTTGGCCGACGGCATCCCATAGAGCTTCGACAGTGCGTTCTGCTTTTGCACGCAGATGAGCTTTGAGTTTCGAGAATGCCATCTCTATTGGATTGAAGTCGGGACTGTAGGGCGGCAGATACCGCAGTTGCGCACCTGCCTCCTCAATCGCCTCTCTGATTCCGACAACCTTATGAGCAGGCAAATTGTCCATGATCACGATGTCACCGGGGATTAGTGTCGGCACGAGCACTTGTTCGATATAAGCACGAAAGGCATCGGCATTCATTGCGCCATCCAGCACCATGGGTGCTGTCATGCCTGAGAGGCGGAGTGCACCGGTAAACGTCGTTGTTTTCCAGTGACCATGTGGGATGCCTGCGTGACATCTTTCGCCTCGTAGGCTGCGCCCACGCAACCGCGCCATCTTCGTATTCAGTCCGTTCGACGGGCAATCGATTCACTGGATCGATTGCTTGTCCGTCTTACCATCGATGAAAACGAGCCTTTCAGGATCAAGCTCAAGCTGGCTTTCAAACCACGCCTCGCGCCTGCTCATCAGGCCTGGCTGTTCCTGCTCCAATGCATGTGCGGTCTTTTTTTGTAAGTAAAGCCACGCGCCCGTAGCCAGGCATTCAAAGCACTCCGCACAATCTGGAGGCCGCGCTCTTTAGCCAGACGCGCAACCATTTCGTTAAGCGTGATATCTTTGCGCTCTTCAA
>NZ_JAOYTK010000039.1:0-25605 GCF_025846885.2 Brucella sp. HL-2 | reverse complement strand
TATGATGACACAAACCCGAAACTTGCCACTGCACTGCGAAAGAGAAAGCTGTTCATGCCTCCCATCCTCCGATTTGTTGTTGGGCACGTTATTGGAAGTCGGTGTGCCTCAACGTCATACCATGCAAATAATAGATAGTTAAAAGAATGGCAAGCAATTTAAGTGAACGGTGGCAAAATCAGGCGCTCGCGCATTTTGGCCTGCGGGAAATCCTGGAAAAGCCACTCGAAGACGAGACGCCGCAATCACGCATCAAGCAGATTGGGTTGCTCAACGTGCTCTACATGATGCATCAGGCTCATGAGCCGTTAACGCTCGCATCCGTGATAAAAATCACGGGGATGACACGCGGCGGAGTGATTGAGACCATGGATCTACTCGTTCAGCGCGGCATTCTCACGGAGACGTTGGGGAAAAACTCGATGGGACGCGGAACGGCGCGGCAATTTGAATTCGCGCGGCACGTTTTTGATCAGATCCGCTCCACAGCCGAATAGCATTTAACTTATAAGATTTTTACATTTACTTGAGCCAACAGATGATCGATGCACTACAGGAAACTGTCATAGCGACATACGTAAGCGCCATCGCACGCCAAACTAGATGCCTGTAAACTGTCTGATCGATCAAGTACTCGGACGCAATGTAGATACGACAATCGTTGACGGATAAAACTCATGCAAAACGACAAGATGCAGACGGCAGACGTTCACGAAACGCTGGCATTCGACACGTAAGAAGCTCAGGTGTTGGTGATGAGGACAGGATTGAAGCCTTATTTACATCACCCCGCTTAGGGTCAACTGCATCGCACTTTCTGTTCCAAAATTGGTCGGTACGGAGCGCGGCTTCTCGCTGGGCCTAATATAATATGAGCTCCGCAAAGTTCTGTTGGAGCGCGCTCCCTTGATGATGCAAAGGCCCTCTACCGCTTGCGCATCATGTGACGAGTTCGATGCCGGCAAGTGTGACTCCCGACACTAAGTTCGGACTTTAAGCCAAGCATGGATCGGATCCTGCGTTTGACGCGGCGGCGTTCCTGTTCAATGGAGTTGTACATATGCTGCTGATGACGATAGCGATTGGGGACTTCTTCTTGCAGTTCCCCCTCTCGAATCCATCAGTGCCGAAACCTAACCACTGATTTTGCATCGTAAATAGTGAATGCCAATGTATTTATATTAATGCTATTAGGTACATGCGATGGGCACATAAGCGAGGCATTTTTTGTTAACAGCGTTGTGATTCAGATTAAGCGCTCTGAACCCCCTCGCCAGATACGGCAGCTACTGACCTCACACCGGCCGTTTATTCGCGGGATGGCGTTACCTCACACCTTACATTGGAAACGACCCACCACTGGCCTTTAGTAGGATGCATCCTTTCGGCAGCCCCTGAACTGCGCTACAGTGCGCGGCAGGATATGTCCAATCGGAAAGAACCCTACCATGACAGATAAGGGAAGACTTGATCGTCGAGATTTTCTGATCGCTACCACCCTCGCGACTATCAGTGGCGCTGCGGCGTCGGTTGTTCTCTCTCCCGACCAAGCAGCGGCACAAACCGCTACGGCCAAACTGCCGGGAGGAACAGTCTACACTGGCGAGCAAATTCAGGGTAAGAAAGTCGTCAGTGCGCTCAACGTGAACGACTTGGAGGTTGGTCAAAAGCACCTTTTGTATTTTCAGGGTGTGGAGACGCCGACCGGCCAGCACTGGTATGTATCGGTGACAGTCAGCAAAGGGACGAAGCCGGGCAAGCGTGTCGTTCTGACAAGCGGTGTGCATGGCGACGAGATGAGTTCCATACACACTGTCCAGACGGTTATGAACCAGCTCGATCCCGCGCAGATGTCAGGCACAGTGATGGCGGTGACCGACATATCCCGCCCAGCCTTGGAAAGCATGCAGCGACGGTGGCCCAACCAAGGCAGAGGTATGGATCTGATCGATATGAACCGGGAGTGGCCCGGGAACGAAAATGGTCTAACCGCGCCGAGCCGTCATGCCGGAATGTTGTTCAACCGGCTGCTGCGGCCGAATTCCGACGTCGCGATCGATTTCCATACGGGGACAACAGGGCTAGAGGTCACGGCATTCAACATCGGCGATACGGCTAGACCTGAGGTCAAAGAGTTACTGGACCTTTATCCTGTCGCTCAGATCCTCGACATGCCGAAACAGGCCTATCCCACCGTGCTGCATAACGCGTTCCTGGACGTTGGAATACCGGCTTTTTGTCCGGAGATCGGTGCTGCGCGCGTGCTAAACCCCGAGATGATCGCGCTGTTCGTGGAAGGCACGATGAACGTTCTCAAACATCACGGCATTCTTGCCGGACCGTTGGGCCGCACTGGCAAAGACCTGACCGTCTTTGTCGGCAATAGTGGGTTCCCGGTGCTGGCCACCGCGGGTGGAATCGTCGAACATTTGGTCAAACTCAACGACAAAGTCGAAAAGGGACAGAGGGTGGCAATTCAACGCAATAGTTTCGGCGAAGTGGTTGCAGAGTATACCAGCGGGGTAACCGGAGAGATAATGGCTCAGCGCAGCGATGTGATGTCGGAACCCGGGAACATGCTGGTGATCATCCTTTTCAACAGTCAGACGCCTGGTGGCGTTGAAACCTATCCCGAGTAGACTATCTGCGCGAGCGATGTTTTAAGAGCGTGGATAACGTAGGCGTCGGCACTGGTGGGGTAGCGCCTGTTGCGAGCACAAAAGCGACAGGTGATCTGCCCACAGATTGCAAGTTTGGAGGATTATCATGTTGGGAAATCTGTCAGTCTTAGCGATTGGTACTCTGATGCTTGCAAACTTCGCGAATTGCGCTTCTGCCGCATCGGTTGGCGCGGGTAACGCCTATCCCGTCAGCAACTACACGTGCGAGGACGGCACGCGTCTGGCAGTGCGCCTGCTTGGTGATAGCGCTTCTATATCCGTCAACGGCGCCACCGCGGTGGACCTGCCCTCCATGGGAGCAGACGGAACGATCTATTCGAACGGCCAGCACACGCTGACAATCGTAAAGGGGCGCCTGTCGTGGGGAGTTGGCAGAGCCATGCCGACCACATGCACGGGCGGTTGAGCGTCTCGACTAGAAAGCGGCGGCGATTCCACAATTCTGGGAATGTCGTCTGCCTCCTTCAGGAGAAAACTGGCAAACGCTTCATGAGCCTCAACCATACACCAGCGTTGCAGAAGTCTGAAGCACGCGCCAATTCAAGACATGGAACGAGCAGAGAAACAGTTCTTCGCGCGCATTGGTCATATCATTCGCGACAATGTTCTCATCAGCCTCATTAGTGTCCAAGCGCAGGCCGATATGCTCGTTGGTAGCGCCCCGACGGGTCCATACTAGTGAAAGAAAGCGCCTACCCTTCCAGCGTCACACTGGCATCAACATTCGAGGTGCCTATAGCGGTGAAGGTGCAGATTCCGACGTTTTCCGGCCTTGTATTCCAACTTGAAGCCGGTCGCCATTCCGATCAATATGCGGCCACTTTGAGACCTGAGAAGGAGCACGTGGGTCAGTAACGTTGGTATGACGGACCTTTGGAACAAGGGAGGTGATACCGGCAAAGAGACGGCTGAACATTAGATTTTCGACGATGACTTTCGCTACATCCTAGGTTATCATCCTATGTCATCTGTCTTGAAGGACCTACACAGACCTGTCAGTCAGCTTCCCATCTGTGAATTGAACTTCATGCCACATGGAGGTGGCGGCTTGTCGCAATTTACGGTAATCTTCTTGCCTACACGGGTGAGCAGCATCAGTTTTGATCCCGATCACGTTACGCCACGCCTGCACCATACGTGCAGCTATCTTGAGCATGTGTGTGAATTGGACTGCGATTTCGCACTCACGTCAAAGTTGCCGTGCTAAATTGTGATGGGAAAGTCGATGCAACACGCTGCAGCGTGTATCCATTAGTTCGTTGATGGCGAAGAAAGGCAAACCGACAATGAGATTTCCAGGAAAGCGTCTTATTGAAGGGATCGGTAGCTGGATGCAGCGTAAAAAACCAGTATCCGAAGATGAAAATTCCCTTACTACCAAAAGCAAGGACGAGAAATTACGGGTGCTCGGAGTTCAATCCCAGCCTGCGACGGTTTCATTCAAAACAGCAGTAAGAAAAAATACTCACGCTGAAGATGATGACGCTCTGACAAGCAAGATGTCTGAAGAGAGTGCATGGGAATCCACGGTGAATACTCCTTCAAAGTCTAAGAAATCAAATGTTTCACCGTTTCCCGTCAAAGCTTCCGCTCACTTCACGCCGGAGAAAAAGCCGGTCTCCCCTGACCAAGGGCCGCCCCCTCGCCCTGCGGCTCAAACAAAGAACTTAGAAACAGACGACCATCTAGTTACAGACAGCGAACTGGCCATACTTCAAGCCGAGAATACGCGTCTTAAACTACTACTAGACGATCAATTGAAATCCAGCGAGGATGCTGTCGGCAACTGATTCACCCACATGGTCGGGCGCTCCATGCGAACCCGTAACTCAATTGTCAAAGTGTTGTCACGTACATGTTAACGTACTTGTATCTTTCAAGTTTCAGCACACGAAACTCTAACTCTGTTTAAGACGTTCGAGCATCCGTTTCATTTGATTATTCTCTGCCCGCAGTTTGACAACAAGTCTTTGTTTCAATTTAGTGTTTTCAATCTGAAGCGTTACCAATTCATCCTTGCTCGCCTGATCCATCGAAAGTTTCGCTACACGCTCACGTTTTGAAACAAGAAGATTTGTGTTGCGTCGTTGTACTATCGACCGGGCGTTCGTAGGCGAAGCCATGGTGAGAAGAGCAAGTTTCTGCGCCATTTTCGGGCTCAACGGAGCGTCTTGCTGTTCATCAAGCATGCCAGACGGCAGCCCTTGTTTTATATCTGGAGCAGACTCCGCGAGAGCGTCGAGTTCGGATGCGCCAATAGTGTTATTTACTATCAAAATAGAAGTGTCGGGACCTATCGGAGTAGATTCTGGGGGCATGACTGGCGCCGATTGTAAGGAGGTATCTTCCCCAACGCTCTGGGCGATTAATTTCAGATCCAGGTTTCCCCATAGGGAATTCCTGGTCTTGCGAGTGCGGCGGTTCTTATATTCAACAATAACGTTTCGGTTTGGATTTTTCATCCGGAATAGTTTCCAGTTCAAATTTGGTAAGAATGCGTCCAGACGGATATTGGCCATACTTAAATAGCCCGGACATGGTTTTCAATGGTGATTGCATGATCAAGCAACACCGCTTAAACTCTGTGCAGACAGATACACCGAAACATCGCTTTTCTAAATGTTTGCGTTAACTATTTCCGTTTATATTGGAAGAATAGACAGCTCAATCGAATATCAACCTGCGAGAGACTTACCATGGCTGATGAAACCACTGCAAATGTAAGCGAGACGGCAACCGGCACACAAGCTGCTGAGCCGGTTGGCACTGCGCCGAAGACACCTAAGGCTCGCAAGAAAGCAGAGGCCACACCTGCAAAAACAAAGGCAGCGCCGGCTCTCAAACCAGGCAAGGCGCCTAAAGTTACCGCAAAGGCATCGAAAGACTTGCCTGTTGCCGCTGATGCTCAGCTGCGCAAGGTGAGAAAATATACTCCTGCCGAGCGCGCTTCCCTACTCGCGTCTATAGAAAAGGCAATAAAGAGCGGCAAGACAACTCTTAAAGCCGCACTTCAGCAAGCAAACGTTGGAGAACAGACCTATTATAACTGGAAGAACGCTGCCGCAAAAGCTTCACCGTCAGGCAAGCACTCTGCGAGTGACGATCTGAGCGCACTTGTGGCGCTCGAGGCTGAAAATACCAGATTGCGTAAGGAACTGGCCACCAAGCTGCGCGCGGAGAATGCGGAGTTGCGCAGACGCCTTGGCCAGGATTAATAGCTGTTGAGATGGGGCGTCTCGCCCCACTTTTTTATCTTCGAGGACATTGTAGTCTAGGCCATTGCACCAAAGTGTTTCACCTCGGGAACTGAAATGCCAGTGTCACAATAATTGGACATTGGACGGCGGTCCGCAGGATAAGCGATAAGCAGTATTTGGTTTCCCTTTCGAGCCAAAGATCGAGCACTTAGGGTTCGATGTAGCTCTCGACGCGAACTTTAAGCACGTAATCAGTTGGATTACCTTCAAAAAAAGCGCCGTTCGCTTTCACCTCAGACGCCACGTAGTTAAACATTGTCGTGGACGCGTCGGCCTTTGGTCTGCCCCCATCGGGTGATGCGGGTTTATTGCTAGTGCATTCTGGGCCTAATCGCTAGCGCCGGCGTTGATGCAGGTCCGTTATGAGGTGGCCAGACAGAGGCTTCTGGCGCCGACGGCTTGTAGCCCAAGGATGAGTGCGGTCGCACGATGTTGTAGTTTTTCGCCAGCCCTCGATTATGATCTTCGCCTCCTTGAGCGAAAAGGTTTCTCCATTAAGCAATTCATCCCTGAGCTTGGAGTTGAAGCTTTCGCAATACCCGTTTTGCCATGGGCTACCCGGCATAATGTAAGCCGTTTTGGCACCGACAAGCGTAATCCATTCCCTCGAAGTTTTGGCGATAAAATCCGGGCCATTGTCGGAACGAATATGCGCAGGATGAAGAGATCGGAGCTTCATTTTCCGCTAGATGACCTCAAGAAGTAGGGGGCAGATGTGATTGTGGCATCACTTAACAAAAAACGATCAAAAGCTGGCATAAGAAAGATTAGGGCGATGCAGTGGACATCGACATTGTATTGAAAGATGTCAGCATCGATGAATTTAACAGGTTGGTACTGCCGGACGGGCAGATTAATCCTGACGCGCTAAGAACAAAAGTCGAAGTGATTTCACTGATCCAGGGCTTTCATAAAAGTTCAAAAATCGTAGCTGCCATCCGCCATGGTTATTGATCGAGGCGCGGCTGGCCAGAGATCTTAAAATGACTTCTTACAATTCTATCAAAACTGATGTGATGAACGCAGGCGGAGTATGGGAAGACCCCGAAGTAGTTGTAGACAACAAAATCATAACATCAAGAAATCCTGACGATCTTCGCGCATTTTCGATAACATCGCTAAAAAGATAAGTAGAAACAGTGACGATAAACAACCCGGATACTCGTAGAACGATTTGATCATATTATGCCGCTGAAGCAATTTTTTACTGAAAATTGTCTGTGCGAGCGTAGCTGGAGGCCAAATTATGGCCGTCCGCGCTTTGTTCTGCCCCAATAAGTATAGTCGCTGAAGCGGACTGAATCCTGTGTAAGCAAAAGATCCCACATGCAATAGCATTGTGTTCCCCACTGTCCATCAGGTTCCTCAGCTCTTCTTGAGTGAACGGGAGATAACATGAATTCATGCTTTTGCTAGTGTGAAGCCATTCAGCTTTGCAATCCACGTTCCTTCTTTTGCGGCACTATTGCGGAGGAGCACTATCGCTGCCTTCTCCACCAAATCGTCTCGTGAAGGTTGTCCTGATCGGTTGCCCTGAAGAAAGGGGGCAATTGAACAACTTTCAATTGTCGCGAATGATCTATTTCACTGCGCGTCGACCGCACGGTGATGATCGCCCAACAGCTCATGGCCTATCACCGAAACCGCCGGAGCCAGACTGAGAAGAACTAGACAAACCGGCATTGGAAGTCCCGCCTGTGATGCCAGAACTGCCATAATAATTACCCCAATCGTGGCGAGCAGGAGCCAGCTATGAAGACGATCAACGATTCCGATAAGATAACTGTTGAGGGCGTAGAGACCTGCTATGAAGACAAGGAGCGGTATCGCCACCGTGAGCAGTGTCGCAGCTGGCCCTATGTGAGCCTTATGTTCGATAAAGTTCGCCGCTACATGCAATCCTGCCCCGGTAGCAACGATCGCGGCGATAATCGCCATATGCCCATATCCCCAGAGGAATGATTTCTGACGCGATTTCTCCAGCGCTTCGGCAGAAGGTAAGAGATAGTAAATCCACCACATCCCGAACGTCAGCCCCATCCCGGCCAATCCGACCAAACCGACGTCTAGCGAAAAACCCTGACTGTCAATAACCGCCGAAAGGGTTGCAACGGTTCCGACAATTCCTTCGCCCAATGCGATGATTGCAAACAGACTATAGCGTTCGGCAATGTGGTGGGGATGCCATGGCGTTCCACCACCGATACGCTCGGCGAAATAAGGCCCGGACAACTCGATGCCTGCAAGAACAACACCCAGTAGAAGGCTGACAGGCAGCGAAAAATCGAAGAGTATCTGCACAATCCAGCCAATCTGGGCCACCGATATTGCAACGACATAGGCCCGGCAGGCCCGACTTCTATTCCCGCCCTGCTTTGCGGCACGCAACCATTGAAATATCATGGCAAAACGCATGACGACATAACCGGACACCATCATCGAATTATCCAGATGCGCGCCTTGTTCGATCGAAGCAAACATGCGCGGGATGCCAACGGCCAGTATGAGTACGCCTATCATCTGGATCATCGTCACTATACGATAAAGCCAATCGTCGGTATCGAATGCAGATGCGAACCATGTAAAATTGATCCAAGCCCAGCATATTGCAAAACTGGAAAATCCGAATCCGATCAGGGCGGCGAGGTAATGCCCCTCGGCCAGTCCATGCGCAAGCTGGGAGGCTGCCTGTCCGAATGCGATAACGAATGTCAGATCGAACAAAAGCTCTAGGGGACTGGCGACGCGGTGAAACTGGGCAGGGTCTCTACCGGTCATCCGTTTCAGACCTGAACCTAGTGGTCCTGCGGAGTTCGGTTTATGGTTCATTGTCGGGCTCGCTAAACGTGACGGATGTAACTTCTACAATTTTTCAGGTATTAGCGCCATAGCGCAGGACGTATACCAACGCGCGAAACCTCTCCCTTTCCATCATTGTACGTGGAGTGAGCGCTTCAGCAACGCATGTCGGTCGAGGCGGCGTCAATCATCCGCCGTAGCAACAACAGTGGGGTTATACTCCTTTAAACCGATATCCATACCAACCATCAGCCCGTCCAGACTGACGCGAAACCTGTTGCATGGTTTCAGTTTACCCACCGTTCGTCACAATTCGTTCTGAGACCGGGGGAAAATGCCAGCACATGTGCATCCGAGCCGGGATGGCGGATCAACGGGTAAGATACCAGCGGAATGTTGGCGTTGACGCTTGTTTAGCATAACCTATGCAATGGAACCCATCTCTCAGGTCCAATTGCAATCCGGAGATGTTTTAGCGCGCGGACACACAACTCGTGCGAGCCTTACAAAATCTATTTTTCAAATAAACGACGAGATCTTATTCAACAAAAAGCGGCTGTGCTATAGATGTTCTATTGATTGATTAGGATAAGCAATTGGTAGCGTTATTGTCCCCTCACAAATTATTCGTTGCCAGACGAGTTGAAGTTTATCAATCGCGCAACGGACAAAGGTGTAGAGCGATTAGATCAGGCCGGGGTTTCACATTTACGCGTTGTGGCTGAATTTCAATTGGTAATCGTAGTTTTCAGTCAACACAAGTTGTCGCCGATACCGGCGCAATGGTTTCCTCATTACGGCGAGCGCCTCCCCCGGGGGCTACCTCTTCACTTACCAAAACGGCGATTGCTGGCAAGCTCGTGTTTCTGCAAAATACTCGCTTGGTGATCTTCCGAGTGATCGCCTAAACATAGCAGAAAAGGCGCTCGGGCTGTCATACCCGCAAGCGAGCGCAACGTTCAAGATCGATTGCCCTTCCGCAAGCAGCGGTAGTGCATGCAACAAACGAGCTTGTTGACGCCAGCAGGCGAAACTCATGGTGGTTTCACGCTGGAACAACCGCATAAAGCTTGATCGGCTCATGTGAAGTAAACCAGCTGCCTTATGCAATCCGATGGTGGCGGCCGGGTCGCTTCGTAACCATTCGCAGAATAGAGCAAGTTGCGCATGTCGGGGAATGGGTAAACTAAGTGGCTCGATCGGAAGGGACGTCAATTCTTGGAGCAAAAGCTGTGTGACGGTGCGACTAAAATCTGCACCTCTTGGCTTTTCTACAAGCTCGGAGAGCCGCAAAATTAATTCGCGCAGTAGCGGCGTCACCTCCACCACGGTGCAAGCGCTGGGTAGACCCCTTATCTCCGGCAAGTCGATGAGCAATGCTCGAAACTGCACAGTGACGTGGCTTTTCGTTTCATGCTGGACACCTGCTGGTACCCACACCGCCCGGCTGGGCGGAACGACCCAAGTCCCTTCTGTTGTTGTGACAGAGACAATCCCACTAATCGCGTAGATGAGCTGCGCTTGCGGATGCGTATGGCGAATGCTGGAGAAGCGGTGCGCGTCCTTGGTAACGACAGCGATCTTATCGGTCATAGAGTGCCTCGATTCAGCAACTTGGTCCTTTCGCGACGATTTATGGTCTTCGCGCGTGAGAATATCATCGCACATACAGATATCATAGCGCCCAGTCCACCATAGGTCTTTGTATATCACCGTGTTTGCTATCGCTAAGATCCCTCGCCGCTCTGTTCAGCCGCAAATTGCGGTTTTGGCGGCTTCTGAAATGCAGAGTATAGCCATTTGCGCCTCCCCCGGTGCGAAGAACGGGAAACTTCATTTCTTTGCGCTGCGACTTATCTGCGGCCGCCAGGACTTACGGCACCTGGCGACCGTATTGCAGCCGTGCTGGCCTTTCCCTTTTGCGCATAACGGAATTTAAACATGCTGAAAAACCCCGAAACCAAATACCGTCCGTTCATCTCACCCATTGAATTGCCATATCGCGCTTGGCCATCGAACCGGATCGAAAAAGCGCCGCGCTGGCTGTCGACAGACCTGCGCGATGGAAACCAAGCGCTCGCTGATCCAATGGACGTGGAGCGCAAATTGCGCTTCTACGATATGCTCCTCGCGATAGGCTTTAAAGAGATCGAAGTTGCATTTCCATCCGCTTCTCAGACTGATTTCGATTTTGTGCGAAAGCTCATCGACGAAACCCGCATTCCCGACGATGTTACAATCCAGGTACTCACCCAGTCGCGCTTAGACCTGATCGCGCGGACCTTCGAAGCGCTCGACGGGGCACGGCAAGCAATCGTCCATCTTTATAATGCAACCGCACCGCTGTTTAGGCGCGTTGTGTTCGGGATGGACCGGAAGGAGATCATTGACCTGGCGATTACTGGTGTCACTGCAATCCTTGAGGAGAGCCTGAAGCGGCCAGATACAGACTGGACCTTCGAATATTCGCCAGAGACGTTCTGCTTCACCGAACCCGACTTTGCATTGGAAATATGCGAACGTGTGTTGGATGTTTGGCAGCCAACACGCGAACATCCAGTGATCCTGAATCTGCCTGCGACGGTCGAGGTGGCAACGCCAAATGTCTATGCAGACCAGATCGAATGGTTTTGTCACAATCTCTCCAACCGAGACGCAGTGATTATCAGTGTCCACCCGCACAATGATCGCGGAACTGCCGTAGCGGCGGCCGAGCAGGCAATGCTAGCTGGGGCAGACCGTGTGGAGGGCTGCTTGTTCGGGAATGGCGAACGAACCGGCAATGTAGATCTGGTGACACTGGCTCTCAATTTATACACGCAGGGCATCGACCCTAAGCTCTATTTCCCCGCGATCCGTGACGTCGTGAACACCGTTACACATTGCAACGGGTTGCCGATACATCCTCGTCATCCTTATGCAGGCGAGCTCGTGCATACTGCTTTTTCCGGCTCGCACCAGGATGCAATCAAGAAGGGTTTCGTCGCACATGGACGACGCAATGACGGAATCTGGGAAATGCCTTATTTGCCAGTAGATCCTGCAGATATCGGGGAAACCTATGAGGCGGTGATACGCGTTAACAGCCAGTCCGGCAAGAGCGGAATTGCTTGGATCCTAGAGCAGGACAAAGGCCTGAAACTGCCACGACAATTGCAGATCGATCTCAGCCGCCGGGTGCAGGAATTCGCCGAGATTAGCGGGAAGGAAATCACGTCCGCCATGATCTGGTCAATCTTCCAGGATGCCTATCACATGACGGGATCGCAGGATTTCGAACTGGTCAGCTATCAAGATTCAATATCACGCAAAACCAGTAGCCAACGGATCTTCAACGGACGCATCCGTCACAAAGGTGACGAGGTTTCCATCATAGGCCGTGGCAATGGACTAATCTCGAGTGCCGTCACTGCACTCGAAGACAGCTTCGGCCTCGTGCTCGAGATCGTCGATTATCACGAACATGCCTTAAAAAGTGGCTCGAATGCTCAGGCGGCCGCCTATCTCGAATGCCGTTCACGTGATGGTCGCAGGATTTTCGGAATCGGGATTGATGATGACATCGCCACGGCTTCAATCAAGGCAGTGCTTAGCGCCGCCTGCAATGGCTGAAGCTTTCCCCCTTTTAACGATCTGGCCTTCCTCTTAGCTTGACCGTCCCAACATGTGTTTCCACATAACGCGAAGGACCTGAATATGCGCGTATACTATGACCGCGACGCGGATCTCAATCTGATCAAATCAAAAAAAGTAACCATCGTTGGCTATGGAAGCCAAGGACACGCACATGCGTTGAATCTGCGCGATAGTGGCGTGGAAAATGTCTGTGTAGCGTTGCGCGATGGCTCTCCAACAGCGGCAAAAGCCTTAGCAGAATATCTTCTCGTCAAGCCGCTGGCAGAAGCAGCTGCTTGGGCTGATGTAGTTATGATCCTGACACCGGATGAGGTGCAGGCTGATATTTACCATAGTCATCTCGCAGATCAGATGAAGCAAGGGGCTGCTCTGATGTTCGCCCATGGTTTCAATGTCCACTTCGACTTCATTGAACCTCGCCCAGATTTAGACGTTCTTATGGTAGCGCCAAAAGGGCCTGGCCATACGGTACGCTCGGAATATCTGCGTGGCGGCGGGGTGCCCTCCCTGCTAGCTATTGCCCAGAACGCGACCGGAAACGCCCACGATCTGGGTCTATCCTACGCGTCGGCCATAGGCGGCGGGAGGGCTGGCATCATCGAAACAACGTTCAAAGAAGAATGCGAAACCGACCTCTTCGGAGAGCAGGCCGTCCTATGCGGGGGCATGGCGGAGTTGGTCAAGGCGGGATTCGACACGCTGGTCAATGCCGGTTACGCACCGGAAATGGCATATTTCGAATGCCTGCATGAAATGAAGCTTATGGTCGATCTCATCTATGAAGGTGGTTTCAATAATATGAACTATTCGATCTCGAATACTGCCGAGTATGGTGAGTACAAGGTTGGTCCGCGCATTATTTCCAAGCATGCACGAGCGGAGATGGAACGGGTTCTGGACGAAATCCAGTCCGGCAAGTTCGCCCGCGAATGGATGTTGGAGAATAAGGTGCGTCAGACGTCATTCAAAGCGGAGCGTACCCGCGCCCGTACCCATCCTATTGAAGCAGTGGGAGAACATTTGCGCAGCATGATGCCATGGCTGTCGGAGAAATGCCTGGTCGACCGAACACGGAACTGATCCACCATCTTGGATAACCTCGCCTAACAGACACTGCATTCGCTTTGAGCTGGCAGTCATGATCAAAACAAGACTATTCTACGCATTTCACGAGGCCCAACACTCAGAAACTTTCCTCGCGCATATGCGCGGGGAAATAACGGTCCTCCAAGCAACCAGGCTCAGTCATACATCGAGTGCCGGAGCCAAGGCGCGATGACCACAGGGACCAAATCCGAAGTGCTCCCGATGCAAAGTCGAAATTTGCTGCCCCAATTGGGACCCCACGATAGCGGGATCTGTTGCAAACGTTTCGTCAACGATCACTGTAATAGGGTTTCCAGCTTTCAATAAGCTGGATTAATCGATGTTCACAGGCCGCTATTTGGTTTGTCGTTGCCCTGTTCAATATGTGGGTAGGCGTCACCCGAGCCGGTTATACAATCGCTCAGGAACTGCCGATCCTCATCGTCATCTTTGCGGTCCCCGCTATCCTGGCGGCGGTTGCCATATGGCAACTGGCAAAAGCCTGATTTGCTGCGCTAGCGGATCGTATTCTCTCTACCAAAAGGAATAGACCATGCCAATTTCCTTGCCACCCGCATTGCAAGCTGCTGTTGTTGCGATCAACGCAGGCGACGAAGAGGCGTTCGTTGCCGCCTTTGTTCCGGGCGGTCTCATTAACGACTGGGGCCGCATCCTTAAGGGGCATGACGGGGTTCGCTCCTGGGCGCGCTTCGATGCGATCGGCGCCAGAGCTGTCATGAGCGTGACTGCGGTCACGGCAACGGGCAGCACTACGCATGTCGTATTCGACTGGAAAAGTCGCTTTTTAACGGCCGTAGTGAGGTTTACGTGACGCCGAGAGCATGCGTCAACCCGTTTACGGACTTCTGGTCGGTAACATTCTCGTGGTGGTGCCAGCTATCATCTTGCGTGCTTACACCGATCCGGCAAGCTTGCCGCAGCTGGGAGAAGCTGACCGGCGGCGGTTGATATCCTTTCGTCCGTGATCAATTTTCACAGAATGAAATCGATTCATATGGAATTTCATTGTTAGAGATTGATTTTCATGATATTCTTGCCATAGAATAGATTTTCACGGATGGGTGTCAAAATTCATGCTTCCTGGGCAAAAGAAGCCATTTTCAGGCGCAGTAAGCGTTTTGCACGAGCGCCGGCTACCAGAACGAGCGATCCCTGTCGGATACGCATCCCTCATCGACGCTTTCGAGCTTGCTGTTCCCGTGCCGGTCAAACTCGCTGCCATCGGTGCGCGCCACAAACTCTATCAAGCTGATGATTGGAAGCTCTATACGCCGCGCCACCAACCAGACGCTAGTCTCACTGGTCATCTAACCTTCGCATTGCGTTACGAAGGTCTGGATCTGGCCGTCCTTAAGGCCCTGTTTCAGGCTACTGGGCCAGAGCCTTTTATCGAGATCGTGCACGCAGCGCCGACCGGTGCGTATGCGCGGCGTCTCTGGTTTCTTTATGAATGGCTGCTCGACGCCAGGCTCGCGCTCGACGATGCGGTTCAGGGCACTTACGCCCCTGTCGTCGATCCCGATCTGCAATGGGTAGTCGATGGAACGACATCCTCCCGCCATCGGATAAAGAACAATCTGCCGGGCACACCAGCCTTCTGCCCGATGATCTTCCGCACACCCAAGCTGGATGCTTTTATCGCGCGAGATCTCGGCGAGGAAGCGCGGCGCCTGATAGCCGAGGTGCCAGCGGATTTGCTTGCCCGTACCGCGGCTTTCCTGCTGCTCAAGGATTCACGGTCGAGTTTCCAGATCGAAGGCGAAGACCCTCCACAGGACCGCATTCAACGCTGGGGACAGGTCATCGGGGAGGCCGGCCGCCATCCCATAGATCGCGCCGAGCTCGAGCGACTGCAGCGCATTGTTATCGGCGACGCGCGTTTCGTGCATCTCGGCCTACGCAAAGATGGCGGCTTCGTCGGAGAGCGTGACCGCTTGAGCGGTGCACCTATTCCAGATCATGTCAGCGCTCGGCACATGGATTTACCGGCTCTGATCGACGGATTGGCCGCATTCGACCGCAGCGCGGCGCGACAACTCGACCCGGTATTTGCCGCGGCCGCGCTCGCCTTCGGCTTCGTCTACATCCATCCATTCGAGGACGGAAATGGACGCCTGCATCGTTACCTCATCCATCATGTTTTGGCGGAACGCGGTTTCAATCCGCCTGGGCTGGTATTTCCTGTCTCGGCGGTCATTCTCGACCGCATTGACGAGTACCGCCACGTGTTGGAGACCTATTCTCGTCGCCTGTTGCCCCATATCCGCTGGCGCCCGACGGAGCGGGGCAATGTCGAGGCGCTAAACGAGACGGCGGACTTCTACCGTTATTTCGACGCAACGCCTCACGCGGAATTCATGTTCGAATGTGTGGCGCGTACCATTGACGTCGATCTGCCCGCAGAGACCGCCTTCCTGAAAACCTATGATAGCTTTAAGAACGAGGTCTCGCGCATGATCGACATGCCGGACAGGCTGCTCGATCTCCTGTTCCGCTTCCTGAGACAGAACAGTGGCAAGCTGTCGAAGCGCGCGCGTGAAAAGGAATTTGCCGCCCTGACTGAAGAGGAGGCCGCGCGTATTGAATTCATCTACGGCCATTGCCAAGTTGTTTGAGCTTGGCAATGCCGGCTGAGCGTTCAGGCGAGTCGAGCGTGACGCACAATGACCTGCGCGAATGGACGGTTGTGGCACGACTATGAACCCCCTAGGCGGTCACCGCAATGTCGGCTTCCGGGCCAAGGCAAGATCCCCTCTGCGGCCGACATGCAGGCGCAAAGCGGCCGTTGCAACTTGGATAGCCGCCAGCCCGCTTTCCACCCGCCCCGATCTGATCTTGCAACCGGGATCAGCCGCTCAGACCGGGGCTGGTCGTTGTGCCAAGTAGCGGTCGAAATTGACATTTCTACTTTGCAATTCGGCGGACATTCTAGCATTGCTGCCACACTCTTCATCCTCGTGAACTAATCGCCCTCCCCTGCATGATATTGCTGACAGCGCGCGATTGCTTGCCGGGGAAGCCCCCCCGGTCAACGGCTGGGTGCGCCCAGTTTCCGACTTTCGAAGGTTGCGGGATCGTTTTGTAGGCGGTGCTTTTGTTTTTGATTCCAAGTCAGGAACTAACGCAGCGACGCCACTTTGATACACGAAGGAACAATTCTGAATTGGAGTGAAGCGGCCGTAAAATATCACAGCCAGTCTCCCAAAGTACTGTCTCGAGAAATCACTGAGTTATCATTGATGGATCAGATTAGTTTGCAGTTTCGACCCTGTGGCCTCTGCGTACCGACGCAATGTAGAAATGGACGGAGAAACTTTACCACCTTCAAGCCGAGCAATGGCCGATTGGGTTGTGCCAATACGTTTCGCTACATCGGCTTGCGACATCTTTGCGTCGGTTCTCGCCCTCACAAGAGCTTCGACAAGAGCAAACTCTGCATCCGCTTTTTCATATTCCTTCTGGAATTCGGGATCGTTCATAAGGCGCTTTTTTAGGTCTGAAATCCTGGTCATGGCTTTACCTGCTGCATTCTCTGCCTTGCTAAATCTAAGGCGCTCTTTGGTGTTTTCTGCGATTTTTTGACAAAAATATGAAGAATGACAACGCGGCGTCCGTTAACAGTAACGTACAGACCCCGCGCAATTCCTTCCATTGCTTTAGCGCGAAGCTCCCAGAGCTTTCCCTCTAAATGCTTGACATGAGGCTCATGCAATTGTTCTGAACCAACGTCTCGACCAACTCCATTAGACGGACGAGACGGGCCTGCAATCCAGCAGGAAGCCCCTCAATTTCAGCATCCACAGTGTCATCAAGCGTTTCAACCACCCATCTCATATCCGCTATATAGCGCAAAAGAGATAACCCTAAAAGCCGCAATGGTTAGTCAGCCATTGCCATATTCAATTACCGCGATTTCCAATCGTCCTGAAACTGCACAGTCGGAACTTGCAAGTAAAGCCAAACAGCCGAACACTTGTGACTGTCGAAGGCTTCATGACCCATTCCAGTGATGGTCAAGTTTTCCCAATAACTGAGAAAGCCGCAGCCACGAGTTGAGAATTCGCCGTTTTATCGGCTTTACCCGAAAGTCCTGCTCTCTTACGCATATCATTTAATACCCGCGCGCATAAAGCTCTGAACGAACTGGCGCTGGAACAGTAAAAACCCGATCAGCAAAGGCGCCGACGTCATCAATGCAGCAGCCGAGATAATACTCCATTGCACACCCTGATCCGGTGATGAAAATACCTGTAGGCCAACCGTCAGTGGACGGGTGGAAACGGAATTGGTAATGACCAGCGGCCAGAGCAGGTTGTTCCAGTGATAGCTGACCGATACGAGACCGTAGGCCACATAGATCGGTTTAGCCAACGGCACGTAGACTTTAAGAAGCGTGGTGATTGCCCCCGCCCCTTCGACACGCGCTGCGTCGTCCAGTTCTTTCGGCACAGTGAGGAAGGTCTGGCGTAGAAGGAAAATGCCGAAGGCCGATGCCATATAAGGCAGCCCCATAGCCACAACTGTATCCACCAGACCAAGCTTCGCAATGGTGCGGTAGTTTTCGACCAGCAGCACTTCCGGCATAATCATCAGCTGTACCAACACCAGCATAAAGACAATCGTTTTGCCGCGGAATTCATAGCGAGCAAAAGCATAGGCCGCCAGCGTGCAGATGATGAATTGGCTGATCAGTATCGTGGTGATCAGCAGGAATGTGTTGAGAAAATAACGCCCGAAAGGCGCAGCGTTCCAGGCATTGCTGAAGTTCTCCAGTGTCACCGGAGCGAAGAGATCAAACCGAGCTTCATATTGCGCTGGATGGAACGCCATCCATACGGCATAGAGCAAAGGCAGTATCCAGAGCAGCCCCAGCAGATAACACCCAACGGTTTCAAGGCCCCGCCAAAACGAGAATTCGCGTGGCTGATGCGGTAATGTCATTGCACTCATTTGTAATGCACCTTGCGATCAAGAATCCCGAACTGGACGAAGGCGATAAGAGCAAGCGCCAGCAGCAGCACAACCGTCAAAGCCGATGCGTAGGCCGTATCCCAGAAACGGAATGCAACATTGTAAACATAGTAGAGCAGCAGAGTACTGGCATTGTCCGGCCCGCCACGGGTCATGACAATCACATGGTCGATCAGGCGGAATGCATTGATCACCGCATTGATCAGCACAAACAGAGTGGTTGGCATCAATAGTGGAAGCGTCACACGTCGGAAGAAGTACCAGCGTCCCGTGCCTTCAAGCGCTGCCGCTTCGGACAGGCTCGGGCTGATCTGTTGTAATGCCGCCAGATAGAAGATCATGAAGAAACCGGCTTCCTTCCAGATGGCCAACACCATCAGACTGCCAAGCACGGTATCGGGATTACCCAGCCAGTTGGTTTCATTGAAACCGAACAGGCCCAGAAACTGATCGATCAAACCATAGCCCGGCGTGTAGAAAAACAACCAGATATTGGCGACAGCAATCATCGGCAGGACGGTCGGCATGAAGAACGACATCCGCATCAGCGAGCGACCGCGAATGGACGAATTCACAATGATCGCCATCAGCATGGCGAGCGCTATGGATGCAGGTACAGTGCCGAGCGCGTAAATCGCGTTGTTCTTGAGGGCCGCCCAGAAAACCGGGTCGCTTATCATTGTCGTATAGTGATCAACGCCGACAAAGCGAGGCGGACGCTTGCCGCGCGGCGTCTGGTAGAAGCTGTTGATGAACGTCATGACTGCTGGAATATGCGTAAACACTGCCAGCAAGACAGTGGCCGGCAACAGCAGAAGCCATGGTGTTATATGGTTTTTCGCCTGGTTCACGCGAGTTCTCCAGCCTTCTTGCGATGATGTGAACCGGCTCTGCCGGGCACACGCCGCATTGTCATTCTTGCATGATAAAGAGCTTCGTGTGGACGGGCCGCCCGAAGCTCTGATGCCAACCTATCACTGGTAGGGCTTGAGGATACGTTCGGCCTCGGCCTGCGCATCGTCGAGAGCTTGTTTAACGCTCTTGTTACCCGTCAGCGACGCCTCGATCGCATTGTCGATTACGCGTGCGACACGCTGATTTTCATAGGTTGAAAGTTCCGGAACCATGTAAGGAATCTGGTCATGCGGCACCTTTGCGCCGGGGAATTCCTCAACATATTTCTTCATGGCTTCCGTCTGCCAAGCATCATCACGGGCCGCGATATAGCCTGTCTTGATGCTCCATTCGGTAGCCTGATCCGCAGAGGAGAGCCATTTCACGAACTGGAATGCCGCCTCCTGCTTTGCCTTATCTTCAACATTGAAAATATACGCATTGCCGCCGCTGGTCGGTGCACCATAGGCTTTGTTTTTCGGCAGGATCTGCACGCCGAACGGGAAAGGCGCATTGGTTTTCACATTGGTGAGATTGCCGCTGGTGGTGGTGATCATAGCGGCGCGACCTTCGAAGAAGTCCTTTGGATTGGTCGCCCATTCAATCACGCCGGGCTTCATCACCTTAAGCTTATGGGCTAGATCGACCCAATATTGCATCGCCTCGACAACTTCAGGCGCATTGAAATTAGTGGTTTTCCCATCTGGCTCGGCAAGCTTGCCGCCATTTTGCGCAACATATCCCTGCAACAACCAGTAGGAGGTCAGCGACGACGGCACCTGCATGCCCCAGCGCGCGACGCTTCCATCAGCAGAACGCTTGGTCAGCTTTGTTGCGAAGTCGACAACTTCTTTCCAGTCCTGTGGGCCTTTTTCTGGATCAAGACCAACTTCCTTGAAGGCATCCTTGTTCCAGAAGAAAACGGTGGTGCCGCGTTGGAACGGCACGCCCCAAGTTTTGTCTTCGCTCTTGCTGTTGACCATGAAAACCGGCGTGAAACCTGCAAGCCATGCCTTGTCATTGTCGGTCTCGATCAGATCCTCATAGGGAACGATGGCATCTTCATCGATCAGCGTGAACATATCGGTCGAGAGCATGACCGCGACTTCAGGCGCCTGACCGGATTTGAAAGCCGTCAACGATTTGCTGAGGGTTTCCGGATAGGTGCCTGAGTAGATCGGCTTTACCTTGATATCCGGATGCTGCCCTTCAAAACGGGTGATCAGATCATCCACGATTTTGGTAACCGGACCGCCGATTGCGACCGGATAGTAGAAGCTGATTTCGACGGGTTCTGCCTGGGCTGTTCCCCAACCGCCAACTACGGCCAGCATAGCAGATGTGGCCAAGAGCGTTACAGATCGTTTTACTTGCAAATTCATTGTTCTCTCCTCCCAAGGGATGATCGTTCCCCGATCATTTTCTGGTTAAACGGCTAAGGCCCTGCGCTCGACGCGATGTCCTTCCGCTTCATCGAACACATGCACCGCAGATGGCGCCCATGTCAGACCAATGGTATCGCCGCGATTGAGGCGACGAATGCCTTCAATGCGCACTTGCAAAGATTGATCGCCCACGCGGCATTCGAGAATGCTGTCCGCACCGTGATATTCGATGGCTTCGATAGAGGCTTTTACGCGCCCCTCCTCAGCCACACGGATTTCCTCGGGGCGCAATCCCAGTACAAATCCCTGGGCAGGATCGCTCAAAATCGCCGGTCCATTTGGGGCACCGCTGATAGTGGCCTTGCCGTCATAATCGGCCATACGGATGATGTTCATTGGTGGTGTCCCGATAAAACGGGCAACGAACGTGGTGGCGGGCTCCAGATAGAGCTCGGAAGGCTTTGCCTTCTGCTCAATCTTTCCACCCTTCATCAGAATAACCTGATCGGCAAGGCTCATGGCCTCGATCTGATCATGGGTCACGTAAACCATGGTCATACCGAGTTGCTGCTGCAAGTTACGGATTTCTTTGCGCATATCGTGGCGCAGCTGTGCATCGAGATTTGAAAGCGGCTCGTCCATCAAGCACACGGAAGCTTCTGCGACGATGGCGCGCCCCAGAGCAACACGCTGCTGCTGACCGCCGGAGAGCTGCGACGGGCGCCGATCAAGCAGATTCGACAGACCCAGAATATCGGCAGCGCGCTTCAAACGCTGGTCACGCTCACCGGCAGACACTTTGCGCACACGCAGGCCGAAAATAATGTTCTCTGCAACGGTTAAATGAGGAAACAGAGCATAGGACTGGAACACCATCGCCAGACCCCGCTTCGCGGGCGGCGCGTTGGTGACGTCTTTGCCACCGATGATAATCTGGCCCGAGGTGACAGAATCCAGCCCAGCGATCAGACGCAGAGAGGTGGATTTACCGCAACCCGAAGGCCCAAGCAGCACGGTCAGCGTACCGGACGCAACGGTAAAGTTCACATCATTGACCGCGTGGAATGTCGTCCACTTCTTGTTGAGATTGACGATCTCAATTCCCGACATTCGCGTCCCCTCCCAATGCTTTTATCTGCCTTTGAAACCGCATCGGCACAAAGACAGCTCCCGACTGGCAACACTTTGGGACAAACCAACGAACCAGTCTCCTTCCGCAAAAAAATTATTGAACTTTTTATTCACAGTCAATACTTTTGTACAAAATGAGTTTCTTTGTATTGGGACTCATTCATCATGGGAGCGAACATGTCCAGATTCAGCATATTACAAATTTCAGATACTCACCTTTCGCCGCGTACCGAGCATTTCCGCGAGAACAATCGCCTGCTCGCCGAACCACTGGCGGAATCAGATCATGATTTTATCATCCACACGGGCGATGTGACCCTGGACGGGATTCGTTATGACGAGGACTACGCGTTATGCCGGAATTTCTTTAAGGAATCCGGCAAAACCATCCATTTTCTTGCGGGCAATCACGACGTCGGCGACAATCCGAACCTTTCCAAGCCGGAAAGTGAAAATGGCAGCGCCATCAATGCCGCGCGCTATGCCAGATTTGCGGATTATTTTGGCGCAGACCGCTGGGTTATCGATCAAGGCAATTGGCGAATCATCGGTATAAGCTCGATGCTGATCGGTTCCGGCCTGCCCCAGGAAGCCGAACAATATGACTGGATAGACCAACAGATCGCGTCATCCGGTGACCGTTACCTCGCCGTATTCTCCCACCAGCCGATTTACATCGATAATACGGACAGCACCGAGCTGACCTATTGGACTGTCGATCCAAAGGGTTGGGGTCGCCTTGAGGGTCTGACCAACCACCCAAAGCTGCGCTTGATCGCCAGCGGCCACCTGCATCAGCAGCGCTCATCCAAGCGCGGCAATGTGCATCTGGAATGGTGCTCATCGATTGCGTTTACAACAACGGAAGAGCTCGTTCCGGAAATGGGCGGCACTCGTGAAGTCGGCTATATGGAACATCACTTCTCGGATGATGGTCACGTTGAAAGCAAGGTGCTGAAGCACGACGGTTTCGCCAATGATCACCTCGAAGACATGATCAAGGTAGTTTACCCGCTGATCGGTAGCTAAGCTCTTAAAAGGCCAGAAACCGGCCGTTTTTAAACCAATACACCCCCGTTAGCCTCTGCCAACGGGGGTGTTTTTTTACGCGCCACAGATATCAAGCAGGCTTGTGTTCGGTCACCGATGCCGGCACTTTTGAATGGCCAAACCAGTTGGGGTTGGTCACGCTGGCCTTGCCTGCGTCAATCAACGCGTTCTCATCGTTGCCGTTGGATTTGTAATCACGATCCGCCAATGGCTGGATACGAACTGAATTTTCCGTTTCTTCGAAAAGATTCGCGTATTTCAGGTTCTTGTCGCGACCGATTTCGGCCATTTCCAATGCGGCGGGCAGCTTGCGCGGCAGATTGACGTTCAGCCAGTGACCGTCATGCGCCCAATCGCTTCTGGTTTCCCAGAAATTGCGTATATGACTGGCAAGCCACGCCAGAGCATCCGCATCGAACACCTCACAATCACGCGGCGCGGAAAAAGCAACCGAAGCAATGCCGTTCAGCGCGCCTTCGCGGGCAACCGCCATCGTCCCGGAATAGGACACATCCTCGGCCACATTGCGTCCGGCATTGATGCCCGACAAAACGAGGTCCGGCATTTGCTGATCACGGAATACCCAATGAATCGCAGCGATCACGCAATCCACCGGCGTACCCGTGCAGGCGTAACGCTTGTCTGCAAGCTTGTTGACCGAAAACCCAGCCGTGAGAGACACACAATGTCCGTTTGCGCTGCGATTTCCATCCGGCGCGATGATCCACACATCGTCACTCAAAAGACGCGTAGCTTTCTCAAGTACCGCAATGCCGGGAGCATCAATTCCGTCGTCGTTTGAAATCAGAATTCGCATTTTCCACCTCTTGAAAACCCCTCTCCCAGCAGGAGAGTCTCCGCAATTTATGCGGCAACGTATGTTTTATTTGTACATTATTTGCAATCCAAATATTTTTGTTCATTTATGTTTTCAAACAATTCTTGACGTAAAGGTAATTATCGCATCATTATCGCACGTAAACGAGATAGTGAGCCTTCTTGGAAGAAAGACGCAAAAGGTAGGATAATGGCCCGCAGCACAAAGCCGAAAACCAAGTTTCAGGCAGATCAGGACGAACTGAAACTACGTGCTGCGTGGCTCTATTATATTGAGGGACTGACGCAGGAGCAGGTTGCGCAGAATCTGGATATCAGCCGGATCAAGGCTTTCCGGCTGCTGGCTGCCACGCGCGACGAGGGCATCGTCCAGATTTCTCTGAATTCCCATGCCGAGCCGCTCATACGTTTGCAACGTGCGCTGGAAAAACACCTCGGGCTGTTTGAAGCCATTGTCGTGCCCTCTTCGGATCAATCCGAAGCCAGTATCTCCGCTGTGATCGGCCACGCCACGGGACGCTATCTTTCAGATCGACTGCAAGACGGGCTGACAGTCGGCGTCGGCTGGGGTGCAACGTTGCAAGCTTGTATGAGCCATCTGAAGTGGCGTGAAATCAATGACCTGTCGGTTATCTCCCTACTCGGCGGGTTGACACATTCCATGGCTGATAATCCATCAGCCGTCGCATGGCGGCTGGCTGAGTTTTACAAGACGGAACTCTTCCAGATCACCGCCCCCGTCTTCGTACCTCATGTAGCTCTGGCGAAGGAACTGTGGGAAATCCAGGAACTGAAAGCACTGAAAAGCAAAGTTTCCGACATAGATCTCGCAGTTTTGAGTGTAGCGGAGGTCAGCAAGCAGGCATCGATTTTCCGTCGCGGTTTGCTGACGGCACAAGATGCCGAGAGCCTGCAGGCAGCTGGCGCAGTTGGCGATGTGTTGTGCCAATTCGTTGATGAGGCAGGTGAAATTGTCGATCATCCGATTAACAAACGCGCCATGGCCATCAATCCAACCAAACTGCGCAAAGTGCCGAAGGTGATTATATCGGCAGGCGGCATTCGCAAAGCAAAAATCATCCGCGCCAGCATCATGACTACCCAGGCTCAAGTGCTTATAACTGATGAAGCTACAGCACAGGAATTGCTGTCCCTGGAGAGCCTGGTCTGATTGTCGAGGACAGCAGATTTGACGGCTCTGTTACATTAACCCACATCTGAACATGACTCGGCCTTTGGTGGCTATGTCACGCGGATTTCAGGCACGCGATTTCACGCCACATGCTGCTGACGGTTTGGCGTAACTCACGGTGATCGGCTGCATTGAATTTGCTGCGAGGAAAGTAATGCAAGTTGTAAATGGGATCATGGATAGACGTAAACCGTTGCACATGTCGCGCCGATTTAAAGCGCTTCATAACCCGCACTGGTCTTCGGATCGGCCGATGCAAATTCTCGGCTCGATTGTTCAGTCCCTTATACTGGCGATGATCGCAAACGCTCAGACCCATTTTCCGTTTGGCAGAACCATATGATTGTAGCTTGTCAGTGACCATGACCCGCGGAGAACAGTCCTACGCAGAGAGAAGTTTTCGCATGAAACGTTTAGCGGCCTTGGTATTGCGGCGGCGTTGTCACGTTACCCGAAGATGATTGTGCTGATAGCGGTTGGGCCAGAATTCACGCGAATTTCCCAACCGCAACTTTCCATTCCGCCATCGCTTGCAGGCGATGAATTTGGATGACGAGAGCAGAGCGTTTAGAACGGGGCGGGACAAACAGATTGCGAAGAGCCGAGAAGATCGAAATGGAGCGTTGAAAGCTTCCTGGCGATCGGAAACCTTGCATCGTCCTTTC
>NZ_JAOYTK010000038.1:0-26907 GCF_025846885.2 Brucella sp. HL-2 | reverse complement strand
ATGCTCCAAAACTCCCGTTATCAGGAGAGTGAATCATGAAGAAGTAATTTGATCAAATGTTTAATTGGGTTTGGAGCCTAGAGCGTGTTGCGCTTAATCGCACCCACAACGCTCGCTCTGGATTCTTTGAATTGCGCATGTTCGCGGGAACTCAAATGAATCCATTTGAGCGCGACATGCTTTAGCCTTAGCGGTCTAATCGATTCTATTACGGTGCTTTGTCTTTTTTGATTGGCAGGCAACGACTTGATCGCATAAGCACGAAGATAATTTCTGCAGGCCTGTGGAAAAAGCACAGGCATTGCGGACCGTTACCTGCGCAAGGGAGGCCAGCATGGCGAAGTGGGTGTACGCATTCGGTGATGGTAAGGCAGAGGGCGCTGCGAGCGATCGCAACCTTCTCGGTGGCAAAGGAGCGAACCTGGCTGAAATGAGCAGCCTTGGTCTGCCAGTGCCGCCCGGTTTTACAATAACGACCGAAGTGTGCACCTCCTATTACGACCATGAACGCACCTATCCCGACGAACTCGATGGGCAGGTGCAAAAGGCACTGAACCATGTTGCAGATCTGACCGGTCGCGCATTTGGCGGCACGGAAAAGCCGTTGCTGGTTTCGGTGCGTTCTGGCGCGCGCGCCTCCATGCCAGGCATGATGGATACGGTTCTGAACCTTGGCCTCAATGATGAGACCGTTCAGGCTATCGCGCGAGAGGCTGGTGACGAGCGTTTTGCTTACGACAGTTATCGCCGCTTCATCCAGATGTATTCAGATGTGGTGTTGGGTGTCGACCACGGTTTCTTTGAAGAAATTCTGGAAGACAAGAAGGCCGATCTTGGTGTCGAAGTCGATACAGCGTTGAGCGCTGATGACTGGAAGGAAGTCATCGGGCTTTACAAGGCCAAGGTCGAAGAAGAACTGGGCGCGCCATTTCCGCAAGACCCGCGTGAGCAGCTTTGGGGTGCGATCAGCGCAGTCTTCTCAAGCTGGATGAATGCGCGCGCTATCACCTATCGCCGTCTGCATAATATCCCAGCGCAATGGGGAACCGCCGTCAATGTTCAGGCGATGGTTTTCGGCAATATGGGCGAAACCTCTGCAACGGGCGTTGCCTTTACCCGTAATCCTTCCACCGGTGAAAAGAAGCTCTACGGCGAGTTTCTGGTTAATGCACAGGGCGAAGACGTGGTTGCAGGCATTCGCACGCCGCAGAACATTACCGAGGAAGCGCGAATTGCCGCTGGTTCCGACAAACCGTCGCTTGAAAAGGTAATGCCGGAAGCATTTGGCGAGTTTCTGAAAGTGGCTAGCCGACTTGAGCGGCATTATCGCGACATGCAGGATCTCGAATTTACCATCGAACGTGGCAAGCTCTGGATGCTGCAAACGCGCTCGGGCAAGCGCACGGCCAAAGCAGCGTTGAAAATGGCTGTCGAGATGGCCGCCGAAGGATTGATTACTGAAGAAGAAGCCGTGCTGCGTATTGATCCGGCAGCGCTTGACCAGCTTTTGCATCCGACCATCGATCCTCGTGCCGAGCGCATCGTTATCGGCCAGGGACTGCCAGCTTCGCCGGGGGCTGCGACAGGTGAGATTGTGTTTTCGTCGGAAGATGCTGAACAGGCCAAGTCTGAAGGCCGCAATGTTATCCTCGTGCGCGTTGAAACGAGCCCGGAAGATATTCACGGCATGCACGCGGCCGAAGGCATTCTGACAACACGCGGCGGCATGACCAGTCATGCCGCAGTTGTTGCACGCGGTATGGGTAAGCCTTGTGTGTCTGGCGCAGGATCGCTGCGTGTCGATTACCGCAACGGCACGATGCTGGCCGCAGGTCAGACGTTCAAAAAAGGCGATATTATCACCGTTGATGGCGGCAGCGGTCAGGTACTGAAGGGGGCGGTTGCCATGTTGCAGCCGGAGCTTTCCGGCGACTTTGGTCAGCTGATGCAATGGGCGGATAAGACACGTCGCATGAAAGTGCGGGCCAATGCGGAAACACCTGCAGATGCCCGAACAGCACGTTCATTCGGCGCGGAAGGCATTGGGCTCTGCCGTACTGAGCATATGTTTTTCGAAGGCGAACGCATTATAGCAATGCGCGAAATGATCCTTGCCGACAAAGAGGAAGGTCGTCGCACGGCTTTGGACAAGCTTCTGCCGATGCAGCGTTCGGACTTTGTCGAACTGTTCGAGATCATGAAGGGGCTGCCGGTTACAATCCGCTTGCTCGATCCGCCGCTCCACGAATTCCTGCCGCGCACGGACGAAGAAGTCGCGGAAGTTGCAAGTGCTATGGGTGTCGATGCTGATAAGCTGCGCGAACGTTCCGAGAGCTTACACGAATTCAATCCGATGCTGGGCCATCGCGGATGCCGTTTGGCCGTGTCTTATCCAGAGATTGCTGAAATGCAGGCGCGAGCGATCTTTGAGGCCGCAGTCGAAGCTGGCAAAAAGACCGGCGAACCGGTGGTGCCGGAAGTCATGGTGCCGCTGGTTGGTCTCAAGGCAGAGCTCGATTTTGTCAAAGCGCGCATTGATGCTGTGGCAAAAGAGGTTATCAGCGAAGCTGGCGTTCAGATCGATTATATGGTTGGCACTATGATCGAGCTGCCACGTGCGGCTTTGCGTGCTGCCGAGATTGCAGAGACCGCAGAGTTCTTCTCATTTGGTACGAACGATCTCACGCAGACGACATTTGGTATTTCGCGTGATGATGCTGCTCCGTTTCTTTCGACTTACCAGAGCCGTGGTTTGATCGAACAGGACCCGTTCGTCTCGCTTGATTTAGAGGGCGTGGGTGAACTGATCCAGATCGCCGCCGAACGTGGACGTAAAACGCGCGACAATCTCAAGCTTGGTATCTGTGGCGAACATGGCGGCGATCCGACGTCGATAGCTTTCTGCGAGAAGACCGGGCTTGATTACGTGTCCTGCTCGCCTTTCCGTGTGCCGATTGCACGTCTGGCGGCAGCGCAGGCCTCAGCACGAAATAGCGCGTCCCGAAAAGTGTGAAGCCGTTTTCGGACAAGATGCGCGTCAATTGAAGACTTGAGAAGGCCCATCTGATTGAATCAGATGGGCCATAAAATTATGTGCCATAATTCGGCTTTGGTTCTGGCGCTGTAAACTGTGAGTCTTAATGCCAGAACTTTGTTTATCGGGGCAGATATGTTGCGTCAGTTACTTGCGGCGGGGGTCGCGCTCATTTGTTTGAACACTGTGGCCAGCGCATATGATGCGCTTCCGCAGCCGGAAAACAACGAAAAAATCAGAATTGTTGAACCACAATTGCGTATTGCAAAGGGTGGGGCGGCTGCGCCGCAAGTGGCGCTGACGCTCGATGCCTGCATGGGGAAAACGGATCACCGTATTCTCGATGTATTGGTGCAGAAACGCATTCCGGCGACGATTTTTGTTACTGGACGCTGGCTGAAGCAGAATGCGGAAGCCTTTGCGTTGATGAAGGCGCATCCTGACCTCTTCGACATTGAGAACCACGGCAATATGCATGTGCCAGCCATAACCAATGTGCAGACCATGTATAATATCAAAACAGCGGGTTCACTGGATGCCGTTCGTTCGGAAATTGATGGTGGTGCCGATGCAATCGCCAAGTCAGGCGCTTCAAAGCCGCAATGGTATCGTGATGCAACCGCCCGCTATTCGACCGATGCGGTTAAACTCGCGACGAGCATGGGCTACAAAATCGGCGGTTATTCATTGAACGGCGATCAGGGTGCATCGCTGCTTGCGCCTGTCGTTGCAAGGCGCATTTCGGCTGCACGCGATGGTGATGTCATCATTTCGCATATCAATCAGCCAACGCGCTCGGCAGGTGAGGGCGTGGCCAAGGGCATTCTGGCACTTCAGGCCAAGGGCATGAAGTTTGTGAAGCTAAGAGACGTTGAGACGTCCATGACGCTCAACCCGGTGCCGGACCATAATCTGCACGCAGGCGCACCTGCGACACTTGCAAAGCCGCCCGCAAACAAGTGATGGTTTTAAGCTCTAGAGCGTGTCGCGCTTAATAGCACCTATGACGCACGCTCTAGATTCTTTTAATTGTCGCATGTTCGCGGGAGCTCAAATGAATCCATTTGAGCACGACATGCTTTAGCTACCGTTTGTCTTGTCCTTTGGGGATAGGCTTTTCATGACTGCTGCGTAATTGCGTCCAAGGCTTTCAAACAAAGCATTCTCGCCAGTCAATGGGGCAACGGAAAGCGTTGTGCCGTCATTGCCCAACGTGACAAAAACAACCTGATCTTGTGGTTGGCCTGCAATAGCAATAGCGCCAATACGTTGTGTTTCACTGGTGTCGAGCGCAGGCATGTTGAACAGAACTTCTCCGCCCACACGTTCTGCTGCCTTGGCAAGGGCAGTGTCAAATCCTTCGATCAGAACGTCGATGGCTCCGAGCGCAAATTCAAGCTCGACTGCTTCCAGCGTCATTACATCCTGATCGGCTTCAGCAGCGCTGGATGTAGCTGGCTCATGGCCATTATGAAGGGTGCGATCCATGTCGTCCTCTCCGACGAATCCGAAAAAAGCCCCCATATACGCGATCATGCCCTTCGTTAGAAGTTGCTGCAATAGCTTTTATATTGATTTCACTCTATTTTTCCCGCTCATTCTTTGTAACTGGATGAATTGACAGTGCGTGCCTTGCCTTTTCCTTTTGCGTCCGAGCTCTCTCTGTTATGCATGGAAGCGCTCTGAAACGCGGTTGGGATCCTGCATGAGAAAACTTCGCTATCAACGCCGACAGTCTCGTTCAGCCATTTGGGCTTTGCGTTTTGGCGTATTTGCGGCCGTGCTTTCAGCGCTGGGTCTTATCCTGCACAGGTTCGGCAAGCTGGAAACGCCGGATTTTGTTCTGGTTGCTACCCTCGGTGGTGGGCTTGCGATACTCGCGCTGTTATGTGCCGCAAAAGGACTACGTAATTTGTGGGTCAATGGCGACAAGGGTGGAGCACGCTCTTTCTGCGGCAGCTTTCTGGCTTTTGCAGTTCTGCTGCCGCTCTGTTTTGTAGGCTCTCTTTGGTATGGCTCGCCACAGCTTTATGATCTGACAACTGATTTTGAGACGCCGCCACAGTTTCCATCGACAATGCCAGCCCGCTTGCCGGGCATGAACGCGCTCTCAGTTGATGTTGCCGCGGATATGATAGGGCAAATGTCAGCCTATCCGGATGTAATGGGGCGCCGTTATCCCGCAGCTCCAGATCGGGTTGCGCAAGGGGTAGAAAATACCCTCAAGGCCTTTGGCTGGACGCAGATTAGTCGCGACATTCCTTTGCCAGAGCAGAATGCTACGCGTTTTGCTGCGACGGCCCACAGCACTTTTCTTGGCTTGAAGAGCGATGTGGTTATCCGTCTGCTTGATGAAGGCGAAACCACCTATGTCGATATGCGATCCTTGTCGCGTTACGGCAAGCGGGACATGGGGCTGAATGCCGCCTTCATAACCGAGTTTTTGTCGGCACTCGAAGGCGAGGTCAACAAGGCTCCAGCCAATGTTGAATGATCAGCGCGGCTGATAGATCCCATTCAGGGATGGATAGCCATCAGTGATGATTTCCCCGCGTCCGACGAGATCTTCGAGATGCGCCAGTACCGAGAGTGCTGCAGCACCATGCAGACGTGGGTCGGTTTCGCGATAGATCGCTTTGACCATATCCGGGATCGTGCGATCGCCTTGAACGATCCGCTCCAGTATTGCGCGTTCTCGCATTTTACGATGTGCACGCAATCCCCGCACAAACGCCGCCGGCTTTGTGACTGCACCTCCATGGCCAGGGAGATAGATATCATCATCGCGTTCAAGCAGCTTCTCAAGCGAAGCCATGTAATCGCTCATTGAACCGTCTGGTGGCGCAACGATAGACGTCGCCCATGCCATCACATGATCGGCAGAAAACAGGATGCCTGTGCCTTCGAGGCCGAAGGCCATGTGGTTGGCTGCATGGCCGGGGGTGTGTATGCCGCGCAGCGCCCAACTGTCGCCGTCGATCTTTGCACCATCGGACAGGACCAGATCGGGTGCGAAATCGGTATCGGCACTTGCCTCAAGAAAGTTCACTTCGCCGCTATAATAAGGACGGGCGGGGCGATGTGGACCCTCGGCAACAACAAGCGCACCGGTCTGTTCCTTCAGCCGCCTTGCGAGGGGGGAATGGTCGCGATGGGTATGGCTTACAAAAATATGGCTCACGGGGCGCTTGGCGATTGCAGCGAGAAGAGCCTGAAAATGCGCTTCGTCCTCTGGACCTGGATCGATAACGGCGAGCGTATCTGTCCCTATGATATAGCTGTTTGTGCCATGAAATGTAAAAGCGCTCGGATTATTCGCAGTCAGGCGGAGCAGGTCTTTACGCAAGGCAACCGGCGCCCCATATTCCGGGGAGAAGCTGCCGTCGAAATCAAGCGCCATTGAATAATCCAACTCGTTTTGGTTTGTCGGTTTGTATTGTTGCAATTCTTCGAACGGCTTAGGACGAATATAGTCCGGTTTCAAATGATTATCTGGTGAAGCGATACTCACAGCGCCGATTATAGGAGTGAGACAAAGATGCGTCAGAGAAATAAATCAAAAATTGCCGTGGCGTCTCTTCCCGCTGGCTACTTGCAAACCAAGCAACTGACACGGGCTTTCCGGTTTGTTGTGCTGGCAATTCTTGGTAGCGCGGTTCTCACGCTCTCGGCAAATATCAAGGTTGATCTTCTCTACGTCAATGTGACGATGCAGACTGCAGCACTGTTTGCAATTTCTGCGCTTTATGGTTCACGTCTGGCTGTTGCCACTGTCGCGCTTTATCTGCTTGAGGGTGTGCTCGGCATGCCTGTTTTCACAGGAACACCCGAAAAGGGCGTGGGCCTTGCCTATATGATGGGGCCTACTGGTGGCTATCTGCTTTCTTATCTCGTTGCCGCATGGATGATTGGTCGAGCTGCGGATAAGGGGCTCGCACACAAGCCGCTTGCGCTTGGCGGTGTCATGCTGCTTGCAGAAGCCGTCGTGCTCGTCATGGGCGCGGGCTGGGTGAGTTATTTGTATGGCATTGAAAAAGGTATCGCCTTTGGCTTTGGTGCCTTCATCATCGCCGATCTGGTCAAGCTTGCACTTGCGGCCTGTAGTGTCCCGGCAATGTTGGCACTATTCAAGCGTTGATCAGCACAATCCATTGATAAATCTCAAGGTCCGAGTTCGTTGCGCGGCCTTTTTCATGACTTTGTTGAAACTGCTTTGCGATTGACAATTAGTCGGCGGCAAAGCTTTGTTAGACTGCATAAAATCAGGTTTGTGGGGGAGAAAAGCGTGAAGTTTGAAGTGCTGGAAGTTGAGCCGCTGACAAAGGCGGCTTTTGCCCCTTTTGGGGATGTTATCGAGGTGAACGGTGCTGAGCGACGTCTCATCAACAATGGCACGACGGAACGCTTCCACGATCTTGCCCGCGTCGAGGCCGTTGGCACTGACGCACGTGTTCTGATCAATATTTTTCGCGGACAGTCTTTCTCAGCACCAATCGACATCGTGATGATGGAGCGCCATCCTTTCGGATCTCAGGCCTTCATACCCTTGAACGGCAGGCCGTTTCTGGTGGTGGTGGCAGAAGATGCTGAAGGCAAACCCGCGCGACCGAGAGCGTTTTTGGCGCGAGGTGATCAGGGCGTCAACTATTGGCGCAATGTCTGGCATCATCCGCTTGTATCCCTTGAGCAGACGTCAGATTTTCTTATTGTTGACCGCGCAGGCAACGAGGATAATTTGGAGGAGTATTTCCTTCCGGATGTCGCCTATCGCATCGAGACAATCCCGGCTTTTGAAACGCAAATCTGAGGATCAAAATGGGCAAGCTATCTACACATGTTCTCGACACTGCGCATGGTAGTCCGGCGGCAGCGATGCGGATTGAGCTTTATAGGCTTGGAGCCTTGGGAAAAACGGAGCTGATTAAGCGTACTGTCACCAATCTCGATGGTCGCACAGATGAGCCGCTGCTGAGCGGGAGTGAAATGCAGGAAGGCACTTATGAGCTGCAATTTCATGTCGCTGAATATTTTGAAGCACGCGGCGCAGACGTTGCCAATCCTCCGTTCCTTGATCTCATCCCAATCCGTTTCGCGATCGCGGATGAAGACGGCAATTACCATGTGCCACTTCTGGTCAGCCCCTGGTCTTATTCGACCTATCGCGGAAGCTGACTTATCCCCCTCTACCTGAGAGCCATTAAGCTCCCCGCATTACCAACGCGAGGAGCTTTTTATGGATCAAACACCAAATCTGAAACTTCCCTATATCATGCCCAGTCAGGCGCAGAAGCATGTCACGCATAATGAGGCGCTGCGGTTGCTTGACGCCGTCGTGCATCTCAGTGTGAAATCGCGCATACAAACTGGCGCGCCCATCGCACCGCTCTCAGGTGAGCGGCATATAGTTGCAAGCCCTGCAACCGGCCTGTGGGTTGGAAAAGACGGAATGATTGCCTTCTTCATCGATGACGGCTGGTCTTTTGTTACGGTCGCAAAAGGCTGGCTTGCCTATGTCGAGGATGAAGGCAGATTGCTGGTGTTCAACGGCACTGAGTGGGAGGTCACAGGCTCGATGCCCGATAGCCTGTCGCTCTCGATGCTTGGTGTGCAGGCCACAGCGGATGCAATCAACCGTTTTGCAATCTCGTCGGAAGCAAGCCTCTTTAACAATGCGGGTGCCGGCCATCAGATCAAAGTGAACAAACAGGCGGCAACAAATACAGCAAGCCTGTTGTTCCAATCAAACTGGACGGGCCATGCAGAGATGGGCCTGAATGGCGATAATAATTTCAGCATCAAGGTTGGCGACGATGTGGGCAATTGGCGCGAAGCTGTTAAGGTTGATCGAGCAACCGGCAATGTCGCAGTCGGCTCCATATGGCCGGAAACTCGCCTGCATGTCGACGGCCCGATACGTCCTGCATCTTTTGCGATAGCAGATTTGCCATCGGCAGCAGCGCATGGGGCAGGGGCGATGGTTTTTGTCAATAATGCAAGTACCGGCCCCCAAATGGTCTATTCAAACGGTTCTGGCTGGCTCAGCATGCGAACGGGCGCAGCAATCACCTGACACACTATCGATTGGACGCAACGGTTTAGCTGCGTCCTCTGATCGCAATCTGCCGCATTACAGCGGTTCCAGTTAATATTGAATCGTTGGAGCCGCTTTAACTATTTGTTTTTACGCATTTCCGAACGCAAAGCCGGTTCCCACTTTTGCTGGAAATGCTTTAATTTTGGAGAATACCGGCCTTTTTGGCCTGTAAGGACAGATGCTCATGAATAGTCAGAGTTCCACCGTCTCCCTGTAGTGGTATGGGATCTTGAGCTTCGCGCGCTTCCTTCGGTGTAAGCCCGAAACGGGCTTTGAAAGCCTTCGTGAGCTGCGTTCCATCGTGAAATCCGCAGCGATAAGCGACCTCCTTCAAGGAAATTGCCTTGCCCTTCTTGTCGATAACAATCCGGTACGCAAGATCCAATCTTTTATCGCGAATAACCTTTGCCACGCCTTCATCCGGCTCAAAGGCGCGATAAAGATGCGACCGTGACATGCGGAAATGCTGCTGTATCGAATGTGGTCCCAGCAGCGGATTTGTGATGTTCTTGTCGATGTAAGCAAGGATACGGTTGCGTATGGGCAGGTTGATCGGGACATTCTCAACTGAACCTTTGTCGGCACCCTTGATGCATGAAGCAAGCAGCACCAACAAAGCATCCTTGGCGGCAATAGATTCCATCGCCGAAAGCTCCTGAACAACATCATTCAAGCCACGCAGATATTCAAACAAAAGCTGTGTCGTGGGAGCCTCGGCTTTAAGAATCATCCCATGCAGATTGCGCCAGCCAACAAGCTTCTCAAGTTCTTGACGAGGCATGATGACGGTCAGACGCGCGCCTGCTTCAGCTTGACTGAATATGACTTGGGCCATGTCGAGAATGAAAATATCACCGGGCTTCGCAGAGACAGCAACACCATTGAAGTCGCCGCTCAAAGTACCAGCCAGCATGGCCTGAAGGACATAATGATCAAGACCACTCTGGGCGATGATACTCGTTGTGCGCTCATAATGTTGACTGTTGAACGTTGTAGAACCGACCAACATATTGCCGAAGGGGTAAGAACGTAATGTTCCTATAAAGCCTCTTTTATTTTCATCATCGAGCGACGACACTTCGTAAAACAGCTTTACGGCGTCACGCCAGAAATCGTCACGAATTTCGGCATCGACCATATCTGTCGATAAAAACAGCTCTTTTGTCATTCCTACCCCGTCGCGGGAAGCTATTATCATGTTTCCCGCGCAAGGGTATTCGATAAAAGCAATCAATTAGTCGTTAAAATTCAATATAATAAGAAAAATAGTGATCAATATTTCGAGAAGCCGAAGTTTATCTGCCAATATTGTGTCGTAAATATAATGTAAGACGACAGATACAAAAGCCCTGACAATATTAGTGATTGCTAATATTGTCAGGGCTTTGCAGTTTCAACTAAAATGAACTTTTAGTAAGGGCTGTCGACCTTGCCCATTTCTACATAGACGGTCTTGATCTGGCTGTAATGCGTCAGGGCTGCGATGCCGTTTTCACGCCCTATGCCGGATTGCTTGTAGCCACCGAATGGCACTTCCACAGGTGTCAGATTATAGGCATTGATCCAGCAAGTCCCGGCCTTGATTTGGCTGATCACGCGATGGCCACGTGCGATGTCAGCCGTAAACACACCAGCGGCCAAACCAAATTCAGTATCGTTGGCGCGTGCAATCACCTCATCTTCGTCTGTGAACTCCAGAACGCTCATGACAGGGCCAAAGATTTCTTCACGGGCGATCATCATGTTGTCGGTTACGTCTGTGAAGATGGTCGGCTCGATGAAACAGCCCTTATCGAAACCCTGCAGCTTTGGAACGCCGCCACCATAGGCGAGGGTCGCGCCTTCGGCTTTGCCTTTTTCGATATAGGAGAGAACCTTGTCGCGCTGCGCACCATTGACGAGCGGTCCCATCTGGGTCGCTTCATCAAGCGGATCGCCAATACGAATCTTGCGCGTACGTTCGACGAGACGTTCAACAAATCGTTCACGTACATTCCTATGAACGAACACGCGGGTGCCGTTTGAACAGACCTGACCGGTTGAATAGAAGTTGCCGAGCATCGCGCCGCCAATGGCACTTTCAAGATCTGCATCGTCAAAAACGATAATTGGCGATTTGCCACCAAGTTCCATCGTGACATGCTTCAAATGCTCGCCAGCCTGCGACATGATCCGCTTGCCTGTCGGAACCGATCCGGTCAGGGAAACCTTGGCAGTCAGGCGGTGATTGACGAGTGCAGCACCCACATCACCAAAGCCCTGAACGACGTTGAACAGACCATCCGGCAGGCCCGCTTCCTTATAGGCTTCAGCCAGCGCGAGCGCGGAGAGGGGCGTGTTTTCTGATGGCTTGAAGATGAATGCATTGCCCATGGCGAGCGCCGGGGCAGATTTCCATGCGGCGATCTGAATCGGATAATTCCATGCGCCAATACCGACGCAGATGCCGAGCGCTTCACGACGCGTATAGGCAAACGATCCACCAAGCTCCACGAACTCGCCATTGAAACCGGAGATGATGCCGCCGAAGAATTCGAGAGCATCTGCGGCGGACGCTGCATCTGCAACAAGCGTTTCCTGAAGCGCCTTGCCGGTGTCGAGTGTCTCAAGCTTTGACAGTTTCTTGTTTTTTTCGCGTAAAATTTCCGCCGTGCGGCGCAGAATGCGGCCGCGCTCGACAGGCTTGAGTGCCGCCCATTCGCCCTGTGCTTTGAGGGCTGCCGCATAGGCGGCCTCAATCACATCAGGCGTTGCCGAATAGAGCTTGGCGATTTCTTCACCAGTTGCCGGATAGAAAACGGGAAGCGGCTTTCCCGCTTTGTCTTCGACGAATGCGCCGCCGATGAAATGCGAGGCTTTGGGTTGTACTTTCATTTTATTCTCCTCGGGTTTCATCCTTGCATTTGAGCCAAAATTGTAAGGCGGTTTTGCGTGGGATAATACGTAAAAACAAATAGTTAGAGTAGCTTCGGTAATCCGGCTTCAACAGAGTCGCTTTAACGATCGGAAACTTGCCAACGTGGGTTAATCCAGGGCTCCTGATTGGAGCGTGCTAGGGGCGTGCGGCCAAGAATGTGATCGGAAGCCTTTTCACCGGTCATAATCGACGGCCCGTTGAGATTGCCGTTGGTTATACGCGGGAAAATAGACGAATCTGCAACACGCAGGCCATCAATACCGATAACACGACATTCAGGGTCAACGACGGCCATCGGATCGTCAACTGCACCCATCTTACAGGTTCCGCAAGGATGGAATGCACTTTCCACATGTTCGCGGAGGAAGTTGTCGATCTCATCATCCGATTGCACATTTGCGCCGGGCTGAATTTCGGCGCCACTAAAGGGCGCGAAGGCATTCTGGCCGAATATTTCTCGGGTTAGCCGCACGCAATGGCGGAAGTCTGCCCAGTCATCCTCGTGCGACATATAGTTGAACTGAATCCGTGGCTTGTCTCGTGGGTTGGCCGAGCGAAGCGTCACACTGCCGCGCGATTTGGATCGCATTGGCCCGACATGTGCCTGAAATCCGTGAGACTCTGCTGCTGCCTTGCCGTCGTAACGAATGGCGACTGGGAGGAAGTGATATTGAATATCGGGATATTCCACCCCTGCTTTCGAGCGCACAAAAGCAGCAGATTCAAAATGGTTGGTGGCGCCATCTCCTGATTTGAAGAACAGCCATTGCGCGCCGATCATCGCTTTCGAGAAAAGGTTGAGCTTGGAGTAGAGCGTGATGGGCTGCGTGCATTCCTGCTGGATATAGACTTCAAGATGATCTTGCAGATTTTGGCCTACACCGGGGCGGTCTGCCACTACATCAATTCCATGCTCTTTCAGCTGCACTGCAGGGCCAATGCCCGACAGCATCAGAAGCTTTGGTGAGTTGATAGACGAAGCCGCTATAATGACTTCGCGTCGTGCACGAATGGTTGAGAAGGTGCGACCTGCTTCGATTTCGACGCCCACGGCGCGTTTGCCCTCAAGCACGATCTTGCGTGCGAGGCCTTTGACGAGTTTGACATTCGGGCGCTTTAAAGCCGGTTTCAGATAGGCATTAGCCGCAGACCAGCGGCGTCCATTATGGATCGTCTGCTCCATCGGGCCGAAGCCTTCCTGCTTTTGGCCATTATAGTCTTCCGTGACTTCAAAACCCGCTTGATGTCCCGCATCCACAAAGGCCTTGAATAGCGGATTATCGCGTCTGCCACGCTGAATATGCAACGGACCATCCGTACCGCGCCATCCGTCTTGTCCGCCATGCGAATTTTCCATCCGCTTGAAATAGGGCAACACATCGGCATAGGACCAGCCCCGCGCGCCACTTTCCGACCAATGGTCGTAATCGCGGGCATGACCACGCACGTAAACCATGCCGTTGATCGAAGAGGAGCCGCCAACCACTTTGCCACGCGGCGTCACCAGGCTGCGTCCACCAATATGTGGTTCAGGTTCGGTAGAAAACCCCCAGTCGTACGTTTCCATATTCATGGGGAAGGAGAGGGCGGCAGGCATCTGGATCAGCGGTCCGATGTCCGGTCCGCCAAATTCGATCACGATAACCGAATGTCTGCCGTCTTCGGAGAGGCGGTAGGCCATAGCTGAACCGGCAGAGCCGGAGCCGATGATAACGAAGTCCGCTTCCATGCTCATTTCTCCACCGACAGCTGAACGGCAATGTAATCTTCCACGAGAGTGATCGCAGATGCTGCATTTGGTGCGTCGGCACCCAACGCATGCCGGATATAAAGTCCGTCAATCAACGCACCTGCACCTTCGGCAATGCGATTTGCACGGTCGCGGCTGGTCAGTTGTTCAAGTGCAAAGACGAAATTTGAATGCAGGCGGCGCGCATAAATGCGTAAGAGCCGTTTGGTGTCTTCCGACTGCTGCGCGTGGACATAGAAGGTCAGCCAGGCAGCAATCGTTTCCTGTGCGAACTGCGAAGCGGAAAAGTTCACCGCAATAATCGCTGCAATGCGTTCTTGCGGCGTTTCAGCAAGCTTCATTGCGGCGTTCAAGTCACTTCCAAGCTCGCGAAGCAGATGACGCATGGTGGCGAGGATGAGTTTGTCCTTGCCGCCAAAATAATGATGCGCGAGCGCAGGCGATACACCTGCTTCATGAGCAATCTGCGCAACAGTTACGTCCAGTGAACCGCGCTGGCCGATTGTGCGGATGGCAGCATCGATCAGTTCGCGCCGCCGTAAAGGTTCCATCCCGATCTTGGGCATAATCGTTGTTCCGTTTTGAGGCCTTTGATCTCTATTTTATATTTGATTGACTGATCAATCAATAAAAACTCTGACAAATGAAGGTCAGAGTTTGTGGCAATGGAAACGTCCGCGAATAAGGTTGTGGGCTTGCGCGTATTGTCCGCTCTGCATACATTTGAGAGATGAGCAGAGCTTTTACCAAGGAACAGGATGACGCTCCGACTGATCTCGGTGAGCGTCCCATTAGCCCGCATCGTAATCTCGTCACGCCGGATGGCATGAAGCTGATTGAGGACGAACTTGCGCGGCTGCACCGCGAATTGGCTGAGGCCAATGTCGCGGGAGAACGCTCCACAATTGCGCGTCTTTCACGCGATTTACGCTACTGGACAGCGCGGCGCGAAACAGCTGAGCTGTCCGTGCCGGAGCGCGATAGCAACGTTGTGCGTTTTGGAATGACGGTCGAACTCGAAGATCTCGACGGAACGGCCCGCACATGGACCATCGTCGGCGAAGACGAAGCTGATCCGGCCAAGGGTAAAATATCTCACATGGCCCCGGTCGCCATCATGCTTTTTGGTAAACCGGTAGGTGACGTCGTCATGATCAACGGCAAGGAGTGGGAGATCGTGGCTGTTAGTGGTTGAACTACAACCACCCCTTCCTGCGGAAATAGAAAAGCGGAAGCAGGGCAGAGGCAACCATCAGGCCAAGCGCCATTGGATATCCCCACGGCGAATTCAATTCCGGCATGAAAGAGAAGTTCATGCCGTAAATGGAAGCAACCAGTGTCGGCGGCATGAAGCCCACAGCCGCAACGGAGAAAATCTTGATGATGGCGTTCTGCTCGACGGAGATGAGTCCAACAATTGTATCGAGTAGGAATGTGACCTTATTGGATAAAAAGTCCACGTAAGCGACGAGTGATTGCGCGTCGCGTTCGAGCGACTTGATCCATGATCGGGTGTCTTTCTTGGTGGCGACAGGACTGTTGATTGCAGAAAGATAAACCAGCATACGGCTGACACCAGCCAGGCTTTCACGCATTCTGGACAGGAATGTTCCTTGTCCACCGATCTGTGTGAGGATGTGCCGGAAATCCTCAGTCGTCATTGGTCTCGCCTTCGGCTGGCGGCGATAGATGGAATGCGAAGCTGCATCGATCTTACCAGCCACACCTTCCAGAATATCCGCGAGCCTATTGGTGGTGGCCTCGATAATGCCCAGCATGATGGACAGGCCAGAGCACTTGGCCGGGATCAATCCGTTACCTGGCTTTATTGCGCGCGCAATGTAGATGCTGACGGATTTGGGATTCGCGTAACGCACGGTGACGAGCCGCGAGCCGTGCAGGATGAAGGTGACCGGTGCCAGTTCGCGGTGATCGAGATCAACAGCATGTAGAATCGGAACGGTCAGATATTGTGCACCGCTTTCCATGTAGAAGCGGCTCGATTCTTCAATTTCCGTCATATCTTCGCGTGTAGGAATGGAGATGCCTGTCCATGCTTCGACGATGTGATCTTCATTGACGCCCGGCGCGAGCAGGTCGATCCATATGACATTGTCGGGCAAGGGGTTCCCCGGTTCCACCTCGACGCTTTCGAGATGATCTCCGTTAAGGCAGTAAAGCGTAATCATGCGGCACCCGGTCAAACAGTCTCAATTTTAGCCTGCTACATTGCGCGATAATTGTTAACGGAATGCGGCAAGCACGGTTAAAGCAGATTGGGCGCATCGCGAAAAGTGTGAAACGGTTTTCGGGATACGCGTTATGCGCCCATGTAATCCACATTGACATGAGAGATTGTGACATATAAATGATCAAATCATCTGATGACTTTGGTGAATTATGGAAGCATTATCGAGAAAAAGCCTGGCGGAAGCAGCCGAGCAATCCATTCGGTCTGAAATTACAGCCGGCAATTGGCGCGTGGGCGAGCAATTGCCCAATGAAGCGAGCCTCTCTGCCAGACTTGGTGTCAGCCGTGGAACTGTACGTGAAGCTGTGCGAGCGCTGGTCGCTCAAGGCATGCTGGAAACACGACAGGGGTCTGGAACCTATGTGTTATCCGCATCCGACACGAGCCGCAGCTTTGATCGCATTCGCCATACCAGTCTGCGTGATCGTTTTGAAACGCGGGCTGCCCTTGAAGTTGAAGCGGCGCGTCTTGCCGCGCAACGCGCAACATCGGAAACGATCCGCCATCTTGAACTGAAGCTGGAGCAGCGCAATAAACGCGCTGACGAGAACAGAACCGATTTTGTTTTGCGGGATTTTGCCTTTCATGAAGCCATTGTTGCAGCATCGGGCAATAGCGCGCTGGTTGCGGTCTATGCGTTCTTTTCCCAGTCCATCCGGGAATCAATAGAAGCCACACTCGACGGAGAGTTGCCGGAACCAGATCATGAAGAACATCGCGCCATTATAGAAGCCATAGCAACCGGCAATCCCGATTTGGCGGGCGCTGCGGTGCGTCGATTTATGACGCCTCTGATTGAAGAACTTGAAAGGCTGTTGGCATCATGAGCCGCACAAATGAAGTTCCGTCGCGTCCCGTGACGGAGGAAGAACTGGCGCAACATGCAGAGCCATTTGTCGATGCGGAAGCCGATAGTGTGCCGCAGCCTGCCGCACAGCGCCTGCCAAGTCCTGCTTTGCGCGTGCTGCTTGGTCTGAGCCTCGTGCTGATTGCAGCTAACTTGCGCCCTGTCTTTTCAAGTGTTTCCGTCCTTCTGCCCGAAATCATAGAAGCCACCGGCATGTCGGCAACTGCTGCAGGTCTTTTGACGACCTTGCCGGTTGTCTGTCTCGGTGTATTTGCACCTTTTGCACCTCGTCTCGCACAGCGGTTCGGTGCTGAGCGTGTATTGCTTTTTGTGCTGATTGTTTTGACCATAGGCACCGCAATCCGCGGCATCGGCAATTCGGCTTCCCTCTATATTGGCGCAATATTAGCTGGCGCTGCTATTGCGACCGGCAATGTTTTGCTGCCCGGCGTGGTGAAGCGAGATTTCCCGAAAACGGCTGCGATTATGACTGGCTTTTATACTATGGCGCTGTGTGGTGGCGCTGCTGCAGCTGCGGGCTTTACCATTCCGATTGAACATATGCTCGGCGGTTCATGGAACTTGGCGCTGGCCTTCTGGGCTATTCCGGCCGCTCTCGTGCTTGCTCTGTGGTTGCCGCAGGCGCTGCGGGCAAAGCACAATGTTGCGCATTCCGGATTTAAAGTCATCGGGCTGTGGAAAGATAAGCTTGCCTGGCAGGTCACACTCTTTATGGGGTTGCAATCCTCCATGGCCTACGTGGTTTTCGGCTGGCTTGCTCCGATCTTACGCGAGCAGGGCTTGAGCGCGACCGCAGCCGGAGGCCTGGTCTCGTTCTCGATCATGGTGCAGGTCGTTACCTGTCTTGCTATCCCGTCGATTGCTGTTCGACAGAAAAGCCAGAGCCTGCTCAATGCAGTGCTTTGCATCAGCGCGGCCCTTCCGCTGATAGGCTTTCTTTATCTGCCGCAATGGAGTTTCTGGATACTTGCAGCCATTCAAGGAATTGGGCAGGGCGGTCTGATTGCCGCTGCGATGATGGTGATTGTGCTGCGTTCGCCAGATTCCCATACAGCCGCGCACCTCTCAGGCATGGCGCAATGCGTAGGTTATACGCTGGCCTCCATCGGGCCACTGGTCGTGGGAATGATCCACGGTGCTACAGGCAGTTTCGAAGCTTGTGGTATCTTCTTTGCACTGCTGGGCGTGGGCGCTGCAATCAATGGCTGGGGTGCTGGACGGGCGCAGCATGTTGGCGTGAAAGTTATAAAAGAAGCATAAGAAAAGCCCCGGTTCTCCGGGGCTTTTCTTCATAATGTGAACTCAGATAAACTGTCCGAGGCCTGGGATCGAGCCGACCACTGCATCGACGGGTTCGTCGCCAGCCTTTTCCTTGGCAAAGCGGATGGTCTCTTTGGCAACGCCAGAGATTTCACCCATGCCAAGACCTGCACCCATCAACTGAGTACCAAGGCCCATTACGCCACCCATAAGTCCGGAAAGCAGACCGCCACCCTTCACTTGTGAAATGGCTTCTTCGGCACCCGGAAATGCTGCGAGCAGCTGCTGTACTTTGTCAGCTGGCCCTTCCTTCTGCAGAAACGCCAAAATCATGCCAACAGCTTTCTGTGCTGTTGCCGCATCGATGCCGACATTCGAGGTGATACGCGCGATCAGTTCATCCATCAGAGTCTCCCAAATTTCTTACGTTTACGTAATATGCATTCTCGTTAGCGCTTTGCAAGCTTTCCTAATTCAAAATATTGGGAAATTTCTGCATTCCTATGACGGCAAATAAAGTATCCAAGCCAGAATTCGGCTTTATCGTTGTTGCGCGACGGTGGTGCTAGTATATCGTAAAGGAAGCAAACCTTTTACGGAGCGACCTGCCTAATGACCGCCGACGATGCAATTTTCCTTGGTGCAAGCCGCAAACCAGATGATTCCTACCAGCAGCCGGAATATCTGGCACTGAAATACGGGAACAGGCACGGGCTTGTAACCGGTGCAACGGGTACCGGTAAGACGGTGACATTGCAGGTTCTGGCTGAGAGCTTTTCAGCAGTCGGTGTTCCGGTTTTTTGCGCCGACATCAAGGGTGATCTTTCGGGGATCGCGGCGAAAGGTATCGTTAATGATAACCTGACCAAGCGCGCAACAGAGATTCACCTTGACCCTTATGAAATGCGGGCTTCTCCAGTTATTTTCTGGGATATTTTCGGTGAGCAGGGCCATCCGGTTCGCGCGACCATTTCCGAAATGGGACCACTGCTGCTTTCGCGCCTGATGAACCTCACGGATGCGCAGGAAGGCGTGCTTAATGTTGCTTTCCGTCTCGCTGACGAAGAAGGCCTGCTTCTGCTGGATTTGAAAGATCTGCAGGCAATGCTTACAGAAATGGCAGAGCGCTCCGCTGAACTCTCTGCAAAATACGGCAACGTCAACAAGGCGTCTGTCGGTGCAATCCAGCGTTCATTGCTTGTGCTTGATCAGCAGGGCGGTTCCAAGTTCTTCGGCGAACCGGCGCTGCGCATTGCTGATCTGATGCGCACCACGACCGACGGACGTGGCGTGATAAGCGTGCTTGCGGCTGATAAGCTGATGATGAGCCCACGTCTTTATTCGACATTCTTGTTGTGGCTTATGTCGGAATTGTTCGAGGAACTGCCGGAAGTCGGCGATCCGGACAAGCCGAAGCTCGTATTCTTCTTCGATGAAGCGCATTTGCTGTTTGATGAAGCGCCAAAGGCGCTGGTCGATCGTGTGGAGCAAGTGGTGCGTCTGATCCGCTCTAAGGGCGTCGGCGTTTATTTCGTGACGCAGAACCCGCTTGATGTGCCGGAAACTGTTCTTGCCCAGCTTGGTAATCGTGTGCAGCACGCGCTGCGTGCCTATACGCCGCGCGAAACAAATGCAGTGAAGACGGCAGCCGATACGTTCCGTCCAAATCCTGATTTCAAGACTTTTGAGGCAATCACCAATCTTTCGACCGGTGAAGCACTGATTTCAACATTGCAGGCCAAGGGTGTACCTTCAATGGTGCAGCGCACGTTGATCCGCCCGCCATCGTCGCAGATTGGTCCGTTGACGCCAGAAGAGCGTGCAAAGATTATATCAGCGAGCCCTGTTTCTGGTCAGTACGATCAGACCGTCGATCGCGATTCAGCATTTGAAATGCTGGCCAGAAAGGCACAGGCCGCAGCTGTGGCACAGCAGAAAACCAAGGAAGAAGAATCCGGGCAAGGTGGCAGCATTCTTGGTGATCTGGTGGGAACCGCACTCGGAACTGGTCGCCGTTCAGGGCGTCAGACCGTTGCCGAAACAGCAATGAAGTCTGTGGTTCGCTCGGTCAGCAACTCACTCGGCCGTGCGCTGGTTCGCGGTATTCTGGGTAGTTTCAAGCGCTGATTTATACTGGTTTGAAATGAAAAAAGCCCCGGACATCCGGGGCTTTTTTATGCATTTCGCGAGTTCCAGATTACATAACCAAAATAGGCGACTTAGCTGGTACGCGATTATAAAGATCGATGATGTCCTGGTTCATCAAGCGTACGCAGCCTGACGAAACGGCCTTACCGATCGACCACCATTCTGGATTGCCGTGCAGACGATAAATCGTGTCCTTGCCATCCTTGAAGATGTAAAGAGCGCGTGCACCGAGCGGGTTTTTGAGACCTGGGGCCATGCCGCCATTGCGTGAGCTATATGGCTCGAGTTCCGGCTGACGGGCGACCATCTCATCCGGTGGTGTCCAACGTGGCCATTCGCGCTTGTACTGAATAACGGCGCGCCCCGACCATGCAAAGCCGTCGCGACCAATGCCGACGCCGTAACGCATTGCCTGGCCATTGCCCAGTACCAGATAGAGGAAGCGGTTGGTGGTATCGACAACGATCGTTCCCGGCATTTCGCCTGTCGGATCCTGAACGACCTGACGCAAATAGCGCTTATCCATTTTCTGGATCGGAATAGCAGGCAGCTGATAGCCATTGTCTTCCACTGCGGCATACATTGATGCCCAGCTGCCGTACGAGGCGTCTACATTCGCCTGCGGGGTCCTGTTAATAGGATTGCCTGAAGCATCCACATCGACAATTGGAACATTCTGCCCCAACTGAGCACAACCGGCGAGGCCGGCCGCCGCTGTTGCTGTCATGGCCGTAAGAAAAGAACGGCGGGTAAGGGTGGTGTGCATATGAAAACCAGATTAGTGACGGGAGGAGCTACAGATACAACGGTTAGGGTTAATGAAGTGCGACCAACCCGTTGTTTTGATCACAAGTTGCGGTGTTATAGGGATGCCAAACGCTTTTGTTCGGCGATTTGTGGGAGCAAAACGCCCCATAATTATGGCTACCAGCCGTTCGTAATAAGGCCTAAACGTGGCTAAAAGCCCGGGATAGGCCTCGTGTTGCCGTTGCGACACAATTTTGGTCACAACAGACGGTTGTTGCACAAAGTTGCCCGTTCAAGTTTTAGTGAGATTCAATCAAGGAGCTGAAGGCTCGGCAAAATCAAAGCGGGCGGATACTGTTTATATTCGTCGGGCTGGTTGGATCGATTGATCCAGACGGAGCGCATGCCGAATCGCGCGGCCCCTGCAACATCCCATCTATTGGACGATTGAAACGAAATTGCAGACGGGTAAAGCCGCCACTGCGTTGTAACCAGTTCATAGACCGCAGGTGCGGTTTTGTAGCGCTGCACAGTGTCTACAGAGATCACATCGTCGAGCAGGGCATCAAGCGCCGCTGATTTAACCGCAGCCTCCAACATGGCTGGAGAGCCATTGGAGAGAATGGCTAACCGCGCGCCGCGGCTCTTGAGGTTTTTGAGTGCTGCTGGCACTTCAGGATAGCAATCGAGTTTCCAGTAAGCATCAAGAAGATCGGTGCGAAGGGTCGGGTCTACGGAAGGATATCTTGCAAAAGCAAAATCCAGAGCGTGTTCCGTCAGTGTCCAGAAATCTTTGTAGGCTCCCATCAGGCTTAAAATCCACGAATATTCCAGTTGCTTGGCGCGCCAAAGTTCCGAGAATAAACGTCCATCAGGTCCTGCTTTATCCTCATGTTTACGCACGGCTGAGTGCACATCAAACAATGTGCCATAAGCGTCGAAAACATAGGAACTATAAGACACCGATTTTCTCCTTTCGTGCATCAATCTTAAAAAAAGTAAAGTGGACCTTATCCTTATGCAATTTCAATAAAAATTCATTGCGTTGAGCAGCAAATTTAGAATATGCGCCATTGCCGCCCGAAGCGTTGCGGCCTATGTAAGTTGCGCACGCAAGTTTTCGGGTATGTATCCGCTCTGCCCGCCGCAAGCTGAAAGACAAAGAGGAGAGTTCCAATGGCTTTTGAACTGCCCGCCCTTCCGTACGATTATGACGCACTTGCCCCGTTCATGTCGCGCGAAACGCTCGAATTCCACCACGACAAACACCATCAGGCTTACGTTACCAACGGTAATAAACTGCTTGAAGGTTCAGGTCTTGAAGGCAAGAGCCTCGAAGAAATCGTCAAGGAAAGCTTTGGCAAGAACCAGGCGCTCTTCAACAATGCTGGCCAGCACTACAACCATCTCCATTTCTGGAAGTGGCTGAAGAAGGACGGCGGCGGCAAGAAGCTGCCAGGCAAGCTGGAAAAGGCGATTGAATCTGATCTTGGCGGCTACGACAAGTTCCGCGAAGACTTCATTGCTGCCGGTGTTGGTCAGTTCGGTTCGGGCTGGGCATGGCTTTCGGTCAAGAATGGCAAGCTCGAAATCTCGAAGACTGCAAACGGTGAAAGCCCACTCGTTCACGGCGCAACACCAATTCTTGGCGTCGACGTATGGGAGCATTCCTATTACATCGACTATCGTAATGCGCGTCCGAAGTATCTTGAAGCTTTTGTCGATAGCCTCATCAACTGGGATTACGTGCTTGAGCTGTACGAAAAGGCATAATCTGCTGCGTCAGTATGAAATATGGAAAGCCCCGCGAAAGCGGGGTTTTTCTTTTTCAGAATTTATGAATAATCGAAAACATGATTATTAAAATCAATAATTATGCCTGTTTAAATTGTGGGTACGGCAGAATATCGAAACTGTTAAACAATAGTATTTTTATCATGTTTTTCACGTTCTCGTGAATTATCTGTAATAATCGATATAAGTTCATCATGTTACTTTTGATTGTTGGAATTTATTCGGTGCCTTTGTTGCAAAGGTGACGATTGTATCGGATATTTGTACCAAGAGACGAATTTTGTTCAGTTTTTAGATGCGGAGGATCGCATGCGTTCATTTTTCCTTGTTGTCAGTTCAGTTGCGACTTTGGCCGCTGGTGTGGCTCATGCCGATGTGATTGCCGACCGCCAGGCGATCATGAAGGATATGGGGCGTTCAGTTGGACAGCTTGCACCGATGATCAAAGGTGAGAAGCCTTTCGATGCTGCTGCGGCTTTGGCTGCACTTGAGAAACTTGATGCTGACGCAAAGAAACTAGACGTCGACACGCTGTTCCCCGCTGGTTCCGATCAAGGGGACACAGAAGCTTCACCCAAGATTTGGGAAAACAAGGAAGATTTCGTCAAGCATGTCGAAAAGTTCCGCTCAGATGCCGCTGCTGCGCTTGCCGCAAAGCCACAGGATCTTGATGCGTTGAAACCAGCGTTCCAGCAAGTCGCTGCCAATTGCGGTTCATGCCATCAAGCTTATCGCGTGAAGAAGAATTAATTCAGAAAACCATGGTCCGTAAACTCGCATATGCCGCAGGCGCTATAGTCATCATGGGTGCTGCTACCTTCTGGGTGCTGACAACGCCTCAGACGGTGGACCAGTCGGTAATCGCATCGATGCAGCCGGGTGATGCAACAAAAGGTGAGCAGGTGTTCTGGGCAGGGGGCTGTGCTTCCTGCCATGCTGCGCCCGGCGCATCGGGTGATGACCGCAAGGTGCTTGCGGGTGGGCATGAGCTGGTTTCTGATTTTGGCACATTCATTGCGCCCAATATTTCTCCTTCAGAGCAGGGGATCGGTAACTGGACCCTGCATGACTTTGCTAATGCAATGTTGAAAGGCACAGGGCGGGCAGGGGAGCACCTCTATCCGTCTTTCCCCTATACATCTTACGCAAAGATGCAGCCGCAGGACGTTGCGGACCTCTTTGCTTACATGAAGGCACTACCTGTTTCTGATAATGTGGCAGCGCCGCATAAGCTCGACTTTCCCTTCACGATCCGTCGTGGATTGGGGCTTTGGAAACAGCTCTATCTTTCGGACAAACCAGTCGTCGAACTTGCAAGCGCATCCGATCAGGTGAAGCGTGGGCAATATCTGACGGAAGCTCTCGGCCATTGCGGCGAGTGCCATACGCCGCGCAATGTCATTGGCGGGCTTGATAATAAACAGTGGATGGCCGGTGCCCTGTCGGCTGAAACAGGTAGCGACGGCCGCAAGGGTATCGTTCCCAATATAACGTCTGGTGAAGGCGGCATTGGTGAATGGGGTGAGAATGATATTGCTTATGCATTGCAAAGCGGCTTCACACCGGATTTTGATTCGCTTGGTGGTTCAATGGCAGATGTAGTGGCCAACATGGCGCATTTGACGGATGCGGATCGTGCCGCAATTGCAGCATATCTCAAGGCTATTCCAGCGCATAAGAATGGCTATCCAGCACGTTAATACCAAGGCGGCTCAAGATGCTGACGCATCACACCTTGAAAATGTTCAATCGCCACACGGGCTTAACCAAAGTCCGATGAGTCTTACTCAATGAACTTTGGTATAAAGCATTCGAGCCAAAAGTGAGACCACTTTCATCGGGAGATTAGGCTGTTCTGATCTCTTCGAGTTCAAGCTCCTTTATCATCACTTGCCGCATGACGAATTTCTGAATCTTGCCTGTTACAGTCATCGGAAACTCGTCTACGAAACGGATATGCGCCGGGATTTTGTAATGTGAGATGCGCTGCTTGCAGAATGCCAGCAGTTCTTCTTCACCGAGTTCATGGTCTCGATGTAGTTTGACCCAAACGCAAATTATCTCACCGAACTTATTGTCTGGAACACCGAAAACCTGGGCATCGCTGATGGCCGGATGGGTGAATAGAAACTCTTCAATCTCCCGCGGGTAGATATTTTCACCACCGCGAATAATGAGATCCTTAATGCGCCCGACAATGTTGCAATAACCTTCCGCATCAATGGTCGCGAGATCACCTGTATGCATCCATCCCGCATCATCAATTGCCTCGGCAGACGCGGCTGCGTCGGCCCAGTAGCCGCGCATGACACTATAACCGCGGGTCAGCAATTCGCCTTTCTCGCCGCGTGGTGCGATCGTGCCATCTGCATTGATGATCTTCACTTCAAGATGCGGATGGATGCGACCCACTGTCGATACGCGCTTTTCCAGCGGGTCGGTCGTTGCACTCTGAAAACTGACCGGGCTTGTTTCGGTCATGCCATAGGCAATCGTGATTTCGCTTTGATGCATTTCGCTGACCACCCGGCGCATGATTTCAATCGGGCACGGCGAACCAGCCATGATGCCAGTGCGCAGACTGGTGAGATCAAAACGCGCAAATTCCGGATGGTCGAGCATCGAAATGAACATGGTCGGCACCCCATGCAGGCCGGTACATTTCTCGTCTTCGACTGTTTGCAGTGTCAGCAGCGGATCGAAGCTGTCATTGGGGATCACCATACACGCGCCGTGCGTCACACAGGCCAGATTGCCCAGAACCATGCCGAAGCAGTGATAGAAAGGAACCGGAATACACAGCCGGTCCTGTTCACTGAGCCGCATCGCTTCGCCAACGAAGAAACCATTATTGAGGATGTTGTGATGAGTGAGCGTCGCACCTTTTGGGCTGCCTGTGGTGCCACTGGTGAACTGGATGTTGATAGGATCGTCAAATTGCAGCTCGTCTGCAAGCTGTAGTCGCTGTTTAATCGTGGTAGTGTTGCCGGAGATTGCGACTTTATCGAAATTAAACATACCAGACGTTCGTTCCTCGCCTAGGCGAATAACACAACGCAGAGCCGGTAGTTGTTCCGCGCTCAGATATCCTGGTCGAGCATCGTCAACCTCTGGAACGATGGAGCGCAGGATTTCAATGTAGTCGCTGGTTTTGAGCGAAGGCGCGAGGATAAGCGCTGCACATTCCACCTTTGCTAGAACATGCTTGAGTTCATGTGCGCGATAGGCCGGATTGATATTGACCAGAATGAGACCGGCCTTCGCACTGGCAAACTGCGTGAGCAGCCATTCCACATTGTTGGGTGACCAGATACCGATGCGTTCGCCGGGTTGAAGGCCGATGGCAAGCAATCCTTCGGCCAGTGCATCGGTACGGCTCTTCAATTCGGCATAGGTCAGTCGGATATTCTGGTGACGAACCACAACTGCCGGATGATTGGGGTATTTCTCTGCTATCAGGTCGAGGTGGTTGCCGATGGTGTCGCCGATGAGAGCTGTTTCGTTCGCACCGTGGACGTAGCTTGCTTGCTGCATATATCCAATACTCCCAATCGATAAGCTATGCGCCTCTCGGGCAGCATGACATTAAGATGGAGGGCGCAAAATCACAGTTTTGTCGTTATCGTTTCGTGCAGCGCACTACGGTTGGCAGTCCGGCGTTGGTGTATTTGCTTTGCATTGTATAGAGCCAGCCTTTGCATTCCGACATGGTTTTGAAGCAGCGGAAGCGGTCGATGGGCACCAACCCGTCACCGTCACTCACAAAAGGGGAATCATCCACACCGCTGAACTGGCCGATGATAACGCCACTGCCGCGCGGCGGCGTATTGCAACGCTGACCCGCAAATTCACTAACGTTTTTGCGAACCTGAGCATTTGCGGTAGTAACGAAAGACAACGCAACAAAGGCAGAGACGATCAAACTCATTAGAGCGTCGGGCGCTAATCATGCAACACATTGAGCTGCTTTGAAGAAGTTTCGGCACTCTTGTGGCGAAAACAGATCGCAGACGGAGCCGAGGGCTCTCCATAGCTCGTCATAGG
>NZ_JAOYTK010000037.1:0-31842 GCF_025846885.2 Brucella sp. HL-2 | reverse complement strand
GATTACCCGACGAACGGGACAAATCCTGCCCCGCAACCAAATCATAAATAGCCCCGTCTCCGACGGGGCTTTTTGCGTTTAAAGCAAACCAAATCTAAAGCCCACTAATCAATAAAAAACCGCTAGCACGCAACGGATCTTAAACCGAATACTGAAAATCATGTGGGAGGGAAAAGGGTCAACTCCAAGCCCCCCATGTAACAAAGGTTACTGTCTCTAGAGCGCCAGATGCCAAAATATCAACGCCGACAATGATGGCAGTCCGAGGAAACAGGCCCCCGCCACCATAAAGAAAAGCCCCGGCAACAATTGTTGGCCGGGGCTAAGCTATTGGGAACCTGCATAGGGCAAGTCCAGGAGGCGACGTTAAAGGGCGATAAAACTAAACGGTTTCGGTGACTTTGCTGAGATTCATAGGCTTATCGGGATCAAAGCCGCGGGCTAGTGCAACGCGTTCAATCAAGCTGTAATAAGCCCCTAGACCTACAAGCGGATCAATCAAACCCTGTCCCGTTGGCGTGATCCCGATAGCTTTATGTTGAGCGCTTCGAGCGCCAATCGCTATAACATCAGCACCAAGACCAACCAGGCGGTCGACTGCCTGTTTGTTGGCGCTGAATGCTTCGTCTTCATTCAAAAATGCCAAGACTGGAAAGCCGCTGTGAACCAGACGAATGGGGCCATGCATAACTTCGGCCAACGAAAAAGCCTCTGCGTGAATGCCACAGGTCTCCTTGGCCTTAAGGGCAGCTTCCAATGCGACAGCAAACCCAGTGCCTCGTCCGACGACATACATTCCTTCAATTGAGGCGAGTTTTGTAATCAATGCTTCATCGATTGGAGCACTCGTCGTTGCGTCCAATGCCTGCGGCAGTCTGGTGAGCGCCGCTTGCAACGCACTGTCGTCGCTGATTGCTGCTGTGATGGCGGCAAGTGCGGTAGCGCCCGCGATGCAGGATTTGGTTGCGGCTACGCTCTGTTCTTTGCCTGCGTGTAACCCCAGCACAATATCGGCCTGTTGCGCCAAAGGACTGTCGGTTACGTTGACGAGAGCCACGGTAATCGCTCCACCCTGTTTGGCCGCCCTCTGCAACGCAACAATGTCGGGGCTGGCGCCGGACTGCGAAACCGTAAAGTGCAACCCATCCTGCAACTGCAAGCGGCTGTTATAAACCGATGTCACCGAAGGACCTATTGAAGCCACCGGCAAGCCAACGCTGATCTCGAACAGATATTTGAAGAAGGATGCAGCGTGATCGGACGAGCCGCGGGCAGCCGTCGTAATCACACGTGGCTTACGCTCTTCATAGAGACGTTTGATTGCCGCGATCGTTGCGGCTTCTTCCGTCAGCAAACGCGAAACAACGGCCGAGGCCTCAATTGTCTCTTTGCGCATAAATGATGTCGTGACCATGAAGGACCTCGTGCTGAAATAGTTGAGTGATTTTCTGCCAGCTTAACTCTGCAGGATGGAAGCCCCACCTGCGGCCTGAACCGCCAGGCTACCGCTTTTGACACCCGCAGCCAGACAGTCGGCCGGACTACATCCGTCAATCCATGAGTCGATGAAACCAGCATTGAAAGCATCGCCTGCACCGGTCGTGTCTATAACGTCTACCTTGTCAGCAGGAATATGCATCTCCATCGACCCGGTGCTCAGCCATGCTCCTTCTTCGCCCGCCTTCAGAGCGACGATTGGAAAGCGCTTCGATAGAACACCGATTGCTTTGCGGGGATCTCGATCTCCGGTAATGGCTTCCGCTTCCTCGCTGTTAGGCAGGAAGATATCCACGCCTTCACAGCTTTTCAGAAAGTCCTGGCTATAGATGAGGGTTTCATCCCAACTTGGATCCAGTGAAACGGTCAGCCCGGCAGCTTTAGCTTTAGTAATCAAATCCGGTATTTCGTGCAATGTCGCATATTCTGCGATGTGGAGATGTTTCGCATTGTTCCATGTCAAAGCGTCATCAAGGGTGGATGGCCGTGCGGAGCCCGCACGGCGCGAAAGAAACGCGCGGTCGTTGCCGATAACACTGGCCACAGTCACTTGAGGCCCAGCCTCAGTTGAAGTTTCCAGAAAGCGTAGATCAAGACCATCGATGGCCAAGTCCTTAGAAATGCCCTTTGAGAGGCTGTCCGTTCCAAGTCGTGCGACCAACGCCACTGAGCGGCCAACATGAGCAAAATGGGCGGCGGAAATAAAGGCGCCGCCGCCGGCTACGATTTTCATGTCGCCTGCAAAAACTTCTCTGCCTGGCTGCGGTAAAGCATCAAGGCCAGTGAAAATCAGGTCGCAATAAATCCGTCCTATGCTAAGGACCGCAGGGGTTTTGAATTGTTTTGACATTATAGGCGACCGAGGCTCTTTTCTGTCTTGGCATCAAACAGATACAGGCTACCAGCAGGCGCAAAGACGCTCAGTGTCGTGCCAGACTTTGGAACGGTTTTGCCCGGTGCTGTCGCAATAACAGCATCACCATTTACATCAAGATGAACCAGAGTTTCTGCTCCGAGCGGCTCAACCGCCGTTACCACACCTTGCAGCGATATACCGCCTTCAGTGCCGGTTTCACCGACGGTCAATTCATGTGGGCGAATACCGATCAACATGTCGCCATCAGCACCGAACTCGACCGTATCGCCTTTGCGGCGGCCTTTGAGCAGGTTCATCGACGGGCTTCCGATAAAGCGTGCTGTAAACACATCCACCGGATGCTCATAAAGCTCGGTCGGCGTGCCGGTTTGCAAAATATTACCATCGCGCATCACCACAATACGGTCGGCCATAGTCATGGCTTCAACCTGATCATGGGTCACGTAAACTGTGGTTGTCTTGAGGCTCTGGTGCAGGCGTTTGATTTCAATGCGCATCTGTGCGCGCAATTGCGCGTCAAGGTTCGACAATGGTTCATCAAACAAGAACGCTGAAGGATTACGAACCATTGCACGGCCAATTGCCACACGCTGACGCTGCCCACCGGACAGAGCCGCAGGACGACGATCAAGATAGGGTGTCAGCCCCAATGATGCACCAACATCCTCAATCCGCTTGGCCTTTTCCGCCTTTGAAAGTTTTGAGGTGTAAAGGCCGAAACCAATATTCTGGCGTACGCTCATATGCGGATAAATCGCATAATTCTGGAATACCATTGCAATATTGCGCTGTTTCGGATCGCGTTCGTTGACGACTTCGCCACCGATTTTCAACTGTCCCCCGGAAATATCTTCCAGACCGGCAATCATACGCAGAGTTGTCGACTTACCGCAGCCGGAAGGGCCAACGAAAACGACAAATTCTCCGTCTTCGATCTGCAGATCGATTGCGCGAACTGCTTCGACCTTGCCGTAACGTTTGACAAGTTTTTCGAGTTCAATGGTTGCCATTAACGTGTCTCCGCAAGTGCGCTGAATTTTTCATTAAGTTCTTGATTGGCTTTAGCTTCATAAGCTTCGTGCTCTGCAGCGCGTGCTGTTAAACCCGCAACGTTTGTTCGGTAACGCGCGAGGGCCTCGCGCATTGGCGCTGGTGCCGGACCGCCTAAACGGCCACGCACAGCAACGAAATGCTGCGGCGAAACCAGTTCTTCAAATTTGACCTGATCGAAGGATGGTTCGCGTCCGGTGGCTTCATGGAATGCTGCAAGGAAAGGCGCAAAGCCATCTTGCTCAAGCCCGCCACCTTGAGCCACCACCGCGCGTGCTACAGTCGCTGCAATCTCATGCGCCTGACGGAACGACAGGCCTTCAATGCGCACCAGTGAATCGGCAAGTTCCGTGATCGTAATGCACGAACGACGGATATTTTCAGCAACTCGTGCCGGATCGATACGAATGGCTTCGATGAAGGCCGCCAGCAGATCAAGCACACGACCGGCAGAGGCAAAAGCCTCATAGCCCATTTGCTGGGTTTCGCCTTCGCTGTCATTCATATCGGTGAAAGGCGTATTGTGCATCACATCCAGCACGGTGCGGGCACGCCCCATTGTCTGGCTCGACAAATGACGCATATGTTCAATCGGCACCGGATTGCGCTTTTGCGGCATGATTGAAGAAATCTGCACAAAGGCATTCGGCACATAAATCTGGCCAACTTCAAAGCTCGTCCAGAACTGGAAGTCCTGAATGAGCCTTCCCAGATGAATGAACATCAGTTCCAGCGCGGAATAGGTCGAGGTGATGTAATCCACTGCTGCGATACAGCTGTAGGAATTGTTTAAGGGGGCAGCAAAGCCCAACAGCTCCGAGACGCGCTTGCGGTCAATCGGAAAGCCGGAGGTGGTGATGGCTGCTGCCCCCATCGGGGACTGGTTTACAATCGCGCGGGCGGCTTCAAGGCGTTCGATATCCCTGATTAGTACTTCCGTAGCCGCAGCGAGATAATGCCCGAATGTGGTCGGCTGTGCCGGTTGCCCATGGGTATAGGCAACGATCAATGTTGCCTGTTCACGTTCAACAGCTGCAACCAGCACATCAATCAGGTGCCGTGACTTGGCCAGCAACGCATCAATGTGCTTTTTTAGGCCAAGTTTGAACAGCGTGTGGTCAATATCATTACGCGAACGAGCAGTATGCAAGCGCCCCGCAACATCGGCACCGATACGGGCTTTAAGTTCCTTCTCGATGAGGAAAAAGAAGTCTTCTACCTCACCGGTATAGGTCAGCTCTGCCGGATTGATTTCCTGATCAATTGCTTCAAGCGCGCAGGCAATCTGTGCCGCCTGTTCGCGATCCAGAATACCGGTTTCAACCAGCATCACCAGATGAGCGCGGTCAATGCGACGGAAACCATCAACATGGTGTGTCTTGGCACCATCAAACAGCGGACGAAGCACGGTTTCTTTATAAACCGGATTTGGAAACACGCTGTTGTCGGACAATTTTGGGTCGAGATCAGACATGGTTCAACCTTTCAGACCTGCCAGCATAACACCGCGTACGATGTAGCGCTGAAGCAGCATGAAAACGATAAGCGTAGGCAATGTAGCGATCGCTGCGCCGGTCATGATCATTTCCCACTGGATCGATTGCTCAACTGCAAAGCTCGATAGTCCCACCGGCAGCGTATAAAGCTCCGGACTGGTTGAAACGATCAGTGGCCAGAAGAAAGCGGTCCAGTTACCGAGGAAGGTAAAGATCGCCAGCGCCGACAGAGCCGGGGTGACCAATGGCATGGCAATTTTCCACCAGATCTGGAACTCGTTAAGCCCGTCTACACGTGCGGCTTCGAGGAAATCATTTGGCACGCCTTCAAAGAACTGTTTCATCAGGAAGGTACCAAAAGCAGTCATCATACCGGGGAACATGATGCCCCAATAGCTGTCCAGCCAGCCGAGCTTGCTCGACATCAGATACCAAGGAATAACCAGCATTTCGGTCGGGATCATCAGGGTCGAGAGGATCGCGAGGAAGATGAAATAGCGGCCTCGGAACTGGAATTTTGCCAACGTATAACCGACCAGACTGTCGAAAAATACGTTCGACAAGGTTACGACCACGGCCACGATCATCGAATTCATGAACCAGCGCAGAAAGCGCCCGTCAGCAAGAATGGTGGCATAGTTTTGAAGCGTGGGCTCCGCGGGAATGAGCCTCAAATCATAGACCTGACTTGCAGTTTTCAACGAGGTTGAAAACATGAAAACAAGTGGCGTGATCATGATCAGACCGCCGATGAACAGCAAAGTCCATGTGATGACGCGGCCGGGCTTCAGATTCTGGAACGGGAGGGATTTGGTTTGTGCAGGCGCGGTCATTTCTTTTCCCTCAGAATCCAGAGCTGTAACAGGGAGACGCAAAGCAGAATGATGAAGAGAATGATCGTTTGCGCAGCCGCATAGCCCATTGCATAGGACGAAAATGCCGTCTGATAGATCATCAGTACCAGTGGTTTGGTTGATCCCAGTGGACCACCGGGATCATTGGTGGTCATGTTGTAGACCTGATCGAAGATGCGCAGGAAACCGATTGAGGAAAACACCACCAGAAACACAGTTGTTGGCTTTAGCAACGGGATGGTGATTTTGCGCAGAATGGCCCATTCGCCGAGGCCATCAATGCGCGCCGCCTCATAAAATGTGCCGGGAACCGCGCGCAAACCCGCCATGAAGATGATGATCTGAAAGCCAAGTCCTGCCCAGATTGAGGTTGCCATGATGGCATAAAGCCCCTGATCAACCGAGCGCAGAAAACCTTGTTGCGGCAAGCCAAGGGAACTCAGAATATTATTGATGAAGCCGATTGGTGCAGGCTGGTAAAACCAGCGCCATACCCATGCCATTGCTGCCGCTGTGGTCAGATAAGGCAGGAAATACAAGGCTCGAATGAAACCGTGCATAAGCCTGACACGGTCCAGATAGTAAGCGATGACAAAAGCCAGAACCAGACTGATGGGCGTGCCGACCAACAGGTAGATGAAAGTGTTTTTGAACACTTTCCAGAATTCAGGATCGGCAAAAAGCTTCTGATAGTTGGCGATACCGATAAATTCCGGCGGGCTCATCAGATCCCAGTTGGTGAAAGACAACCAGAATGCTTCAATCGTCGGATAAAAGCGGATGACGCTATAGAAAAGGATGGGCAGAGCCAGAAAGCTCCACACCCAAATCAATCTTCTGGTTTTCATCGACAGGCGATCTGTCAGTCGCGAGCCGAAAGGTCTGCGCGCTGTATGATCGGGTTCAGCCGTCATTGTCATAATAAAAATCCTTCGGCCAGCCGATGCGTTGCAGGGCAGCCACGGTCGGAAACGATTGCTTCCAAAACAGAGCCGTATTGTTCAAAGCAGCACGAAAGCTGCTGAAAATCGGAAGCGGGCGGTCCGCGAGAACCGCCCAACCGAACGCAGTTCTACTTCGCAGTGTCCAGAATGGCTTGTTCAGCCTTGGCAGCTTCATCAAGGGATTCCTTGACTGGCTGGTTCTGCAGGATCACGCGGTTAGACATGTCGACGACGATCTGGCGCTGCTTCAGCTCATCGGTGAACATGGTTGTGTGGGCATATTCCAGACCTTTGAGGAATGGTCCATAAACCGGATCAGCCAGATTAGTTTCCGTCAAAGCCGCCGAACGGCGCGCAGGCAATTCGCCTACACCCTTCAGCCAGATTTCCATGGCTTCAGGTGACGTAATGTAGTTCAGGAACTTTGAAGCCGCTTCCAGCTTTTCGCCCTTTGCCGATGCACTGATGCCGTTGGCAAAATAGCTGGCATAGTTTGAACGCACGCCCTCAGCATTAGCTGGCAACTCAGTCACGCCCCACTCGAAGTCCTTGATGGTGTTAAAAGCGGCGAGACGGAATGTTCCATCCACAGTCATTGCCGCCTTACCGGAACGGAATGCTGCATGGCCTTCATCCATGAACTTCACTTCGCCGACCTTATATTTTGTCTGCAGGTCGGTGTAGAACTGCAATGCCTTTTCGCCGGCAGCGTCGTCATAGGCAACCTTGCGATAATCATCGCTATATGGCTTGCCGCCGAACTGGCGAACCAGCACTTCGCGCCACCAATGCAGATCTTGACCCGGCATATCCAACGTGATGCCTTCGCTCAACAGATTGCCGGAAGCGTCGCGCTTAGTTGCTTTCTCGGCATAAGCCAGCAGTTCTTCGAGATTTTTCGGCGGATTTTTCGGGTCAAGGCCAGCTTCTTCGAAAAGCTTCTTATTGTAGAACAGAGCCAGTGAGCGCACAGCAGTGGGCAAGCCGTAATATTCATCGCCGCGCTTCATAGCGCTTACGATTGGGAAGAATTCGCTTTCGATCTTGTCGTGCGGAAAAGCCTCCTGTGGCAGCGGCTGCAAAATGCCACCGGCAGCGAATTTATCAAGCCAGCCGTAGAACAGCTGCATCACGTCCGGGCTTTTTCCCGCCATCTTCGCCGCAATAACGCGGGTCTGATAATCGTCATAAGGGAACGTGACCTGCTTGACCTTGATATCAGGATTGGCTTTTTCGAAATTCTCGATCAGCTTGTCCATCGTCTTGACACGCGATTCAAAGACATACTGCCAATATTCGATTTCAACTGCTTGTGCAGCGTTGATTGCTATAGAGCTCAGACCGGCCACAAGACCCGCAAGCAGCAACTTACCCATTTTCATAAGACCTCCCCGTTGCTCAGCCCCTCTGGTGCCCGAGCAAGGTATGTGCAGGTCAGTGACCTGCCGGTTCCACCATTGCTGCACTTTTCGTGCAGCATCCTCACCGTCAGCATGTTCGGCCAGGCGCCGTTCGAATACCGACAGGGCAATTATTTGCCCCTCCATAGGCTTCAATTTTGTAAGTCATTTGTCAATAAGATAATTTAGTTGAATTAATATATTGCTGTTAAAAGTCACGTGCGCTATCTAATTTGAGGCATTTGGGAGAGGGCATGAAATCGAAGGCGGCGAACTCACGAACCATGGCGCATCCGGACACGCAACCGATCACTTTGGGTAAAAATCCTGAGCGAATTCGGGATCATAATCGCCGTGTGGTGTTGGATGTTGTTCGCCGTCATGGCCCGGTGGGTCGTATGCATATTGCCCGTTTGACGCATCTGACGGCGCAGGCTATCGCCAATATTGTTGATGAGCTGGTTGCTGAAAATCTTCTGATGCAGCTTGGCAGATTAAAGACCGGGCGCGGTCAGCCGCCGATTCAATTTGCTGTTAATCCGTCTGGTGCGATGACAATCGGAATTGAAATGGGTTCGACCCATATGGTGACGACGGTTCTTGACCTTTCTGGCGTCCCACGCAAGCAACAGGTGCATCTGGTAAGCGACACGCGGCCCGAGGCGCTTTGCGCCCAGCTTCGCATCGAGATCGACAAGATCAGGTCTGAGTTTGATGCGCGTCTTCTTGGGATAGGTGTTGTGATGCCGGGTCCGTTTGGCATCGAAGGCATGACCTCGGTCGGTCCGACGACACTGCCGGGTTGGGCTGGCATTGACGCCGCGGCTGTTCTAAGTGCTGCCTTTGGTGAACCTGTCATCGTCGAAAATGATGCAAATGCTGCGGCAGTGGGCGAGCGATTGTTCGGGGCCGGGCGTGCTATTTCAAACTTTGCGATGATCTATTTCGGTGCCGGTATCGGTCTCGGTATGATCCAGGATGGCTCGCCGTTTCGCGGTGCTTTCGGCAATGCGGGTGAAATCGGGCATATCTCGATTGTACCAGGAGGGCGGCTCTGCTCCTGCGGTCAGCATGGTTGTCTGGAAACTTATTCATCAGTTCATGTTCTCAAAGAGAAATTAGTGAATGCGGGGCTTTTCGATGTCAGCTTCGAGAAGCTTGAAGAGCTGCTGCAGGACAGAAATCCCGTGGTCTTGGATTGGGTGGCGGACGCTGCAAAACACCTTGCGCAAATGATTGCGATTATCGAAAACATTCTTGATCCTGAGACCGTTGTTCTCGGAGGAATGCTGCCAAATCCCGTCATCGACGCGCTGATTTCGCATATGGATGAGCTGCCGATATCGGTCGCAAACAGAAGTGCACGCACGCTTGCCCGTGTGCTTCGCGGACAGACAGGTCAGTTTACGGCGGCTCTGGGGGCGGCCTCGCTGCCTATGTTTGAGGTCATGACACCCAAGCTTGATATGAGTCTATAGTCCGCCAAAGTATCTTGAATGATGCGAGTTGTAGGCCCTGAATTCAGTGTCCGGATTGTCTTGCGAGCGTTTTGTTAAGCCGTGATCACAAAGTCGTCGTGATATTCGCACCCTAATTGCTCGTCGTTTAGCTCAAGAAATATATAATTATTACAATATGTTATGATTATTACGGTTGATGCGCACTGTCGCTGATGCTGGATGGATTTTTATACCCTGAAGTGAATTTTGACAAAAGACGATGCTTGCTAATCAAATGTAAAATACGTGTATTGACATATGTCGATCAATAAGTGATTTTTGTCGTGCGTGGTCAAGGAGGATACCGTGCAGACGCTATTGAAAGTAGAGAGCCTGAAAAAATCGTTCGGCGGTGTTGCGGCACTTCGCGATGGCCAGCTGGAACTGCGTGCAGGCTCGGTCCATGCCCTGTGTGGCGGCAATGGCGCAGGCAAATCCACATTTCTCTCCATTTTGATGGGTATTCAGCAGCGCGACGGCGGCAAGATATGGCTGCGTGGTGAAGAGGTTCAATATTCGACGCCTGCGGAAGCGCTTAAATCCGGTATCGCGATTATCGAGCAGGAGCTAAGCCCAGTTCCGCATATGAGTGTTGCAGAGAATATCTTTCTCGGTCGCGAACCTTCAACGCGATTTGGCGGCATTGATTTCAAGAAGATGAACAGTGAAGCGCAGGCGCTTCTGGATCGTCTGGAGTTCGACATTCGTGCCACCCAGGTGATGAGCCAGTTGTCGGTTGCGCAGATGCAGCTCGTGGAAATCGCCAAAGCGTTCAGCCACAATGCCGATGTGATCTTCATGGACGAGCCGACATCGGCCATCGGTGAAAAGGAAGCGCAGCATCTGTTCAAGGCGGTTGAGCGCCTCAAGGCTGAGGGCAAGGGCATTGTCTATGTCTCGCATCGCCTGTCCGAGATTTTCCAAATTGCAGATTCCTATACGGTTTTCCGTGATGGCGGTTATGTCGGTTCGGGCGCGCTGAGCGATATCGACCGTCCCGAACTGATCCGCTTGATCGTTGGGCGCGAGCTTGGCGAAGAATTCATCAAGACCAACGAGCCGACAGATGAGATCGGTTTCGAGGTTTCCGATCTCGCACTGCCTGGCAAGATCGAAGACATTTCCTTCTCGGTCCGCAAAGGCGAAATCTTTGGCATTTACGGCCTGATGGGTTCTGGTCGCTCTGAGATATTCAATTGTGTTTTCGGCCTCGACAAGGCGAGCAAGGGTGAAATTCGTCTTGAAGGCCGCCAGCTGAAAGTTGGCAAGCCCGCCGATGCGATGGCTGAAGGCATTGCCTTTGTGACAGAAGACCGCAAGCTGACCGGGCTTAACCTCACAGACAGCGTGCGCGCCAATATCTGCCTTGCAAGCTTGCCTGAAATGAGCCCGGCATTTGCCATGCGTCAGCGCGAAGAAGCTGAAGCAAGCGCTAAGATGATCAAGCATTTTGGCATCAAGGCGGCGCGCGATACAATGCCGGTTTCTGGTCTTTCGGGCGGCAACCAGCAGAAAGTCGTGCTCGGCAAGTGGTTCCTGCGCAATCCGCGCCTGTTGCTGCTTGATGAGCCGACACGAGGCGTGGATGTGGGCGCGAAGCGGGAAATCTATCGCATCATCTGCGAATTCACTGCGTCAGGCGGCACCGTCGTGATGATTTCATCTGAAATCGACGAGGTTCTGGGCATGTCCGACCGCATCCTCGTGATGCGGCAGGGCCGGTCAGCTGGCGTCTATGACAGGGCAGACACCGACGCACAAAAGCTGGTGCATCTGTCCACCTGACGGTGGGCTTTTTGATCCAGAGCGCGCTCAGAAAGATGCGCTTGAATACAAATGATCAGAGTGCCTGATTGAGATTAGGCCTGACACTGGCAGGCTGGGAAGAGGCTGGAAAACGTGAGCAATATCGAGAAAACACAAACGAACAGCTGGTTCGCTTCCGAGAAGCGCCGGTTGATCATTCAGGAATACGGCATTTTCCTCGCCTTCCTGCTTCTCGTCTTCATCCTGTCGGTGTCAAATCCATACTTCCTGACAACAGGCAATATTTCGAACGTTCTGCTACAGACCTCAATCAACGGTGTGCTGGCTATCGGCATGACGTTTGTCATTCTGACGCGTGGCATTGATCTTTCTGTAGGCTCGGTTGCAGCGCTCACAGGTATCGTTGCGGCTAGCCTTGCCACGACATCTGCCGCTGCAAGTGTTGCGGGCGGCCCTTATCCTGCAGTTGTAGCCATCGCTGCCGGTCTTGCTGTTGGTTGTGCCTGCGGCGCATTGGTCGGCTGGATCGTTTCCCGCTTCTCGGTGCCTGCATTCGTTGCAACGCTCGGTATGCTCTCGGCTGCACGCGGCATGACGCTTATCTATGGTGGCGGTAAGCCTGTGCCTGCACTGATCCCGGATTTCCGCTGGATCGGCACTGCCAAGATCATGGGCATCCCGATGCCTGTCATTATTCTGGCGATCGTCTTCATTGGCGCATGGTGGGTTCTCACCCGCACGCGCTTTGGCCGCTATGTCTATGCCGTTGGCGGTAACCCGCATGCAGCAAAGACATCGGGTATCAATGTCACCCGCGTCCGCTTCTCTGTCTATGTCATCTCCGGCGCACTTTCCGGTCTTGCAGGCATGATGCTTGCTGCCCGCACCGGTTCCGCGCTGCCACAGGCCGGTATTGCCTACGAACTGGATGCAATTGCTGCGGTTGTTATCGGCGGCACCAGTCTTTCTGGCGGCGTAGGCCGTGTCACGGGAACGCTGATTGGCGCGCTCATCATCGGCGTCATGAATAATGGTCTCGATCTGATGGGTATCGAATCTTACTACCAGCAGGTTCTCAAAGGCGCGTTGATCGTCGGTGCAGTCATGCTCGATCAGAAACGTAACCAGAGCGCCTGATTTCTAGAAGTTTCCAATTGCCAGTCACATGGCGCAACCAAAGCCGCACATTCAATAATTGCGGATAATGTGGAGGAGAATACCGATGAAGAAATTGCTGATTGCCCTGGCATCGGCTACGGCCTTACTCGCAGGCGCTGCAAATGCTCAGGAAAAGCTCAAGATTGGCGCAGCCCCTTACGGCCTTAATGCTGAATTTATGCAGATATGGTCTGAAGCGCTGAAGGAGCACCCAGCAGTCAAGAGCGGTGAAGTTTCGCTGACGGTTTTCGACGGGCGCTATGATGCGCTCGTTCAGCAAGAACAATTCAATACCATGATCACCCAGCAGTTCGACGCGATCATTTTCGTGCCGATCGATGTTGAAGCCGGTGCGACCGCTGTTCAGGCAGCCGCAGATGCAAACATCCCGGTTGTGGGTTCCAACACCCGCGTAAACTCTGATCTTCTGGCTTCTTATGTCGGTTCTGATGATGCGGTTTCCGGCTACATGGAAGCCAAGACCGTTCTCGACAAGATTGGCTGCAAGGGCAATGTCGTCATCATCGAAGGCCCGATTGGCCAGTCGTCGCAGGTTTCGCGCCTCGAAGGCAACAAGAAGGCTCTTGCTGAATGCCCGGACGTGAAGGTGCTTGAACAGCAGACCGCAAACTGGTCGCGCGCTGAAGCGCAGACACTGATGGAAAACTGGTTGACCGCACACAAAGGCGAAATCAACGGCGTGATCGGCCAGAACGACGAAATGGCTCTCGGCGCGATTGAAGCCATCAAGTCGGCAGGCCTCAAGGTTGATGATTTTGCTATCGCAGGTATCGACGGTGTGACCGACGCTCTTAACGCAGTTAAGGCTGGCACGATGACGTCGATTCTGCAGGATGCGCGCGCTCAGGCGCAGGGAGCTATGGACCTTGCAATCTTCCATGCGAAGAAAGGCGATTACAAGCCACAGTCTGATATCTGGGCTCAGTATCCTGACATGTCATTCAACGATGGTAAGGACAAGGAATACAATGTTCCTTGGACGCCAGTAACGGCCGACAATGTCGATAAGTTGCTGGAAACACGTAAGTAATAGAGAACTGCGGGATGGGCATCCGGCTCATCCCGCAACCCAAACATTCCGCTACCCTCAACACCGAGGATCAAACCATGTCCGACCAATCTCCCCAAATCGACCTGAACTTCCCACTTGACGGTAAAGTTGCTCTGGTAACTGGTGCTGCATCCGGTATTGGCGCGGCTGTGGCTGAGGCCTTTGCTGCGAAAGGTGCAAAGGTTGCGGTGCTTGATATCAATGCTGATCAGGCGCGCGCCAAGGCTGAAGCGCTTGGAGATGCTGCAAAGCCTTTTGTCTGTGATGTATCTGATCCTGGTTCGGTAAAGGCCGCGGTGTCAGGTGTGGTCGAGACATTCGGACAGATTGATATTGCTGTAAACAGTGCAGGAGTTGTTTTTCTCGCTCCTGCCGAAGATCTGACTATTTCCGATTGGGATCGCACGATTGCAATCAATCTCAAGGGTAGCTTCCTCGTCACGCAGGAAGTGGGCCGCGCCATGATCTCTGTGGGCAAGGGTGGCAAGATCGTCAATCTTGCTTCGCAGGCTGGCACTGTAGCCATTGAAGACCACGTTGCTTATTGCGCGTCGAAGTTCGGCGTCATCGGTATGTCCAAAACCTTTGCTGCCGAATGGGGCAAATACGGCATCACCGTCAACACGATCTCGCCGACCATTGTTCTCACGGAACTAGGCAAGAAGGCCTGGAATGGTGAAAAGGGCGAAGCTGCCAAGAAGCGCATTCCAACCGGACGCTTCGCGTTTCCCGAAGAAATTGCAGCCGCCGCAGTCTTTCTGGCATCAAGCGGCGCGAACATGATAAATGGTGCCGACCTTCTGATCGATGGTGGCTACACAATTCTTTAACAAAGCGAACGGTCTGACGATTGTTCGGGGCCGAAAATACGGCTTTAAAATTACAGAGCGGGAACTCATCTCTCGCCTTCGATAGGTGCAAAATGCAAAGATTTATCAATAACCCGGATGAAGTCGTCGAAGACACCGTCAAGGGTTTCATCAAAGCTCATAACGATCTCGTGCGGCTATCGACGGAAAACCCTCGCGTGGTTGTAGCGAAAGACGCACCTATCGAAGGGAAAGTCGGCGTTATCACCGGGGGTGGCTCGGGCCACGAGCCTGCGTTCATCGGCTATACCGGCAAGAACCTGCTCGATGCTGTTGCTGTTGGCGAGCTCTTCTCTTCGCCGACCGCCAAGAGTTTTTACGATGCCGCGCGTGAAGCAAATGGTGGCAAGGGTGTTGTCTGTCTCTATGGAAATTATGCCGGAGACAACATGAATGTGAAAATGGCAGTGAAGCTCGCCGCCAAGGTCGGAATTGAAGTTCTGACCGTAGTTGCCAATGACGACGTCTGCTCGGCTCCCATCGAAGAACGTGAAAAGCGCCGCGGCGTTGCTGGCGAAATCTTCATGTGGAAAGTTGGTGGCGCAAAGGCTGCTTCGGGTGCAAACCTTCATGAAGTACAGGCAACCGCACAGAAGGCTATCGACAATTGCCGTTCCATCGGTGTGGGTCTTGGTCCGTGCACGCTGCCATCGGTTGGTCATCCAAACTTCACTATTGAACCGGGCACGATGGAAGTCGGTATCGGCCATCATGGAGAACCAGGCGTTCGCGTTGAGCCGCTAAAGCGTGCCGACGAAGTTGCCAAGGACATGACCAAGATCGTTCTCGACGACCATGATCTTTCAGAAGGCACTGAAGTGGCTGTTCTGGTGTCTGGTTTGGGTGCAACACCGCTCAACGAACTCTATATCCTCAATGATACAATTGAGCAGGAAATCACTGGGCGTGGCCTTAAGATTTACCGCACCTATGTGGGCAACTACTTTACCTCACTCGAAATGGTTGGAGCCACGCTGACTGTCATGGCGCTTGATGACGAGCTCAAGACGCTGCTGGATGTCGAAGCCCGCTGCACGACAGTTTTGTAAGAAAGAGGTGTATCATGCAGACATTCAAGAATGCAGGATCGGGTGAGATCGTACTTTCGCTTGCGGAGCGGATCATCGAAAACAAAGCCTATCTGAGCGAGATCGACGGCAAGATCGGCGATGGCGATCACGGCGTGAATATGGCCAAGGGTTTCGGCCTTGCAGCAGAACGCCTGAGAGGCAAGGATGTGTCTCTTGCAGAAGGTCTCGACACACTCGGAACAGTTCTGCTCACCGAAATTGGCGGTTCCATGGGCCCGCTTTATGGCGTGATGTTCAACGAGTTCGCGGAGAAGCTGGAAGGCACCGAGAATATCGACGCAGCCACTTTCAGCACGATGCTCCATGCCGGTCTGGAAGGCATCCAGTCAATTGGCTCGGCAAAGCTCGGTGACAAGACACTGCTCGACACGCTAATCCCGGCCATCAATGCTTTTGACGAGGCAAACGGCAAAGGTCAGTCCTTTGCTGAAAGTCTGGATGCTCTATCGGCTGCAGCCGAAACAGGCCGTGACTCAACGCTCAATCTGGTTGCAAAGATTGGCCGGGCAAGTCGCCTTGGCGAGCGCTCGCTGGGCGTACTTGATGCAGGCGCAACATCTTGCGCGCTGATTCTGACAGACCTTTCGGCACAGGCAAAGAGCCGCTTGCAGTAAGCTTTTTGCTTTGATTTTGAATTTGGCGTCTGAAAACTGTGTGGGCCCACACGTTCAGGCGCCAAATTCGATTGATCGTGTTGCAATTGCGTTCGACTGCTTTCATGTTTGCGGGTGGAACAGAGGCAACAGAAAATCGCATGACGCTTAAGCCCAACACATCGCGCAAGGCTGGCAAGCCGAGGGCCAATTCCAGCGAAAATTCGCTTGCGATTCCCATGCGTTATGGTGACGATCCCTACGTATGGGCCTGCTGGCTTTATTACGAAGACGGTCTGACGCAGAGCGAGATTGCCGATGTCATGGGCATTTCACGCGCGACCGTAAACAGCTATCTGGCCGAAGCACGTGAAAAGGGTATCGTCAATATTTCCATTGAAGGTGGGCGCCTTGAATCGCTGTCTATTGCTCAGGAACTAAAGCGCCATTTCGGGCTGACTGACTGCCTTATCATTCCCCACGACGACAATGCTCGGCCTTTGATCGATCGGTTGGGTGGAGCTGGTGCTCATGCGCTTAACAAGATCCTGAAATCAGGTGACACACTAGCTGTCGCCTGGGGCCGTACTGTGCTTTCGGTGGGTGAGCAGACCGCCATCGGTACTTTGCAGGATATGACGGTTGTGCAAGCGACGGGTGGGACGACTGCATCATTTCCTTATACGCCTGAACGTTGTGCGACCGTTCTTGCGGAAGCAGTCTCGGCGCGCTGCGTCAACATCATGGCGCCTGCGATGGTTCGTTCGCAGCAGACGCGGGATGTGATGCTGGATGAGCCATTGTTGCAGGAACAATTCGCCACGCTTGAGAATGCCAATCGTATTCTGTTTGGCGTCTCATCGCTTCGCTCCAATTCTACCATTCACACAAGCGGCTTTTTTGAATCCGTATCTCTGCAACAATATCTCGCAGCAGGTGCGGTTGGTGTCGTGGCAGGTCGTTTTATCGACGAGCGTGGGAAGCCGGTTGCGGGGCCACTTGATGAGCGGACCATAGGCATATCGCTCGGCAAATTACGCCAGATCCACACACGTATCGCGGTTGCGGGTGGATTTGACAAAGTGCCAGCGCTTCTGGCAGCCCTCCGCGGCGGTTTCATCAATGTGCTGGTCACGGATGCTGCGACGGGGCTTGGTATTTTGCGCGCTGATGGCGTTATTGACCTTGATGCGCGGCTTTCGCAGAAGCCTAAGACAAACCAGATTCCGGCAGCCTTTCGCGTGCGTGTAAAGAAACTTCTCAACAACCCCAATGAGGTGGTTGAGGAAATGCTTGATGGTGTTGTCCGCGCGCATGGAAAATTTCTGCGACCGATCGGCGGCTCCAATCGTGCGCTGGTCGCATGTGATGGCCCACGTCCCGGGAAGGTCGGCTTAGTGATTGGCGGAGGAGCAGGGCATGAGCCATGTTTCCTTGGCTATGTTGGTAAGGGACTGGCAGATGCAGTTGCTGTGGGTAACGTCTTCTCGTCTCCTCCACCAGATCCGATTGTTCAGTGCGCGCTTGCCGCTTCCAATGGCGAGGGCGTGCTCTTCGTCTATGGTAACTACGCAGGCGACGTCATGAACTTCGAGATGGCGGCCGAAATGGCCGAGGAGAAGGGCATCCGGATCAGGACCGTTCTGACCACCGACGATATTGCCTCATCGCCGATAGATGACAAGGACGGGCGGCGTGGTGTGGCAGGCAACTTCTTTGTCTTTAAAGTGGCAGGCGCTGCCTGCGACAAAGGACTTTCACTCGAAGCCTGCGAGATCGCGACACGCAAAGCCAATGCGCGCACTTACACCATAGGTGTGGCGCTGGAACCGGGCTCATTGCCGCAAACTGGTCGGCACAATTTCGAGATTGGTCCCGAAGACATGGAAATAGGCGTCGGCATTCATGGCGAGCCGGGCGTTTCGCGTGACCGCATCCGACAGGCTGATGAAATCGTCGACAGCATCATGGACAGGATTTTCAATGAAATGAAGGCTGTATCAGGTGATCGCGTCGCAGTCTTGGTCAATTCATTCGGAGCGACGCCGTTGATGGAACTCTATGTTCTTTATAGGCGCGTGGCACAGCGGCTTGAAGCGAAGAATATTCACATTGAAGCCAACTGGATCGGACACTATTGCACGTCTCTGGATATGGTTGGGGCGTCGATATCCATCATGCACCTTGATCAGGAATTGACGGATTTGTTGCTGCATCCTTGTGAAACGGCGAGCCTCAAAATCAGCTAAACGCTGTGTTTGAGTTCTATCGTTTCACTCTGCCTGAAAGTAAATTAGCATACGCCTTATGATGAGCGACGCGCGTTGCAGTTGTAAGGTTTGAGGAGAAAATCCATGTCGGAAACTGCTGCTCGTCGTCTTGCCCATATGTTTGATGCTGTTTCTGCAGCTATAGAAGCTGACCGTGATCGGCTGTCTGAACTCGACGGTGCAATCGGCGACGGCGATCATGGAACGACAATGGCACTGGGCTTTCAAACTGTGCGGAGCGAGTTGTCCAAGCTCAATCTGGATGACACAGATATTTCGACAGTTCTCAATACGGCAGCAACGGCCTTCATCAATGCGGTCGGCGCATCGACGGGGCCGCTTTATGCCACGGGTTTTCGTCGTGCAGCGCGAGCAACAGCAGGCCATAATGATCTCGATCTTGCCACTTCTGCGGCCATTATTGAAGCTATCGGGGTGGGTATTCGCGAGCGTGGTCACGGTCAACGTGGTGACAAGACAATGCTTGACGCTTGGTTGCCAGCCGCTGAGGCCGCTCAAGCGGCAGTCGCCGAAAATAGAAGTTCTACTGAATTCTGGGACAAGGTTGTGGCAGCTGCCACGGCTGGCGCCAATACGACCCGCTCGATGATTGCCACCAAGGGCCGTGCCGCGCGCTTGCGCGAACGCTCGCTCGGTCACATGGACCCCGGTGCGGCATCGACGGTCATCATTTTGCAGGCAATGGCCAGATCAGCAAAAAACTGATGACAGTTTTAAAGTTGAAAAAGCAGGCATGTGCTCGTCGAGCATCGTTCCGGCCTTTTGAACCTTATCAGTATCTGTTCGACGAGTGCCTCGATAAAAACCTGTCGAGTTCCCTTTGCTGTGGTGTTTGGCCGGTGAAGGCTTCTACATAATGTGGAATGCGCGCGAGACGCACCTCAGTTTCTTCCTGCGTCCGCATTGAAATAAAGCCGATCTGCACGAGATAGATCGTGCGTGCGCGAACATCTGCGATAGCTTTATCAAACCCGAAACGCTCAAACATGCGGGTCAGACCTTCAAGCCGAGAGGCGTCGGCTTCGCGCACCTCCTCCTCGACGTGTACAGATTGTAGAGCCCAGCTTCTAATGGCAAATTCGAACGCTGTATCAAACAAATCGCGGTTCAGCCAACAGTCAAAGACGTTCAAAACAGCTTCTTCGATGGTTTCCGCATAGGCGTCAGTCTGGCGCAAAAGGGCGCCCGTATTTTTATCGCGCCAGCGTGCGATGAGAGCGTCGAGCAGCTCTTCGCGATCTTTGAAGAACCAATAAAAACTCGTGCGCGAAATATCGAGTGTCTTTGCAAGCGGTAGAATGCGGACAGCGTCAACGCCGTTTTCAATCAGCGCATCATAGGCTGCCTGAAGCCATAAATCCGGCGAGCCGCGCCATCCTGCATCACTCGTTGTGACCTGTTCCATTGTTGAATTCTTACCAGACAACACTGGTTTGGCAAGAGCAATGTACATCTATGATTATTAAATTGACAGTTATGTACATTTATACTTAGCTCATAAAAAATCATAAAATGGGAACTTTTGATATGTCAGTCGATCCGCTGCTGCAGCCGCTTCAGATCAAGCATCTGACGCTTCGCAATCGCATCATGCTTACCTCTCATGAACCAGCCTATGCCGAAGATGGCATGCCCAAGGAGCGTTATCGTGCCTATCATGTCGAGCGTGCCAAAGCTGGCATCGCGTTGACGATGACGGCCGGTTCGGCAGCCGTTTCAAGGGATAGTCCGCCGGCGTTTAACAACGTGCTTGCTTATAAGGATGAGGTGGTGCCGTGGCTGCGCGATCTCGCTGATGAGTGCCATGAGCATGGCGCGGCAGTAATGATCCAGCTCACCCATCTTGGTCGTCGCACGCGTTGGGATAAGGGTGATTGGTTGCCTTCACTTTCCGCGACAAGCAAGCATGAGCCGGCTCATCGTGCCTATCCCAAGAAGGCCGAGGATTGGGATATTGAGCGTATTATCGGCAACTATGCCGACGCCGCAGAACGGATGAAGGCTGCGGGTCTCGATGGGCTGGAACTCGAAGCCTATGGTCATTTGCTGGACCAGTTCTGGTCGCCACTAACCAATGAGCTTGATGGCGATTATGGTGGCTCGCTAGATAATCGTATGCGCTTTTCGTTACAGGTATTGAATGCCATTCGGGAGCGTGTTGGTCCTGATTTTTTGATCGGCATTCGCTATGTTGCCGATGAAGTTCTCGAGGGTGGGCTGACGAAATCCGATGGTCTTGAGATATCGCGCAAGTTGAAGGAAAGCGGCCTTGTCGATTTTCTCAACGTTATTCGCGGGCATATCGAAACCGATGCCGGATTGACGGATGTTATCCCCATTCAGGGAATGCCAAGTGCACCACATCTTGATTTCGCGGGCGAAATTCGCGCAAGCACTGGAATGGCAACCTTTCATGCTGCGAAAATTCAGGATGTAGCTACAGCCCGTCATGCGATTGCATCTGGCAAGCTCGACATGGTGGGTATGACGCGGGCGCATATGACCGACCCGCATATCGTGCGCAAGATTATCGAAAAGCGGGAAGAGGAAATTCGCCCCTGTGTGGGTGCCAATTATTGTCTGGATCGCATCTATCAGGGTGGTTCTGCCTATTGCATTCATAATCCGTCGACAGGGCGTGAACTGACCATGCCGCATTTGGTGCAGAAAGCGGATCAAAGCCGTCGTGTCATCGTTGTTGGTGCTGGGCCAGCGGGTTTGGAAGTGGCTCGCGTGAGCGCTGAACGCGGTCACAGGGTTACGGTGTTTGAGGCTGCAAACCATCCTGGCGGACAGGTGCGACTAACGGCTCAAAGCCCGCGTCGTCGTGAAATGATGGGCATTATCGACTGGCGCATGGCTCAATGCGAAAAACTTGGCGTCGAATTCCATTTCAATACATGGGCAGAAGCCGATGTCGTACTGGGTGAAACACCCGATGTGGCCGTTATCGCCACAGGTGGCATGCCTGATGTGCAAATCCTGTGTGAGGGTAACGAATTAGCGGTTTCTGCCTGGGACATAATCTCAGGAGATGTGCGGCCGGGCGTAAATGTGCTGGTATTCGATGAAGCAGGTGATCATGCCGGGCTACAGGCTTCCGAGTTCATCGCGAACTCAGGTGGGAAAGTAGAGATCATGACCGCAGATCGCACCTTTGCGCCAGAGGTAATGGGCATGAATCTCGTGCCCTATATGCGCAGCCTGCAGAAAAAGAATGTGATATTTACTGTGGCCTATCGTCTGGAGGCAATCCGTCGAGACAATAACAGGTTGATGGCTCAGATTGGCAGCGACTATGGCGGTGTCAGTTTTGAGCGCGAATTTGACCAGATCGTTGTCAATGACGGTACAAGACCGATGGATGATCTGTATTTTGACCTTAAACCGCTTTCCCGGAACATGGGTGCAGTAGACTACGACGCGCTTATAGATAGAAGGTCGCAAAAACTGGTCAGAAACCCGGAAAGTGCCTTTGAACTCTATCGGATTGGTGATGCAGTTTCTGCGCGCAATACACATGCAGCAATTTATGACGGATTGCGGCTTGGCCAAGTGCTGTAGCCTGACATAAGGCGGCATTACTTCAGGTTATGACTGTGCGGATATTTTTTGTATTTGTAATCTGTTGGGTCGGAACTATCGTGACTAACCAAGGGAACACTGACGGCAAAAAAATATGAAACAGCCGTTAGAACAATAAATACTTCAGCACCTGCTGCAGGAATTCGAAATCTGCACGTCGCGGAATGATGGGACAATCGTGATGAACGATCAAAATGGGGAGTTTTCTTGTTGAACGCAATGCGGCCGACACTGGTGTCTGACACGGCGACTTCGACCGCTCTCTCACCAAAACTTATTCGCCTTGAAGGGCTTAGAAAGCATTTCGGCGCACATCGCGTTCTCGAAAATATCGATCTGGATGTTGCACAGGGCGAGGTCCTTGCAATCATCGGTCCCAGCGGTTCAGGTAAAAGTACGTTGTTGCGCTGCATCAATTATCTGGAGCAGCCAGACGGCGGCTTGATTACGGTTGGCAAGGTGAAGCTTGATGCCACGCAACAGCCACGTAAGGCCCAGCTGAAAGAGTTGCGTAACACGGTTGGGATGGTGTTCCAGTCGTTCAACTTATTTCCGCATATGAGCGTTCTACGCAATGTCAGCTTGCCGCAGGAGCGCGTGTTGGGACGTAGCCGTGCCGAGGCTGAAGAAAGGGCGCTTCAACTGCTGGAGCGTGTCGGACTTGCCGATAAAGCAACTCAATATCCGGGGCGTTGTTCTGGCGGACAGCAGCAGCGTATCGCGATTGCGCGCTCGCTGGCGCTTGATCCGCAGGTGATGCTGTTCGATGAGCCGACTTCCGCACTTGATCCTGAACTCGGCCTCGAAGTTTTGGCCGTGATGCGTGAATTGGCTGAAAGCGGCATGACCATGCTGGTTGTCACGCATGAAATGGGTTTTGCCGAAAATGTTTCGGACACTGTCATGATCATGGCCGACGGTAAGATCATAGAAAAAGGTGCGTCGAAAGAAATTATGCGCAATCCGCAAGAGGAGCGCACGAAGCGATTTCTTCGTGCGGTGCATGACAGATGACGGCAGACAATGTTCTTCTCATCCTGAGTGGCTTGCCCTGGACACTTGCTTTAACGCTAGGTTCGTTTGGGATCGGCTGTATTCTCGGTGTGCCATTACTGGCTGCACGCAGAGCCAGCTTCGCACCTATACGCTGGATTGCGGCGTTTCTCATTCAGATCGTGCGCGCTCTTCCGCCCATTCTGTGGCTCTTCATTATTTTCTTCGGCATCGGTATGGGCATCATGCCGATCAATCCTTTTGTCGCGGCGTTGATCGGCCTTGGCCTGATTGCATCAGCCAATATGGCTGAAATCTATCGCGGTGCGCTGACGTCACTCCATCATGGTCAGTGGGAGGCGGCAACGGCTCTCAATCTCGGCACCAGATTTACGCTGATCGACGTAGTGGCTCCGCAGGCATTTCGGGTCGCTCTGCCTTCGGCTGCGAGCTATCTGATAGGGCTGATGAAGGAAACGGCTGTCGCATCGACCATCGGCGTTGCTGATCTGGCTTTTCGCGGTAATCAGGTATCGCAGCTTACCTTCAAGGGCATTGAAGTTTTCGCGCTAGTTGGCCTGTTCTACATTTTCCTGAGCCTTCCGGTTGCGTGGTTGTCGCGTTCTGCTGACAGCTATTTGAGAGCAAAGGTGGCACGCTGATGTTTCCCACCCTGGATGAGTTTTACGAATGGATGCCAGCGCTTCTTGGTGGCCTGAAAATCAGTCTGCAGGTTGCCGCTTTAAGTCTCGCTATCGGCATTCCGCTTGGACTTGGTTTGGCGCTCGGTGTTGGTGCCAAGTCTCGTGCTGCGCGTTATGTAAGCCTGTTTCTGGTTGAAATTGGCCGTGGCGCGCCCGCATTGGTTCTTCTGCAGTTCATGTATTTCGGCCTGCCCTCAACAGGACTGACAATGACGTCTTTTGCGGCGGCGGTTGTAGCTCTGGCCTGGAATACCGGCGCCTATACGAGTGAAATCATCCGCGCCAGCCTGCAATCGATCCATCATGGTCAGCGGGAAGCGGCTGAAGCAATGGGTTTCAGTATGCTGGATGAGTTGCGCTTTGTTTTATTGCCACAGGCCCTGCGAGTAGCGCTGCCTGCGCTGTTGGGCTTTGCCATTCTGATCTTTCAGAGCACCTCGCTCTGTTTCACCATCGCGCTGCCAGAACTCGTGAGCAATGCCTATGAAATTGGCGCCAACACATTCCGCTATATGCCCGCGCTGATGTTGGCAGGGTTGCTCTATGCCACGATCTGCGTTCCGGCGGCATGGATCGTATCTTACGTGGAGAAGCGGTCATCCGCTTATGCCGCGCGATAATTCACAATGACAAAAGGGGAGTCGCACATGAATAACGGGATCATTCGCAAAAGTATTATCAGTGTTGCCATTCTGATGGGGCTGTCAGCAACAGCCTTAGCGCAGGATTGTAAGCCGAAGCATGAGTTCAAAACCATTACGCCAGGAACATTGACGATTGCCGTCACTACCTATGCGCCGCATTCATTCATGGATGAAAGCGGCAAAATGAGTGGGCTGGATGGCGACATCGCGACAGAATTCGCCAAACGCGAATGTCTGACATTGAAGCCTGTTGCGGTCGATCCGGCTGCGGCAATTCAGTATGTGCTGTCTGGTCAGGCCGATATTACCACCGGTGACTGGTATCGCACAGCCGAGCGCGCCAAGGTGATGAACCTTTCCTATCCGCTTTATAAGGATCAGATGGGCCTTTATTCCAAGGATGGGATCAAGACCGTCGAAGAACTGGTTGGCAAGAATGTCGGCACTGTTCAGGGCTATCTCTGGGTGACAGATACCAAAAAACTGCTGGGTGCCAATCTTCGGCTTTATCCGAATTCGGTGAACATGCACCAGGATCTTGCCTCCGGTCGTATTGATGTCGGTATCGACGGTTATTCGACAGGTGCTTATGCTGCCAAGAATGGCAACTTGAAAGACATCAAAGTTGAGATTGCGCAGCCTGATGATCGCATTCGAGCCACTAAGGAAGCGGCGCAAGCAAGCTTGCCTTACGCCAAAAGTGCAACGGATTTTGGCGCTGCGCTCGATGCGAATATCGAAGAGATGCACAAGGATGGCACGATTGCCAAAATCCTGAAATCCTATGGTCTTGATGAAAGCATTGGGGACACTGGCGCTCCGAAGCTTATCGAATAGTCGATAAGATTACGACTTCATGCAGCGGATTGCCGCTGCATCCACCTCAACCAAATTCATATCGGAGACTGCAACGATGACTGTTTACGCGGTCAGCCGAAACAGCCAGTCGTGGTATGGGGAACAGGTCGGCATCCTCATTCTGGATGCCGCCTATCCCTGCGTGCCCGGCAATGTCGGCAATGCGACTACATATAAATACCCGGTGCGTTATCAGGAGGTGCGCGGCGCGTCCATTGATCGTCTGCTGAACCAGCGTGATCCGGCGCTGCGCGAAGCTTTCGTGGAAGCGGCACTTGAGCTGCAAGGACGCGGTGTCAAAGCCATTACAGGTGCCTGTGGGTTCATGGCATATTTTCAGGAAGAGGTTGCCGAAGCTGTCGATATTCCGGTCTTTCTGTCGAGCCTGATGCAGATCCCATTCATGCATGCAGTGGCGCGTGGCACTGTAGGCGTTATTACTGCCAATGCAGAACGCCTGACACCCCGCCATTTCGCTGCGAGTGGCATCCCGGATACGATCCCGGTTGTGTTGGCTGGAATGGAAGATCAGGCCGAGTTTCGCGAAGCGATCCTTGAAGAAAAAGGAACTCTTGATTCAGCAGCAATCGAACACGAAGTTTGTGAAGTTGCCAAAAAACTGGTTCGCGATAATCCGGAAGTACGCTCCATTCTGCTCGAATGCAGTGATCTGCCACCCTATGCACATGCCGTGCAGAAGGTGACGGGTAGGCCAGTTTTCGATTTTATCTCAATGATCAATTATGTCCAGCAGACTGTTGCTTGTCGTCCCTATCAAGGCTTCATGTAATCCGCTTGATAAAGAGGAGCTTCCCGATGTCGCTTGATCACTATTTCCTCCTTGGCCGATCCGGGCTGCGCGTAAGCCGTCTTGCGCTCGGCGCGATGACGTTTGGCAATGGGGGCGTGAGAGGGATCGGCGGCTCTTGGGGCACAGATGAAGACAATGCCCGCACCATCTTCAATCGCTATCTGGAGGTGGGTGGCAATTTCATCGATACTGCGGACTCCTATGGCGCGGGTCTCAGCGAAACTCTGGTTGGCAAGTTCGTCACGGAAACTGCAAATCGTGATCAGGTAGTGATTGCGACCAAATATTCGAACAATCTGCAGCCCGGCAATGCCAATGCGGGTGGCAATAGTCGCAAGAACATGATGCGTGCTGTTGACCAGTCGCTGAAACGTCTGAAGACCGATTACATTGATCTTTATATGGTACACACATGGGACGGTATGACCCCTGTGGAAGAAGTGATGCGCGGCTTCGATGATCTGATACGCGCTGGTAAAATCCGTTATTGTGGCCTGTCCGATGTGCCGTCCTGGTATGCGGCGCGGGCGCAAACATGGGCGGAAGCACATGCACTTTCGCAACCGATCAGCCTGCAGCTGCCGTATTCGCTGGTCGAACGCAGCATTGAACAGGAATTTGTACCACTCGGACAGAATCTTGGAATGGGCACTACCGCCTGGAGTCCATTGGCTATGGGGCTTCTGTCTGGCAAATACCGTGCGGGCGGTGAGGGGCGTCTCAATCGCAATAATGCTGAGGGGTTAGGGCTCTTCACTGAGCGCAATATGCGTATCGTAGCTGCACTTTCTGAAGCGTCCGACGCTATGGGAAAATCAATGGCTCAGATCGCACTTAACTGGGTCGTCACTCAGCCCGGTATTGGCGCCGCTATCATCGGCGCAAGCAAGCTTACCCAGCTGGATGATAATCTCGGTGCGCTTGCGTTTACGATCCCCGACGAACTGCGCATGAAGTTGGATGAGGCAAGTGCGATCCAACCGACTTATCCGTACTCACTGTTTGTCCCAGATTATCAGGCGGGTATCCTCAATACGGGTGTTTCAGTTGGCGATAAGCCGCACGGTTATATGCCTTCGAAATTCGTACCCAAGGTCGGTGACTACGCTTTCGGCAAATCCACCAAAGACTCGTGAAATTTCAGAAAGAACAATCATGAATGACATGCCAGTCAAGGTGCGGCCCGTGGCCTGCATCGATCCTACACTTTTTGTTCTGACGCTGGATTGTGATGACAAGCCTGGTATCGTGGCGGCAATCACAACGGAACTTGCCGCAGTGGGGGGCAATATTGCCGAAAGCAATCAGTTCCGTGACAAGCTGACCAACCGCTTTTTCATGCGCATCGCTTTCACTGCTCCGCTTGGCATGTCACGCGATGCCATAGAGCACGCATTGAAGCCGGCCGGCGAACGATTTGGTATGAAATTCACGGTTGCTGACGCGGACCGCAAACCAAAGATCGTGCTTATGGTGTCGAAGTTCGACCATGCCATGTTGCATCTTCTCTATCAGATCAGGGTGGGTTGGCTGAATGCCGAGATTGTCGCGGTGGTGTCCAACCACGAAGATAGTCGAGAGACTGCCGAAAGCGCTCAAATTCCATATCATTATTGGGCCGTGAATAAAGATAACAAAGCTGAGCAAGAGGCGCGGTTGCTTGATCTCGTGCGGGAAAGCCAGGCTGATCTCGTTGTGCTCGCCCGCTATATGCAGGTGCTCTCAGATAATCTTTCGAACCGTCTGTTCGGCAAAATCATCAATATCCATCATTCGTTTTTGCCGTCCTTCAAGGGTGCCAAGCCGTATCATCAGGCATTCGAACGCGGCGTGAAACTGATTGGTGCGACCGCGCATTATGTAACACCAGACCTTGATGAAGGCCCTATCATCGAACAGGAAACCGAGCGGGTGACGCACTCCATGAGTGCTGAGGATTTTGTGGCAACGGGTCGCGATATCGAGAGTCGTGTTCTGGCGCGCGCGGTAAAGATGCATGCAGAAAACCGCGTTATGCTGAATGGGCATAAAACCGTTGTGTTTGCACAATAACCAAAGCGTTCCCAGCAAAAGTTCGAAGCGATTTTCGGGATAGGTTTTAAATGCCAAATTCGGCATCTGCGCCTTGTTCCAGCAACCAGTCGCGAAACAGTTCAGCGCCTCGTTTTGGTGGGCGCTGGGCTGGCATGACAAGATGAATAATATCGCCGGATCGGTTGAAAATATCGATTGCGGGGACGAGACGACCGGCAGCGATGTGGTCACGAACGAGATGCTTCCAGCCAAGTGCGATGCCCTGTCCAAATACTGCAGCTTCAATGGAACTAAGCGCGTCGGTGAAGACAAAGTCTTGCTCTATACGCGGGTTGGGCACACCGCTTCGTTCAAGCCATTCCCGCCATCCAAGCCGCGACCGATGCCGTTCCTCGAAATGCAATAATGTGTGGTTGAGGAGATCCTGCGGGGATTTGATTGCTCCGTGTTCTTCCAGATAGGACGGGCTGCAAACAAGCCATACTTCTTCGGTCACAAAAGGCCATGAATGGATGCCGGGCCACTTACCATTCCCTAGCCGGGCCGAAACGTCGATGTCTTCTTCAAGCATATCCTGATCGTCACGGCTGCTTTCCTCGATGCGAAGGGCCACATCGGGATGTTTTTCCTTGAAGCTTTTCAAACGCGGCAGCAACCAGAGCTGCACAAAAGACGACGAGAACGACACCCGAATAATGTCGCGCGAATGCTTCTTGCGCATGGAAGAGATGACCATGTGCAGATGATCGAACGCTTCCTGCGTTTCGCGATAAAGCCTTTGCCCCTCAGCTGTCAGCTCCAGACGACTGCGGTCGCGCCTGAAAAGCTTCAGACCGGTCGCTTCCTCTAACAATTTGATGGTCTTGCTCACCGCAGGCTGGCTGACGTTCAGCTCTTCTGCCGCCGCCGTGAAGCTTAGACGGCGAGCCGCCGCCTCAAACACGAAAAGATAGTTGGCAGAGGGGATCAGAGAGCGGAGTCTATGCATAATCTGAAGTTATACCTATGCGGATTTTTTATCAAGCTCACAGCGTCGAGAACCCTCTGTAATGTAATGCCAAACGGGACTGTCTGGCTGCTCAGTCTGATCGCTGGTCATCCCCACAAAATATGACATGGAAGGGAACTTGGAATGCAGACTCATGCACGCGCGGTGGTCATCGGGGGAGGGTGCGTTGGTGCCTCAATTCTATATGGTCTGGCAAAAAGAGGTTGGTCAGACGTCGTTCTGTTGGAACGTACCCAGCTTACCGCCGGTTCGACATGGCACGCCGCGGGCCTGATCCCTTCTTATGCACGTAACATCAATATCGGTCGAATGATCAACAAGTCGATCGAGATTTATGAAGGGTTGGAAGCTGAGACAGGACAACATGTTGGCTGGCACAAATGCGGACAGCTGCGCATTGCCAACACGCGTGACCGGCTTGACGAATATAAAAGCTATATGAGTGTCGCCGAGGTGCAGGGCATTCGGGCAGAACTCGTGTCTCCGACTCGTGCTCGTGAGTTATGGCCTTTGCTTGAAAACAATCCTGATATGCTTGGCGCGCTCTATCATCCTGACGATGGCCATATCGCGCCTGCTGACGTGACCATGGCGCTTGCCAAGGGTGCACGCGACAATGGTGCCAAGATTTACCTCAACACACAGGTAAATGGCTTCGAGCGTCTGCCGAGCGGCGAGTGGAAGGTGAAAACCAATAATGGTGACATCATCTGCGAGCACATCATTTCAGCCACCGGTAACTATGCTCGTCAGACCGGCGCGATGCTTGGGCTTGATATTCCGGCAATTCCGATTGTCCATCAGTACTGGATCACCGATGCCGTACCCGAAGTGATTGAGCGCAAGCGTCAGGGCTTGCCGGAAATGCCGATCCTGCGTGATGAAGGTTTTGAAGGCTACCTGCGCGAAGAGGGCGATGGCCTGATGTTTGGCCCTTATGAAAAGACCGAACATCTGAAGTTGTTTGCTGAAAACGGTGTGCCTGAGTGGTTTGGTGCCGATCTGCTGGAAGAGGATTTTGATTCCGTTTCGTGGAATTGGGAACGGGCGATGGAACTTGTGCCAACGCTTGGCCGCGTTGGCATTAAGGCCAATGTGCGCGGACCATTCCAGATGACAGCCGACGAGTTGCCGCTGGTCGGGCCTGCTTGGGGGTTGGATAATGTCTGGCTCGCAGAAGGTGTACCGGGCGGCATTTTGTGGGGTGGCGCTATCGGCTACTATCTCTCTGAGCGCATCGTTGAAGGAAGCAACAGTATCGATACGAGCGAACTCGACCCGCGCCGCTTCGGTGATTATGCCAACAAGAACTGGACACGTGAAAAGGTGCGAGAAGCATGGGGCACTCATGCGGATCAACATTATCCGGGTCAGGATATGCCTGCAGCGCGTCCGCAGAAGACTGCCCCGTCCTATGATCGGTTGACGGAACTGGGTGCGGTCTGGGGCTGCCTCAACGGCTGGGAAATGCCGAACTGGTTTGCACCGAAGGGCGTGGAAGCCAAGGATCAGTACAGCTGGCGTTGGACCGAAAAGGGCAAATATGTTGGCGAGGAAGTCGAAGCGGTGCGCAATGCGGTCGGCCTTGTTGAAATGACGCCGATGACCAAGTTTGAAGTCAGTGGTCCGGGCGCAGAAGCGTGGCTTGACAGTATTCTTGCTAATCGACTGCCGAAAGTGGGTCGTGTTAATCTCGCCCATCATCTGACGAAAACGGGCGGAGTGCAGGCAGAATATGTCGTAGCTCGCATGGATGATGACAACTTTTATATGATTTCCACACCGCGTGCCGAACGCTGGAATTTCGATGACCTGTCAAAGCTTCTGCCAAAAGACGGCAGCGTGAGCTTGCGCAACGTCACCAATGATCGTGGCTGTTTCACGATTGTTGGGCCGAAAGCCCGCGAGGTTCTGCAATCGCTGACAGAGATCGATCTGTCCAACGAGGCATTTCCGTGGTTTGGCATCAAGTCGGGAACGGTCGGGCTTGCCAGTGACGTGCGTCTGTTGCGCGTTAATTACGAAGGCGAACTCGGTTGGGAACTCTATCATCCGCTCGCTTATCAGCGGCATTTGCTGGAAGCATTGCTGGTTGCAGGTAAAGAGCATGGCTTGCGTCTCATCGGCCTGCATGCACTGGAGTCGCTGCGTCTCGATAAATCCTATCGTGCGATGTATCGCGACATGAATCCTGAGTTAAGTGCTTGGGAGAGCGGTCTAGAACGCTTTATCCGTCTCGACAAGGGCGATTTCATCGGTAAACAAGCCCTGCTTGAAGAAAAGGAGCTCGGTATCAAACAGCGTTCCGTGACGCTTGCCGTCGAAACAGATGGTGCCAGCACGCTGACCTCGGAAGGCGTGTATCATGACGGCAAGCTCGTCGGCCGTGTTACATCGGGCAGTTATTCGTACACTTTCAAACATGATATCGCGCTGGCGCTGCTACCTTTGGAACTGGGTGTGCCGGGAACTGAACTTGAGATCCCGGTTCTGGGTGAAATGCGCAAGGCTCGCGTGATTGAAGAGTCGCCTTACGATCCGGAAGCCAAGCGTGCACGCGTTTAACATGCAGATGACGCAAAACCATGTCTCTATTTGAATGAAAGGTTAGCCTTATGAAGGTAGTCGTCGCAGTAAAGCGGGTTGTAGATTACAACGTAAAGATCCGTGTTAAGGGTGATGGTTCGGGCGTTGAGCTATCGAACGTGAAGATGTCGATGAACCCTTTTGACGAGATTGCAGTTGA